>NZ_JALQDQ010000037.1:0-492685 GCF_023631105.1 Caballeronia sp. AZ10_KS36 | reverse complement strand
CCTAGCCCGTGGCCAACCCAATGGATTTGGGGGGGGGGAAACCGATGGTGATAAAAAACAAGCGCCCCCCGGCGGGGGGGGGGGGGGGGGGAGGCGCCCCCCCCGCCCGCGCCGTATCGTCGTTGCGATCACGGGCGCGACGGGCGCCGTCTATGGCGTGCGTCTGCTCGCGGCGCTGCGCGAACGCGCGGTCGAAACGCATCTCGTCGTCTCGCGCGCCGGATGGCTTACGCTGCACGACGAGATGGCGCTCGATCGCAACGCAATGCGTGCGCGCGCCGACCAGTGGCACGAGCCGAACGAGATCGGCGCGACGCTCGCGAGCGGATCGTTCCAGCATGACGGCATGGTCATCGCGCCGTGCTCGATGAAGACGCTTGCGGCCATCGCGCACGGTCTCGACGACAACCTCGTCACGCGCGCAGCCGATGTCACGCTGAAGGAACGGCGCAAATTGGTGCTGCTCGCGCGTGAAACGCCGCTCACCCTGGCGCATCTGAACAACATGACGCTCGTGACGCAGATGGGCGGTGTCGTCATGCCGCCGCTGCCGTCGTTCTATGCGAAGCCCGGCAGCATCGACGAACTGGTCGATTACACGGTGCAGCGCGTGATCGATCAGTTCGGCCTCAACGACGATCACGCCTACGCACGTTGGCAAGGCTTGCGCTGATCGAGGCGCAATGCAAAAGGGCCGCTCGAATCTTCCGGGCGGCCCTTTTTTTCTGGAACGTTTGCAGCGTCAGACCTTCGCGCCCACCGGCTCCAGCTTCTTCTTCGACGCGCCGCGCTTCTTGCGCGTCGCCATCGACAGCAAAGTGCCGAGCACGAATAGCGCCGTCACGAGCTTGAGGTCAGACGGCTGGAACCCGAGCGCGAGCACGACCGAGATCAACTGGAAGTAGATGATCGAGCCGATGACCGGCGCGATCACCTGCCGCGTCATCGAGCGATTGCCGATCACCGCCTCGCCGAGCAGCAGCGCAGCGAGTCCGTTCACGAGCACGCCGAAGCCCATGTTCACATCGGCGAACCCCTGATTCTGCGCGAGCATCGCACCGCCCATCGCGGCAAACAGATTCGCCAGGCCGAGCCCGACGAGCGTGTACACCTTCACGTTGATGCCCTGCGCCTTCGCCATAGACGCGCTCGATCCGATCGCGCGCATCGCGAGTCCATGCTCCGTGCCGAGGAACCACAAGACGCACGCGGCGATCGCCACGTCGATCACGCCGAGCATCGC
Source organism: Caballeronia sp. AZ10_KS36 (assembly GCF_023631105.1). Classification (NCBI taxonomy): domain Bacteria; kingdom Pseudomonadati; phylum Pseudomonadota; class Betaproteobacteria; order Burkholderiales; family Burkholderiaceae; genus Caballeronia; species Caballeronia sp. AZ10_KS36. The sequence continues at coordinate 491,442 of NZ_JALQDQ010000037.1, read as the reverse complement.
AATACGCGGCAGATAGCCGCCGCCATCACCGGGAAGCCACGAGAACACGCTGGGGAACGCGAACAGTGCGGCGTTAGGCTGGCCCATCACGCGGATATCGATCGAGTAGAGCATCGACAACACGAGAATGCCGCATAGGAGCGTGTTGACCTTCGCCTTCTCGTGGATATAGCCGGTGACGACTCCCGCGAGAAAGCCCGCCAGCGCACCGCCGAGCAGGGCCATCACCGGATCGAGGCCGAGCATCAGCAGCTTCGCGCACACGCACGCGCCGAACGGAAACGCGCCCTCGCCCGTCATGTCGGCAAAGTTGAGGATGCGAAACGGGATCATGATCGCAATCGCGATCAACGCATAGGTCAGCCCTTGCATCAGGCCGACCGGGACCAGATCGACAAAACCGCTCAGGAAGTTCATGCGTTCACCGTCAAGGCCGTCGCCGGCTCCTCGTTGAAGTAGGCCATCAGCTTCTCGATGGTCATCGCGCGCTTGGCGTCGCCGCTCAAATCGCCGACGATGCGTCCGTCGCGCATCATGATCAGGCGATTGCCGAAGTCGATGGCGTGCTGCATGTTGTGCGTGACCATCATCGTCGTGAGGCTCTGCTCGCGCACGACCTGCTCGGTCACACGCATGACGATGGCCGCCGTGCGCGGATCGAGCGCGGCCGTGTGTTCGTCGAGCAGCAGCAGTTCGGGGCGCTGCAGCACGGCCATCAACAGCGACAATGCCTGACGCTGGCCGCCCGAAAGCAGCGACGCCTTGGTCTTCAGGCGCTTTTCCAGCCCGAGATCGAACGACGCCATACGGTCGCAGAATTCCTTCGACAACGCGCTCGTGAGTCCGAGCCCGAACGATCGCTTGAGGCCGCGCCGGTTCGCCACCGCGAGATTCTCTTCGAGACTCAGCGCCGCGGCGGTCCCGACCGCCGGGTCCTGAAACACCCGCGCAATATGCCGCGCGCGCTTGTGCGTGGGCAGCGGCGTCACGTCCCGCCCGTCGATCACGATCGCGCCGCTGTCGGGCGTGACTTCGCCCGCGAGCAGATTCAGGAAAGTGGACTTGCCCGCGCCGTTGCCACCCACGACGACAGCAAAGTCGCCAGCGAACAGCTTGAGCGATACATCCGACAACGCGATGCGCTCATCCACGGTGCCCGGGTGAAATGTCTTGCAGATTTTCTCGGCCGACAGCATGGGAATGTGGCGCTCGCGCATCGTCGTTACCTTGGCCCGGTGGCGTCCGTTCAGTTGATGAAGCATTTGCAATCCTCGAAAGCGGCGGGCACCGTCAACCCCAGCGCCTGATATTGACTCTTGCTGATCTGCGTGACGTAGTCCGATTGCGTCGGCAATGCGGGCGGCAACGCCGATGTCTTCTCGCCCTTCAGCACGCGGCCCGCAAGCTTTGCGGCATTCGCGCCGACCGATTCCAGCGACACCGCATACGACGCGGTCGCCATGCCCCGCTTGATGAACTCGGTCTCCGAACTCAGGACCGGGATCTTCAGGCGCTGCATGCTTGCGGCGACGGCGGGAATGGCGGACTGCACCAGATTCGATCCAGTGATGTACACGAAGCCCACGCCCTTCAAGAGTTGCGCGCGCTGCGTGATGTCGTTGACCGTATCGACGCTGACGGCCTTGAACGTGAGTCCCGCGCGCTGCGCCGCGGCTTCGAGCGCCTTCGTCGTCACGACATCGTTCGCCTCGCCGGGGTTGTAGAGCGTGCCGAACGACTTCACGCCGGGGAACGCCTTCTTGGCGAAGGCGAGCACGGCATCGAAATCCTGCAGGTCCGACGATCCCGTGAAGCGATCGCCGCCCTGCTTCCAGCCCGGCACGAGGCCCGCCGCGACCGGATCGGTGACTTCAGTGAAGACGAGCGGCGTCTTCGCATCGGGCACTGCGGAGCGCGCCACCTGCGATACCGATGTCGTCACCGTCAGAATGAGCGCGGGATGCTTCGCGGCAATCTGCGAAAACATCTGCGGCATCAGCGCCTGCGTGAAGTTGGCGTCGCTATAGACATAGCTCACGTTCTTGCCTTCGACATAGCCTTCCTTCGCCATCTGCTGCTTGAAGCCGTCGATGGTCTTTTCGAGCGACGGATGCGGCCCGAGGTTGGCAATGCCGATGACGGTCGGGTCCGCCGCGGCCGGCAGCGCGGTCACGGCGAACACGGCCGCGCAGAATGCGCCCAGTGCTGTCGACAACGTGCGGTTCGTCGAGCGTGCGCTCGTGCTGAAGCGTTCTTTCATGGTGTGTTCCGGTATCGGGTTCGGCGCTCCGCGACGGGAGCGGACGGCGGCTCGACGGTATTTTTATCACCGTTGATTTGCGCGACATTAAAGCGGGCGGTGCAATTGCCGTTTCGCTACAACTCGCGCCGCTTTGCCTATATTTCAGGCGGCCACGCGCGGCACGGCTGCGCGCATGCGTTCGATGAGAATCCGCGCGGCGCGCTCGCCGCTCGCGCAGGCGCCCGTCAGCAGCGCTTGCGACAGCCAGTCGCCGCAATAGACGACAGGCGGCGCGCTCTCTTCCGAGCGCTCGTTCGCGCGTTGCTCCTGCCAGCGCCAGAACTGATTCACGCGCGCGCCGTAGCCCGGCGAAAACACCGGCAGCTTGCGCGCGATCCACTGATTCGCGACGGCTACCACATGCCGGTCGAAGTCGGGAATGTAGGCGCGCAATTCATCGCGTATGAGGACGTCGAGTTCATGTTCGACGCCGCGCTGCACGGCCTCCCGTGCGGCTTCGGGCGTGAGCTGGCAGTAGATCTGGGTGAGCGGCCGCCCGCTCGCCGGCGCGGCGGGCAACTGCTGATACGTGGCGATGCGTCCCGGCAGGCCGCGCATCGCGAACTGCATCATCGGCGGCAGCGGCTTTGAAAAACCGTAGTGAACGACGCCGAGCGAGTTGTAGCGCACGGCATCCAGCATCCGGCTTTCGGCTTGCGTTGGGCTATCGACGATGGCCTTCGCGAGCGACCCCTCGACCGCGCACACCGCAAAGTCCGCGCGGAACAGCTCTCCGTTCTGCAGCGCGAGTTCGACGCCATCCGCACGACGCCTGATCTTGCGCACCGGCGTGCCCGTCCGCACATCCAGTTGCGCTGCGAGCGCGTGGCAGAGGCGGCCCATGCCGCCTTTGAGCGTGTTCACCGTGCTCTGCCCGACCATATGCGGCACCGTCGATACATAGAACAGCGCCGACAACTCTTCGGGATCGAAGCTACGCGTCGCCCGGAAAACCGGCTCGACCATGCGCGCGAGCACGTTCGGTCCGAGCGTTTGGCGGATATACGCGGCGAGTGTCATGTCGTCGAGACGCGCATCGACGGCGAGCGCGCTCGTCGCCCAGTCGGGGTCGACCTGCTTCTTCGCACGCAGCATCGCGATGGCGTGAGCCACGAGGCGCACGCGTTCGCCGGCGGCCAGGCCGGGCGTCGCGAGCGAGCGCGGCGACGGCATCAGTTCGATAGTGTGCTCGCCCTGTGGCGACTTGCACTGCGCGGTCAGCCGATGCAGCGGCACGAGCGCATCGTGCAACGCGAGATCGTCGACGAGACGATTGAAAGCCTGCCCGAACGGATAGACGAGGCGCGCGCCGCTGTTGTAGACGAGATCGCCGCTGCGCCGGTCGCCCATGCGTCCGCCGACGACGCTCTGCGCATCGAACACCGTCACGCGTACGCCCGCCTGCTTCAGCCGGTAAGCGGCCGTGAGCCCCGCGATGCCCGCGCCGACCACGGCGACGTGCCCGCCGGATAGAGAGTGATTCATCGTTTGCCTTGAAGTGCCGTCAATCGACGGGCCTGGTCACAGTGGAGGAAACGCGCAATTCGATCAGCGATACGCCGCTCGATGCCCACGCCCGCTGCAGCGCCGGCGCGAAGGCTTCCGTGCTGTCGACGGCTTCGCCGCGCGCGCCGAACGACTGCGCGAAGGCGGCGAAATCGATGACGCCGAGCGCGGTGCCCGTGGCGCGGTCGAAGAGCCGCCGCTGCGCGTTGCCGATCGCGCCGTAAGCGCGGTTGTTGACTACGATCACGAGCAGGTTCAAACCGAGGCGCACGGCGGTTTCCAGTTCTTCGGCGTGCATCATGAAGCAGCCGTCGCCGGCGATCGCGACCACTCGCCGCGCCGGATCGAGCAACGCGGCGCCGATGGCTGCGGATAGGCCGTAGCCCATCGCTCCGCTTTTCGGACCGAGTTGCGTGCCGGGCAGGCGATGCCGCAAATACCGCTGCGGCCACAGCGCGTAGGCGCCAGCGCCGGACGCGACGAGCGCATCGCGGGGCAACGCGGCATCGAGCGATTCGAACACCGCGCGCAGATCGAGCGGACCGGGACATCGTCCGCTCTGGGTGAACGCGACACGGTCTGCACGCGCTGCGCCGACCCATGCGATGCGTTCATCGTCCGGAGCAGGCGCATTTGCGGCGGCGGCCCATGCGGCGACGAAGGCGTCGGCATCGGCGGGAATCGCAAGGTCCGCGCGATACGCATTGTTGAGATCGCTGGCATCGGCATGAACATGCACCAGCACGTTGGCCTGACGCGGCGGCGTCCACAGCGTGAAGCCGCTGAACGCGCCCGCGCCGACCGTGTTGAGCTCGCCGAGACGCGCATTCAACGCGACGATGCAATCGGCCTTACCGATGCGCGCCGCCAGCGCAGGATCGATACCGAGGCCGATCTCGCCCGCGAAGTTGGCATCGTCGTGATCGATCAGATCGCGGCGGCGGTAGGTCGTCGCGATGGGCACGCCGTGCGCGCGGGCAAGCGTTGTCAGCGTTTGCAGCGACGCGGCCTGCCAGCCCGTTCCGCCGACGATCAGGAGCGGCCGCCGCGCCTCGGCCAGCAGCGTCGTGAAGCGCGCGAGGTCTTGCGCTGCGGGCGCGGCGGCGATCGTCGCCGGACGCGGCAGATCGGCGACATCGGCCATTTCGCGCGACACGTTCTCGGGAAGCACGAGAACGACCGGCCCGCGACGTCCCGACATGGCGATATGCCACGCTCGCGCGAGCATCTCCGGAATGCGCGACGCCGATTCGATCAGTCCGACCCATTTCGTCAGTGGGCCGAACACTTGATGAAAATGCCCGAGGCCAAGCATGGCCTCGCGCTCGGCGTACTGCATGTCCGCCTGCCCGACAATCATCAGGAGCGGCGCGCTGTCCGTGTGCGCGGTGTGAAGGGCGAGCGTCGCGTTCAACGCGCCCGGCGCGCGCGCCGCGAGGCACACGCCGGGCTGGCCGCTCGACTGGCCGATGGCCTGTGCGGCGTAAGCCATGCCGGCTTCGTGCCGGAAGCTCGCGAGACGGATCGCGGGCGCGCGCACGGCGAGCGCATCGACGAGTTCGAGAATGCCTTCGCCGGGAATGAACGTCACGACGGGCACCTCGAATTCCCTCAATGCGTCGGCGAATATCGCGGCCCCACTGCGGGGCGCTGGCGAAAGGGTGTTGGGCAAGGAAGCGTCTCTCCGGGAGGGGCGCGGGATATCGCTCACGCGGTCAGAAGCGGTGGAAAATGCCCGCCGTCACCGCGAGCTGGCGCTTGCTCGTCGATGCCCCGCCGCTGCTCGCGTATTCGATGTTCGCGTGCTGTGCATCGCCGGCGGCGAGCTGAAAGATGGCGTCGAGGTAAAGCGCGGTGCGCTTCGACAGGAAGTAGTTGTTGAACAGCGAGAACTGATGATACTTCGGAGAAAAATCCGTGGGTTGCACCTTTCCGAAGGTGTACGTGTAGTCGAACGAGAGCTGATACGCCGGCGTGATATACCTGCTCACGTTCGCCTCGATGTTCGTATAGCCCGCGCGTGCGTTGGCAAGGCCCAGTTCGGCGACGCCGAGATCGTCGTATCGGCTATGCGTGACGACCAGACCGAAGGTCGTCTGTCCCGCGACGAACGATCCCCCCGCGCCGTAGATTTCCATGCTCGATGGCGAGACCGCGAGCGCGAGCGTCGGCGACTCGGGGGAGATGGACGCGAACAGCGCCGTGTTCCAAAGCCCTTCGCTCGATGCTATCGCCGGATGGTTCATGTGCATGTACGCCGCCGACAAGGTCAGCGGGCCATTCCCATAGTTGAGGCCGAAGCTCATCGCGCTCTGATTGCCGAAGCTGCCCGCAACGCCGCCGAAGCTGTACATCGCCGCGCCCTGCAGGCCGCGATAATTCGGCGACACGTACTTCACCGCGTTGTTGGTGCGGAACTGGAAGTTGAAGTTATTGTTGTCGCCAACGGTCGCGGCATAGCCGTTCCACATGTATGCCGCCGAATATTGCGCGAGCCAGTCCTGCGTCACGTCGTATTGGCGGCCGAAGGTAATCGTGCCGTAGTCCTTCGACTGCAAACCCACATAAGCCTGACGGCCGAATTCCCGACCGCCCTGCGCTGATGTTCCGGAGTTCGGATCGAAGCCGCCTTCCAGCTGAAACACCGTGCTCAAGCCCCCGCCCAGATTCTCGACGCCGCGCATGCCCCAGCGGCTCGGACCATTGGCCGTCGAGAGCGACGCTCCGGCGAGCGAATTGTTGGTGTAGATGAGGCCTTCCATCAGCACGCCGTACAGCGTGACGCTGCTGTCGGCGGGCGCGGATTGCGCATGTGCGGCGGTGGCCGATGCAAGCAGCAGCATGGTGGAGCAGATTCGTTTCATGTTCTCGTCTCGTTCAGGCGGTCGTGAGCGTGGTGAGGTCGGGCGTTGATAGGCAGCGGCAGTGCATGGCTGAATGCCACGCCCCGCAGACTAGAAACCGCCGCTCGAACCGGCAATCCGATAAAAAAACTTAGAACCGAAATCCTTCATTTGAGGCTCGCTTGACTCACGCCTGCCTTCGACGCTTCATCGAACGTGCGTGAAATCCCGCATCGAGACGCTTCGAACGTGCATCTTTCAGGCGATGCGCCCGCAATGCGAGGGCACGCGGCCAATTACATAGGCATTCGGGTTTGTTTATTTTGTCGGCTCGCTCATGCGGGCCTTTATTCGCACAATCGCAAGCACCCAACTCTTCGGGCATTCGGCATGCGTTTTCTTCCTGGATTGACGGGCAAGCTGTGCGGCCTCGCGCTCTCGGTGGCGTTGCTGCACACGGGTAATGCGTGTGCACAGACGCGCACCGTGATCGGCATCGCGAACTTCGGACCGCACCCCGCGCTCTCGCGCACCATCGCCGGTTTCAAGGACGAAATGGCGAAGCAAGGCTATGTCGAAGGCAGTAACACCGAATACGTCTATAGCGACGCCAACTTCACGCCCGGCCTCGTGCCGCAATCGCTGGCGCAGATCGTCGCGAAGCATCCCGCTGTCATCCTCACGGTGACGACGGCGGTTGCGCAGGCATCGGTGCGCAATGTGCCGGACCGTTCCATCCCACTCGTCTTCGCGCAGGTGACGAATCCGGTCGCCGCCGGTCTCGTGCCGGACTGGGCGCATGGCAGTGATCGCATCGTCGGCACCGCGACGGTCACCGACTACGATGCCGTGCTCGCTTTCGCGAAGCGCGTCTTCCCGGCGGCGGTATCGTTCGGCGTACTGTACAACGCGGGCGAAGTGAACGATGTCGAAGCGGTGAAGAGTCTCAAGACTGCCGCTGCGCGCGCGAAGCTGACGATGATTGCCACGTCGGTCGATGCGACCATCGACGTGCCGCAGCGCGCCGCCGCAATGGCGCGCGTCGGCTTTTTCTACGCGATCGGATCAAATCTCGTGCAATCGGCGCTGCCCGCGCTTGCATCAGTGACGGATCGCATGAAGACGCCGATTCTTAGCGCCGAGCACGAGCTCATCAGGAAGGGCAATCTCGTTACTGTGGCCTATGCGCCGTCCTACGAATCGCAGGGCGCACACGCTGCAAATCTCGCCGTGCAGATGCTGCATGGCGCGAAGCCCTCCGCGCTGGCGGTCTATCGGCCGCAGGCTCAGGATTATGTCGCGATCATCAATCGCGCGAAGATGGCGGCGCTTGGTCTTCCAATCGCGCCCTCGCTTGCAGGTTGCAAATGCTTCATCAACTGATGGAGCCGGCGCGCCCTCGCACCGTGCATGGCGTGAGCATCGGCATCCTGATGCTCGACACCGGCTTCGCGCGCTTGCCCGGCGATATCGGTCACGGCGCAACGTGGCGCTTTCCCGTGCAATATGCGCTGATGGAAGGCGTAACCGGCCCGATGGTGATGGCGGCCGCCGCGGGAGACAGGTGCGCGGCTAGCCCGCTCATCGACCATTTCGTCGATGCTGCGAACCGGCTCGCGCGTCTCGGCGTCGATGGCGTCGCGACCAGTTGCGGTTTTCTTGCCGCGTTCCAGGACGAGATTGCGGCACGCTGCAAGGTGCCCGTCGCAACATCGAGCCTGCTGCAGATTCCGCTTGCGGCGAGGGTGTTGCCGGGCAATCGGCGTGTGGGCGTGCTCACCGCGAAGTCGTCGGCGCTGACGGCGGCGCACTTTGTCGCCGTGCATGCCGATCCGACCACGCCCGTCGCTGGCTTGCCCGACACTTCATGTTTCTTTCAAAACCAGTTGAACGATGCGGGGCGCGTGAGCTTCGATGAGCAAGCGCAAGACGTGCTCGATTGTGCAGGCCGATTACTTGAGCAACATCCCGCAGTGGGCGCGATCGTCAACGAGTGTGCCAATTTTGCGCCGTATTCGGCGCTAATCGCCGAGAGCTTCGGCTTGCCGGTCTTCGATGTGGTGAGCCTCGTCGAATGGTTCTATGCAGGGCTGCGGCCGCGTGTATTTGGGAAACGAATCGACGATGGCGCTTCGAATGTTTGATTGAGTGGAATACGCGAGAGAAATGGCATGGCCGGTGATGAGCGGCCGTTCAAAGAATGCGACCGACGTTCGCATTATTGAAGTTTGGAGCGTCCGCCTCCTTTACGGGGGGCTGTCGACCGCATTAGGCGGCCTCGGACTTTCATGCAGATCGGCATGCGGCACAAGCAGCGACCGATGATGCATTACAACTCTTGTTAGCGACCTTCACGTTGGAGTAAGGCGGCGCCTGTCCGGACATGAATAGACGCCGCACGCCTACCGACGCAAAGAGCGGAACCCCAGCGCAAGGCAGGGGTTCTTGATCGGCCCGTCACGCCTCAACCGACGCCCGGTTTCGCTGCACGATCTGATTGTCCTTGCCGTGAACGAGCGGCGTTAGCCTGAAGTCGAACGCGATTTCCTTATAGTCGTCGGCCTTCAAACCCAGCTCTTTGCCGCCCGTCTTTTCGACGACATGCGGAATCAGGTCTTCCCGCGTGGCATAAGCGAAGTCGTCCCAGATCAACGGATCGCCTTCGATATTGATCTGAGTCGTCAGCTTGCGGCAGTTGTCCGCGGTCACAAAGAAGTGAACATGTGCGGGGCGATTGCCATGCCGGCCGAGCGCGTTGAGCAAATGCTGCGTCGAACCTTGCGGCGGGCAGCCATAACCCACTGGCATCAGCGTGCGGAATTCGTATCTGCCCTCGCCATCCGTCTCCACCGCGCCACGCAGATTGAAGTCGCTTTGTGCGCCAGTCGGATCGAAGTGCGAATAGAAGCCCTTCGAATTGGCATGCCAGCATTCGACGAGAGCGTTCGCGAGCGGCTTGCCACTCGGCCCCGTGACCGTGCCGCGAATCACGAGCGGACCCGCGTTCTCATCCGCGTCGAGGTCGATCTTCGCGACGCCATCCCGCACCGGCGCGCCGGCCACGTACAGCGGACCTTCGATGGTGCGCGGCGTGCCGCCGTTCAGCTCCGCCTCCCGGTCCTCGGCATCCATGCGAATGTCGAGGTACTTCTCGAGTCCGAGGCCCGCCGCGAGCAGCGCTGCCTCGCCGTCCTGACCGAGCTTGTTCAGATAATTGACGCCAGCCCAGATCTCGTCGGGCGTCATGTCGAGATCGTCGATCGCCCTGAACAAATCACTCAGCAAGCGATGCGTGATTTGCTTCGCGCGCGCATTGCCGCCCTCGCCCGCGAGATTCGCCGCCGCCTTCAGCAAGCCTTGCACTTCATCGCTCTGAAATACCTTGACGCTCATGATTTATGTCTCCGTTCGTATGGGAATTTGTCTTTGATGCTCAAGCGTCGTCGTCTCTCACGGACGACGGATGGCGACACAACGGCGTCACCGAAATCTTCATGTAGGGGAAGAGCGGCAACGCAGTGAGAATCTCGTGCAGCTCGGCATTGCTTTCGACATCGAAGATGCTGAAATTGGCGTACTCTCCGGCAAGACGCCAGATGTGACGCCACTTGCCGCTGCGCTGAAGCCCCTGCGAATAGGCCTTTTCTCGCGCCTTGATCTCGTCGGCGACGTGAGCAGGCATGTCAGCCGGAATATTCACATCCATTCGCACATGGAACAGCATCACTCTTGTCCTCTCAACGGGTGACTTTCATGAGGCCATCGCGCGTGAAGCGCTCGACCACGGCTTCGTTCAGTTCGATGCCGAGGCCCGGGCCGTTGGGTACGGTCAGTTCGAAATCGCTGTATTCAAGCGGTTTCGTCAAGATTTCCTCGGTCATGAGCAAGGGGCCGAACAATTCCGTGCCCCACTGCAGGTTGGCGAAAGTCGAGAACACATGCGCCGATGCCACCGTGCTGAAGGCGCCTTCGAGCATCGTGCCGCCATACAGTTCGATGCCGGCGGCATCGGCAATAGCGGCCACGCGCTGCGCCGCAAAGAGACCGCCGCTCTGCTCGATCTTGATCGCGAACACGTCAGCGCCATCGTTCTTCGCAATCTCGAACGCACTGTCCGGTCCCTGAAGTATTTCATCGGCCATCAATGCAACCGGAAAACGGCGCGTGAGGCGTGCCATAGCGGCCGGCGAGGCAACCGGTTGCTCGACGAGCTCGCAGCCTGCATCCGCGAGCGCGGGAATAGCCCGCGCCGCCTGCGTCTCGCTCCACGCCATGTTCACATCGACGCGCACGGCCGCGGCATCGCCCAGTTCGCGCTTGATTGCCGCGACGTGCGCGATATCGTCCTCGATGGCCTTGGCGCCGATCTTCAGCTTGAAGATGTTGTGGCGTCGCGTTTCGAGCATCGTGTGGGCTTCCGCGATATCGCGCGCCGTATCGCCCGAAGCCAGCGTCCATGCGACCGGCAGACGATCGCGGCGGCGGCCGCCGAGCAGTTCGCTCACCGGCACGCCGAGGCGCTTGCCGTGCGCATCGAGCAACGCCGTTTCCAGCGCGCTCTTGGCGAAGTGGTTCAGCTTTACGAGCTTGCCGAGATGCGCCATCAATGCCTGTATGCGTGTGGCGTCGCGGCCGATAGCAGCCGGCGCGAGGTACGCATCGACTGCCAGTTTCATGGACTCGGGACTTTCCGGCCCATAGGCCATGCCGGCGATGGTCGCGCCTTCGCCGATGCCCACGACGCCATCGCTGCAAAACACCTTGACGAGCATCAGCGTCTGCCCGTGCATCGTGGCGACGGAGAGCTTGTGCGGGCGTATCGTCGGTAAGTCGACGAGGCGCGTTTCTATGCGTTCGATGTTGATCGTACGATTCATTCTCTACTCTCTGTCATGCATTGAGCAACGCACGCAAGGAAACAGCCGTGTCGCGCAAGGTATGAATGTCGAGCAGCGTGCCTGCCGCGAGCAGCCGCTTGCACGCGCCCAATTCGCGGCCCGCGTTGATGGCGGCGACGGCGGCAAGCGCGCCGGCTCCATCCAGCGCAAGCACGCAGAACGAACCCGCCGACGGATCGCCGCGCAGAATCATCGTATGCGACGCATCGAAGATGCCGAGCGTTTGCACGTTGCAGTCGTACTGATCCGACCACAGCCACGGCGTTTCCGCGTAGCGCTCTTCTGCGCCGAGCATGTTGGCCGCCGCGATGGCGGGCTGATTCTCTGCGACCTGCCACGATTCGACGCGCACGTGCCGCTTCAATAGCGGATTGAAGTGCATCGTGACCTCGCCGGCCGCGAAGATCGAAGGATCATCGGTCCGGCATTGCTCGTCCACGACGATACCGTTGTTGACCGTGAGCCCCGCCGCTTGCGCGAGTTCCGCGTTCGGCACGACGCCGATACCCACCACCACGATATCCGCATCGATATCGCCGCGATCGGTCTCGACGATTGCGTGCTGCGCGCCGCGCCTCACCGCCAAAGGCTTCGTGCGAAGCCGCATGTCCACGCCCTTCGTGCGATGCAGCGCATGCAGGAAGTCGGCCACTTCGCGCGGCATCGAGCGCATCAGCAAGCGCTCCGCAGGCTCGACGAGCGTGACCGTGCAACCGGCCTTGATCGCAGAAGCCGCGACTTCGAGCCCGATAAAGCCGCCGCCGAGCACCGCCACGCGTGCGCCCGGCTGCAGCGCCGCGCGCAACACGCGGGCATCATCGACGGTGCGCACATAGTGCAGCTTGACGCCCTCATCGACATGACCCGGAAACGGCCGCACGCGCGAGCCCGTCGCCAGCAGCAAACGCTCGTATTCGATGCGCGCGCCATCGCTCAGAACGGCGCGTTTGGTCGCGCGATCAATGGCCTCCACGCGCATACCGAGCCGCATATCGACGCGTTGCGCGTCGTACCATGCTGCATCGCGAATGAAGATACGGCGCTCGCCTTCTTCCGACAGCAGCGCGGCCTTCGAGAGTTCAGGCCGGTCGTAGGGCAAGGCACGCTCATCACCGATCATCACGATGTGCGCGTCCGCATCGCGCAATCGCAGCGTTTCGGCCGCACGGCGCGCGGCATGTCCGGCGCCGACGATCACGTAGGGCTTACTCGACATGGATCTCGACCCGTCCATCGACGATGCGAATCGGGTAGCTGCGTACGGCTTCGGTGACCGGCGCGCAACGCGGCGCACCGCTGCGGATATCGAATAGCCCCTGATGCAGCGGACATTCCACGCACCCATCTTCGACGAAGCCTTCTGACAGCCGCGCGTGACCATGCGTGCAGAGGTCGTGCAGCGCGAAGACTTCATCGCCGATACGGAACACGGCCACCGGCTTGTCGTTCGCGACGACCGCCGAGGGCTCGCCTTCTGTGAAGTCGTCGAGCTTGCCGATGGCGTGCCATGCATTCGTCAGTTGTTCCATGTTCCGCTCCTCAAATCGGCGTGGCGAGCAGCGTCTGCACGCGCGACGTGTCGTAGATCACGCGCTTGGCCTGATAGCGCAGGCCATCTGCCGTGCGCACGACCTTGTCGAAATACCGGCCCGCCTGATAGACGTTCGACTCGCCATTGCTGCGCGTCTGAATCACCACGTAGTTGCTTTCCGTTTCGATCACGCCGTCTTCGTCGCGCGTGACGGTAAGCCCGGACGTCATGTGCCGGTAGCTATGCTCTTCGTAGATATTCGCGTGACGCAGCGAAACCACGCGGTCGCGCAGCATCCTCTGATTCGTGCAATGGATGATCCCCACCGGCAAGCCCATGTCCGCGTTCTCTTTCGGCACGATCTCGTAGAGACAGTCCTCCGTGAAGAGCGTCGGCCACGCTTCGAGCCTGTCGTTATCGAGCGCGTTGATGTATTGGTCCTGCAACATGCGCAGTTCGAACCACAGCTTCATCTGTTCCATGCGTCGCCTCGCCGCTCAATAGCCCATGAGTTTCTGATAACCGACCCAGAACTTGCGGATCAGGCTTTCGGTAATGACCGTGTCCTGCTGATCGGGATTGCCGCGCGACATCTCGATGACCGACGTCGCATCCGCATCGCGCACGGTGCCGCGCTGCACGAGCTCGGTCGCTTCGGTGTCTTCCATCGAGATATAGCCGGCAGGACCCACGAGATTGGCCTGCTTGATACGCAGCGCGCGCAGCTCGGGCGTGTCGTCGGCATAGCCGAAGAAGTGGAAGATCAGTTCGAAGCTGTTCGGCCCTTTCGGCAGCAACTGTCGCGCGACCAGCGTGTTGTGAATCTGCTGAATGACGAGTTGCGGGAAGATCGGCTGAATGTGGTTCGTCGTGTCTTCTTCGTATTCGGAGACAAGGCCGAGAATGGAATCGTCTTCGAGCGCGAAGCCTTCATCGAATGAGCGGATGTTCTGCTGCTTGTATGCCGCAGACGTATCCTCGCCGGTCTTCGTCACGGTGATGATGCTATGCAGGCCGTGCGTCGCGTCCGGGATCGAACGTGCCTTCATGCCGACGCGAAAGATGTTGAACGTGGTATGAAAGAGATGCAGCATGCTCGCGTGATACGGGTCCTTCACGTTCTCGAAGTACAGCTTCCAGTTCGACTTCGAATACTGACGCGTGCAGCCGAGATACTCGATCGGCTTGTGAAAGATGCGGTCGATCCACGGGCGCATTTCCGCGCCGAGATAATCGGGCAGCGGCGCAACGTCGTCGCTGAACGAGGCGAAGACGAGGCCCTTGTAGCTGTCGACGCGCAGTTTGCGAAGGCTGTGGTTCTTCGGGTCGAAGTCGGCGGGCATCCCCGTCATGCCCTTCTGGCCGCGCCTGAAGGGCACGCCGAGCAAGTTGCCGCTGTTGTCGAAGCTCCACTGGTGATAGACGCAGGTGTGCGATGTCGCGTTACCGCGCGCTTTGCGGCACACGGACGCGCCGCGATGCGCGCAGCGGTTCACCCATGCCGCGAGCCCGCCGTCTTCGAGCCGCGTCACGACAACGGGTGTATCTCCCACGAACGTGCTCTTGTAATCGCCTGCATTGGGGAGCTCGGCTTCCAGCGCCACGAAGTTCCACGTCGGACCGCGAAAGATGCGTTCCTGCTCGCGGTCGTACACCGCTTGAGAACTGAAGACCTTGTAGGGCACGCGCGAGCCGTCGTCGCGCGGAAAGTGGACCTGGTCCGACTCGGTCGGACCTTGAGGACGAAATACCAGTTCAGCCGTTTCCACGGATGTTCTCCTGTGCGGGGGCGCCGTAATCGATACGTCACGGTGTCAGCGCATTTTTGGAGAGACAAAATGGCGGGTCTATCCACCAAAAGCGCCGCTCTTTCACGTACTATCCAAAAACGGCGGCTTTATTCATCGGGTCTCGCGAGCCGCGAACGGCCCGGTGCGGACCTGCGTTTACCCGTATCCATGACCCCGACTCTTTTCGCGCCCGACGCCTTACGTAGCTATCGGCTCTTTGAATCGAGCGATCTCGACGAGACGCGCGATCTCATCTCGCGCGTGATGCAGCCGCATGTGCTGGTGCCATCGGGGAAGGATCGCGGACCTGCGTACATGGATTTCGTGAAGCTGGGGCGGCTCGGCCTCGGCGCCATTTCGTTCGGCACGTCCATGCGCGTGGACGTCGAATCCGTCGACGGCTACTATCTTCTGATGTTCTGCCTGCGCGGGCATGCCCAGGTGCGCACGCTGAACGCGACGCTCGACGTCGATCAACACAATGCGGTGCTATGCGCGCCGGGTCATCCGTTCGACGCGTGGTTGTCGCCCGATTGCGAGCAGTTCGTGCTTCGCATGGATGCCGACGTCTTCCGCAAAGCGAGCCACGATGCCGGCGCACTGTTGTCGCCGCGCCTATCCATCGACAGTCCAGCCCTTCGAGGATGGATGCAGCAGTTGCGCGCGCTCACGGGGTCACCGGCGCTCCTCGAGAGCGCCCGCTCGAACGGGCAGATCGCCGGCCATATGGAAGCGCTGCTCATCGATCTGCTGACGTGCTCGTTGCCCAGTGCGCCGGTTGCTCCGATTACTCCGGTTACTCCGGTTACGCACGCGGCGCTCGCGCCCGCGTTCGTGAAGCGTGCCGAAGAGTTCGTCCGTGCGCATGCAGGCGAGCCGTTGCAGCTAGACGATATCGCACGTGCGGCCGGCGTATCGCCGCGTACGTTGCGCGAGCGATTTCAGAATGCGCGCGGCATGAGCCCGATGCAGTTCGTGCGCAAGGTCCGCATGGAACAGGCCCGCGCTGCGCTGCTGGCGGCCGGCCCTCGCGCGCGTATCGCAGATATCGCGCTCGCCTGCGGGTTTCTCCATCTAGGCCGCTTCTCGATAGCGTATGCGGAGGCTTTCGGGGAACTGCCGTCCGAGACGTTGGGCAAGCGGGCCGCCCGCTGAACCGGTTGCATCATGCCTTCTCTCGTGTCGTCCGAGCACGAGAGGATGACGTCGCTCGGGCGCCATAGGCGTTTGGCCCAGCAATTCCGGCGGACTCGCATCGCGACCCGATGAATCCCAATGTGACGAGTAACGCCTGTTCAATATCGCGCTCTTGGGCGTGCTCATCGAGGCCGAGAAAGTCGAAACCGTATGGATCCTTCAACGCATCCCGAGCGAGTTCGGGCACGGCGAGACCATCTTTCATGTGATGGGCGATGGCCGCATCGAGGAAGCGCGTCACACGCAAGGCGCGATCGTTCGAGCACGTGCATCCGTCCACTATCCGGCTGCGTGACTCAGCAGGATCGTCCTATCCGCCGCATGCCCCGCGTGCGAAAGTGACGGGCATCTTCCACCGTGGAGCATACCGTGCCCGCCGTCGAAACATCCGCTGTCGTCTACCGCCCCTTCACCGCCGCCGACATCCCCGCTGCACACGCGTTATCCGTCGAAGTCAAATGGCCGCATCGCGCCGACGACTGGCGCTTCGTGCTCGATGCCGGCGGGGGCTTCATCGCGCAGGACGGCGAACGCGTCGTCGGCACGGCGCTCTGCTGGAAACACGGCGACGATGGCGGATCGCTCGGCATGGTCATCGTCGCGCCCGACAGCCAGGGCAAAGGCATCGGGCGCAGGCTCATGGAACTGCTGCTCGAAGCGCTCGGCAGCCGCATCACCGTGTTGCACGCAACGCCCGCCGGCGAGCCGCTTTATACGAAGCTCGGCTTCAGGCGCATCGGCGCGGTCAATCAGCATCAATCGGCCGATTTTTGCGTGCCCTCGATCGATCTGCGGCGGGGCGAACGCATCCGCGCAATCGAACCGCATGATACGCCCACGCTCGTCGTGCTTGCATCGCGCGCTAGCGGCTTCGATCGCAGCGCCGTGTTGCCGGCGCTATTGAAGGTCGCGCAAGGCGTCTTGATCGAACGCGACGGGCAAACGCTCGGCTTCGCGCTCATCCGGGAATTCGGGCGCGGTCATGCAATCGGTCCGGTGGTTGCCATCACCGGCGACGACGAGCACATTCGCCACGCTCAGGCGCTTATCGCCCATCTTCTCGCGGGTAACGAAGACCGCTTCACGCGCATCGACACGCCCGACGAAAGCGGTCTTTCGGAATGGCTCGCAGCCGCCGGACTTCCGCGCGTCGATACCGTCATCAAGATGGCGCGCAACGGCACGCCGCCGCAGGATGCCTCCGTCGCACAGTTCGCCATCATCAATCAGGGGCTCGGCTGATCCATGACCATTCTCTATAAGGCCGATCCCGAACGCGGCAGGCAATGGGCGCAGCATTTCGCGCAAAAAGCGCCGGACGTGCCCTTCCGTTTGTGGCCCGATATCGGCGACGCAGCCGCTGTCCGCTATTTCGCCGCATGGCAGCCGCCCGCCGACATCATGCAGACGCTGCCCAATCTCGAAGTGATCTTCTCGGTGGGCGCGGGCATCGATCAGTTCGATCTGTCGAGCGTGCCCGAACATGTCGCCGTCGTGCGGATGACCGAGCCGGGCATCGTCGAAGGCATGACGGAGTACGTGACGCAGGCGGTGCTCACCCTCCATCGCGATCTGCTCGACTACGCGACACTGCAACGCGAGCGCATCTGGCGCGAGATGCCGGTGCGCGCCGCTTCCACGCGACGCATCGGCGTGCTGGGTCTCGGCATGCTCGGCACGGCGGTGCTGAAAACGCTGCGTCTGTTCGGGTTTCCGTGCGCGGGATGGAGCCGCTCGCAACATGCGATAGAAGGCGTCGAATGCTACGCGGGCGAGGCTGCGTTCGACACCTTCCTCGCCCGCACCGATATTCTCATCTGCCTGCTGCCGCTCACCGATGCGACGCGCGGCGTCATGAACAGACATGTCTTCGCGACGCTGCCGCGAGGCGCATCGTTGATCAACGTCGGGCGCGGCCCGCATCTGATCCAGCAAGACCTGCTCGATGCACTCGATAGCGGCCATTTGCACGCCGCGATCCTCGACGTGACCGATCCCGAGCCCCTGCCGCCGACGCATCCGCTATGGACGCATCCGCGTGTTCGCCTCACGCCGCATATCGCGAGCGCGACGCGTCCCGAATCCGCGGTCGATGTCGTGCTGGACAACTTGCGTCGTCATCGCGCGGGGGAACGCATGATCGGCGAGATAGACCGTACGCGCGGCTACTGAAGCGTCGTGCGAACCGCGCAGCACAAAATGCTGCGCGGCCACCGAAAAAAGCCGCATTTGCACTTTTTAGGGGTTTTTTTGGCGATGCGCGCGATGCCTTCCTGCCGATAGTATGAAAGCGGTCAACAGCCGTTCCGAACACTTCGCGAAGAGGAAAGCCGCATCATGTCGATCAAGTCGCTCGTCGAGTCCGACCGCAAGCATCTGATTCATCCCGTCGTCAGCTATCGCGCGCACGAGGCGCGCGGCGTCACCGTGCTCGATTCCGCCGATGGCGTGTTCCTGCGCGATATCGAAGGCAATCAGCTACTCGATGCGTTCTCCGGCCTCTGGTGCGTGAATACCGGCTACGGACACGCGAGTATCGTCGAGGCCGCATCGAAGCAGATGGCCAGGCTGCCCTATGCGACCGGCTATTTCCACTTCGGCTCCGAGCCCGCGATCGAACTGGCGGCGAAACTCGTCGAGCTCGCGCCCGCGTCGCTGCGGCACGTGTACTTCACGCTCGGCGGATCGGACGCCGTCGATTCCGCGCTGCGCTTCATCACGCACTACTACAACGCGACGGGCCGCCCGTCGAAGAAGCATTTCATCGCGCTGCAACGCGGCTATCACGGGTCGTCGTCCATCGGCGCGGGGCTCACCGCACTGCCGGCGTTCCATCGCAACTTCGATCTGCCGCAGCGCACGCAGCATCACATTCCGTCGCCGTATGCGTATCGCAACGATTACGCCGATGATGCGGCGCTCATCGATGCATCCGTGCAAGCGCTCGAATCCAAGGTGGCCGAGCTCGGCGCGGACAACGTCGCCGCGTTCTTCTGCGAGCCGATTCAGGGCTCGGGCGGCGTGATCGTGCCGCCTGTCGGGTGGCTGAAGGCGATGCGCGATGCGTGCCGCAAGCTCGATATCCTTTTCGTCGCCGATGAAGTCATCACCGGCTTCGGCCGCACCGGCCCGCTCTTCGCATGCGAAGGCGAAGGCGTGGAGCCGGACCTGATGACCGTCGCGAAAGGCCTGACCGCGGGCTATGCGCCGATGGGCGCGGTGCTCATGTCGGATGCCGTCTATCAAGGAATTGCGGATGGCGGCGATGCATCCGCGCCGATCGGTCATGGTCATACGTATTCGGCGCATCCGGTGAGCGCGGCCATCGGTCTGGAAGTCATGCGGCTCTATCACGAAGGCGGCCTGCTCGCGAACGGCCAGGCGCAAGCGCCGCGCTTCGCGCAAGGGCTCGATGCGCTGCTCGATCATCCGCTCGTCGGCGATTCGCGTCATCGCGGCCTGCTCGGCGCGCTCGAACTCGTCGCGGACAAAGAGAGCAAGCGCGGCTTCGATGCCTCGCTCAAGCTGCCCGATCGCATCGCGGCAGCGGCGTATCGCAACGGTCTCGTGTTTCGCGCGTTCGGCGACAACATCCTCGGCTTCGCACCGGCGCTTTGCTACACGCAAGCCAACTTCGACATGCTGTTCGAGCGCCTCGCCAAAACGCTCGACGACGTGCTTGCAGCAAGCGAGGTCCGCGCCGCATTGAAGGGCGTTTCCGGATGCAGTTCTCGCGCGGCCGCGTGATAACATCGATCGACCGCCGACATGCACGACCGAACCCGCCACGATGAGCAACGACAGCAAGCTGGACCGCATCGATCTCCGCATTCTTGCGCAATTGCAGAAACGCGGGCGCATCACGAACGTGGAGCTTGCCGATGCCGTCGGTCTGTCGCCCAGCCCTTGCCTGATTCGCGTAAAAAGGCTGGAAAAAGCGGGGTATATCGTCGGTTACGGCGCGCAGATTCAGCTGGAGAAGCTCGGCGACGTGCAGGTGGTCTTCACCGAAGTCACGCTCGCCGATCATCGCCGCGAAGACTTCATCAACTTCGTCAATGCGGTGAAGGATGTCGACGAGGTCGTCGAATGTCACTTAGCGAGCGGCGGCTACGACTATCTGCTCAAGTTCGTCACGCGCAGCGTGAGCCATTATCAAAGCATCATCGAAGGGCTGCTGGAACGCGACATCGGCATCGAAAAGTACTTCAGCTACGTCATCATCAAGACGTCGTTCGTGAAGTCGCACTATCCGCTCGAAACGCTCTTCTCGCAGCCGCAGCACTGAGGCGCACGCCTCGTCTCTTACCGGTTCTCTTCGAACGCACGCGCACGCTTGCCGCACGCGCGTGCTTTTTCACGTCGATCAACTTCACGCGGAGTAATCCATGTCCAGCACCTATCGTATTGCCGTCATTCCGGGCGACGGCATCGGCAAGGAAGTGATGCCCGAAGCATTGCGTGCGCTCGATGCCGTGAGCAAGCGTTTCGGTATCGCGCTCGAATACTTGCAGATCGAATGGGCAAGCTGCGATTACTACGCAGAGCACGGCCAGATGATGCCCGACGACTGGAAAGCCCGGTTGCAGGACGCCGACGCCATTCTCTTCGGCGCCGTTGGCTGGCCGCAGACCGTGCCGGATCACATTTCGCTGTGGGGTTCGCTGCTCAAGTTCCGCCGTGAATTCGATCAATACATCAACCTGCGTCCCGCGCGTCTTTTCGATGGCGTGCCCTCGCCGCTCGCGAATCGCAAGGCGGGCGACATCGACTTCATGATCGTGCGCGAGAACACCGAAGGCGAGTATTCGTCGGTGGGCGGGGTTTCGTTCGAAGGTACCGAGCGCGAGTTCGTCTCGCAGACGTCCATCTTTACGCGCAAGGGCGCAGAACGCGTATTGAAGTTCGCATTCGATCTGGCGCAGAAGCGCGAGAAGACGATCACCGTGGCGACGAAGAGCAACGGTATCTCGATCAGCATGCCGTGGTGGGACGCGCGTGCCGCCGAGATCGCGCAGCAGTATCCTGACGTCGAGTGGGACAAGCAGCACATCGACATCCTGTGCGCGCGCTTCGTGCTGAATCCGGATCGCTTCGACGTGGTCGTCGCGACCAATCTCTTCGGCGACATTCTTTCGGACCTCGGTCCCGCATGCACGGGCACCATCGGCATCGCGCCTTCCGCGAACATGAATCCCGAGCGCAACTTCCCGTCGCTGTTCGAGCCGGTTCATGGCTCCGCGCCGGACATCGCGGGCAAGGGCATCGCCAATCCCATCGCGATGATCTGGTCCGCCGCGATGATGCTCGACTTTCTCGGCGAGCGCGACGCGCACGACGCGATGCTCGCCGCCATCTCCGCGGTGCTGAAGGAAGGCCCGCGAACCGGCGATCTGGGCGGCGCGGCGAAGACGGCGGACGTCGGCGCGGCGATTGCCCAAATGCTCGCCTGATGTTTCCGGAGAACCAACATGACGCAACGATACGAGTTGAGCGATCTCATTCGCGCCGATAACTTTATCGACGGCAAGTGGGTCGCGGCTTCCAGCGGCAAACGCTTCGCCGTCACCGATCCCGCGACGGGCGAACTCATCGCGCAGGTCGCCGACAGCGGCCCCGCCGATGCGCGCGCCGCAACGGATGCCGCCGCGCGCGCGTTCCCCGCGTGGCGCGATGCGTTGCCGAAGGATCGCGCCGCGGTGCTGCATCGCTGGCACGCGCTGATCGTCGAAAACGCGGATACGCTCGGGCGTCTCATCTCGCTCGAACAAGGCAAGCCGTTCGCGGAAGGACGCGGCGAAGTGATGTACGGCGCATCCTACGTCGCATGGTTCGCGGACGAAGCCACGCGCATCTACGGCGACATCATTCCGCAGCAGCAGCGCGGCAAGCGCATGAGCGCGGTGAAGGAACCTGTCGGCGTCGTCGCGGCCATCACGCCGTGGAACTTCCCGCTTGCGATGATCGCGCGCAAGATCGCGCCGGCGCTCGCGGCCGGCTGCACGGTCATCGGCAAACCGGCGGAAGACACGCCGCTCACCGCGCTTGCGCTTGCCATGCTCGCGCATGAAGCGGGCGTGCCGCCGGGCGCGTTGAACCTGATCAGCGCGTCGCGCGAGAACGCGCAGGAAGCGGTGGCGGACTGGCTCGAGGACGGCCGCGTGCGCAAGATCACGTTCACCGGCTCGACGCCGGTGGGCAAGTATCTCGCGCGCGAATCGGCGGGGACGCTCAAGAAGCTGTCGCTCGAACTCGGCGGCAATGCGCCCTTCATCGTGTTCGACGATGCCGATATCGAAGCCGCTGTCGCGGGTCTCATGGCATCGAAGTTTCGCAATGGCGGACAGACCTGCGTGTGCCCTAATCGCGTGTACGTGCAGTCGTCCGTGTATGACCGCTTCGCGGATTCGCTCGCGAAGCGCGTCGCCGCGCTGAAGGTCGCGCCCGCCACCGATCCGGAAGCCCAGATCGGCCCGATGATCAACGCGCGCGCGGTCGAAAAGATCGAGCGCCACGTGAGCGATGCGGTAAAGCGCGGCGCTCGCGTGCTCACGGGCGGCAAGCGGCTCGATATCGGGCAGAACTATTACGCGCCCATCGTGCTCGCCGACGCGACGCCCGACATGCAGTTGAGCTGCGAAGAAACGTTCGGTCCTGTCGTGCCGCTCTTCCGTTTCGACGATGAAGCGGAAGCCATTCGCGCCGCGAACGATACGCCCTTCGGCCTCGCGTCGTACTTCTATAGCCAGGATGTGAAGCGCATCGACCGCGTGGCGCGCTCGCTCGAAGCGGGCATCGTGGGCATCAACGAAGGCGCGCTTGCAAGCGAAGCCGCCCCGTTCGGCGGCGTGAAGGAATCCGGCTACGGACGCGAAGGATCGAAGTACGGTCTCGACGATTATCTGTCGATCAAGTATCTGTGCCAGGGCGGTCTCGAATGAACGCCTATCCGATCGAGATCACGTTCCCGGACATCGGCGCGCACGAGCAGGGCAATACGGGCGTGCCGTACGTGCACACGTTCGATTCGGGCATCGACGGTCCACATGTGATGATCAACGCGCTCACGCACGGCAACGAAGTGTGCGGCGCGATCGTCGTCGATGAACTGCTGGGTGCAAACCTGCGCCCGCGCCGGGGCAAGCTGACCCTCGCCTTTGCGAACGTCGATGCCTACCGCCGTTTCGATGCCGGCGAGCCCGATGCGTCGCGCTTCGTCGATCAGGACTTCAATCGCGTGTGGACGGCGCAAGCGCTCGATGACGCATCCCGCGATTCGAGCGAACTGCGCCGCGCCCGCGCGATGCGGCCCGTCATCGATACCGTCGACCTGCTGCTCGATCTTCACTCGATGCACGAGAAAAGCAAGCCGTTGATCGTCGCGGGACCGCTCGACAAGGGCATCGAATTGTCGTCGCGGCTCGGCGCGCCGGCCACCGTCATCTGCGACGAAGGGCATCCCGAAGGCCGCCGCATGCGCGATTACGAAGGCTTCGGCGATGCATCGAGTGCGAAGAACGCATTGCTCATCGAATGCGGCCAGCATTGGGAAGCGAACGCGGTGACGGTCGCACGCGATGTGACGGCGCGCTTTCTCGTGCTATCCGGCGTAATCGACAAAAGCGACGCGCCCGAAGGATGGATACAGCCATCGCCGCCGGAAATGCTCGTCGTACGCGTGACGCAACCCGTCGTCGCGGCGAGCATGGACTTTCGCTTCGCCGGCGATTACACCGGCCTCGAAGTCTTTGCCGATGCGGGCAGCGTCATCGGCTGGTCAGAAGGCAATCCGGTCCAAACGCCGTACGACGACTGCATGCTCGTGATGCCTTCATTACGCCAACTGCGGCCCGGCGTGACGGTCGTGCGGCTCGGCAAGATCGAACGGCGCATACAACCCAACCGGGAGCAATAGATGAAAGTTCAGCAGATCAGGCAAAGCGTGGCGATTGCAGGACTCGAAGACTGGGGCACGGCCGGACTGCCCGGCACGCAGGAAATCAAGGTATCGGGCGTGCAGAAGGTCATTCCGGGCAGCGAGGCAATCGATACGGGCGTATTCGAATGCACGCCCGGCACCTATCGCCGTTCGGTGAAGCAGGCGGAAGTCATGCATTTTCTGGCGGGCAGCGGCCGCTTCACGCCTGATGGCGAAGACACCGTCCACTTCGCAGGCGGCGATACGCTCTTCTTCGCGGCCAATACCGAAGGCACCTGGGAAGTCGATCAAACCATGCGCAAGGTCTACGTCATCTTCTGAACGACATAACATCAGGTCATGGTCACTCCAACAATTGCGGCGTTGCCCTCGCCTATTTGACTCAATATATTTCGAATCATCCCCGCGTCGTCGCCGCCTCGGAGTGAAACCGGGCGGGACCGCGCGACCTGCAACAGGTCCACTGCTTCAACCTTTGTCGAGGAAAACGCCGTGATGAAGATTGCAAGGTTCCGCTGTCCGCGCATTTCCGTTCGTCCGCTTGCGATGACATTACTGTTGTCCGTCGCGGGCGCGGCACCCGCTTTCGCAGAAGGCAAGATCACGTTCGTATCGCAAGGCGGCGCGTATCAGGAAGCGCAGACCAAGGCGATTCTCGACCCCGCCGCGAAAGAGCTCGGCATCACCATCAATCAGGACAGCATTCCGGATGCGTGGCCGCAAATCAAGGCGCAAGGCGCGACCGGCAAGCCGATTTGGGACGTCGTCGATACACCGACCTCGAACTGTCTGCGCGGCGGGCGCGAGGGGCTGCTGGAGAAGCTCGATTTCTCGAAGATGCCGAATGCCGCCACCATTCCCGAGAAATACCGCACGCCTTATTCGGTGCCTTACGAGTTCTATTCGACCGTCATCGGCTATAACAAGAAGACGCTCAAGAAAGTGCCGCAAAGCTGGAAAGACTTCTGGGACGTGAAGAACTTTCCCGGCACGCGCGCGCTGCGCAACGATCCCACCACCGTGCTCGAAGCCGCGCTGATGGCCGATGGCGTCGCGCGCGACAAGCTCTATCCGCTCGATGTGGATCGCGCGTTCAAGAAGCTCGAAGAGATCAAGCCGCATATCACGGTATGGTGGACATCGGGCGGCCAGTCCGCGCAGTTGCTGCATGACGGCGAAGTCGACATGACGATGATCTGGAACGGCCGCGCAAGCGCCGTGATGAAGGACGACCCCGATGTCGCGTTCACCTTCAACGACGGCATCCTGCAGAACACGCAGCTTTGCATCCTCAAGAACGCGCCGAATCTCAGCGACGCCGTGCGCTTCGTGAACGCGGCCGTATCGCCGGAATTGCAGGCCAACCTTCCGCTTTATATCGATTACGGTCCGGGTAATCCCGCTGCATTCAAGACGGGCAAGATCACCGACAAGCGCGCGGCCGAGTTGCCGAGTGCGCCGGCCAACGCCGCGAAACAGGCATTGATGTCCGAGGAATGGTGGGCCTCCGAGCCGGGCATTCAGGCGAAGGCGCGCTGGCTCAAGTTCATGCAATGACGCGGCTCGCGCCCGCCGGCGTTCCGACGTGTTCGACTATCTGATCCTGGGCGGCGGCTCGGCCGGCTGCGTGCTGGCCGCGCGTCTTTCCGAAGATGCGAGTGCGCGCG
The DNA here is from genome assembly GCF_023631105.1 of Caballeronia sp. AZ10_KS36. Classification (NCBI taxonomy): domain Bacteria; kingdom Pseudomonadati; phylum Pseudomonadota; class Betaproteobacteria; order Burkholderiales; family Burkholderiaceae; genus Caballeronia; species Caballeronia sp. AZ10_KS36. Next base: position 465,769 of record NZ_JALQDQ010000037.1, on the reverse strand, counting down.
TGTGCCTCGTCGAAGCGGGCCGCGATATCTCCGCGCAGACGATGCCCGATGCGATCCGCAGCCGCTATCCGGGCCGCGCGTATCTCGACACGCGCAACATCTGGCAAGCGTTGAAAGCCCGCATGAGCACGCGCGCCCCGTTGCGGCGCTATGAACAGGCGCGCTTGCTGGGCGGCGGCTCAGCCATCAACGCGCTGATGGCCAATCGCGGTTCGCCCGCCGATTACGACGAATGGGAAGCGCTCGGCGCGTCGGGCTGGAACTGGGAGACGTGCCTGCCCTACTTCCGCAAGCTCGAATCGGACTGCGATTTCAGCGGCGATCTTCACGGCAGCGATGGGCCGTTGCGCGTTCAACGCACACCGCGCTCGCGCATCTCGCCGTTCGTGCGCGCGGTGCTTGCTTCGCTTGCGGATCGCGGTTACGCGATGCACGACGATCAGAACGGGCCGTGGCAGGACGGCACGTTCATCGGTTCTATCGCGGTGAGCGCAAAAGGCGAACGCATCCCGACTTCGGTCTGCTATCTCGACGATGCGGCCCGCGCGCGTCCCAACCTCACGATACACACGGACGAAGCGGTCGAACGCATTCTGTTCGATGGCCGACGGGCGATCGGCGCGCGCATCGTTCGCGCAGACGGAACGCGTCACCACCTGCAAGCGCGGCGCGTGATCGTATCGGCAGGCGCGATTCATAGTCCCGCATTGCTGATGAGAAGCGGCATCGGGCCGGCGGAAGAACTCGCCGCGCTCGGCATCGATGTGCTTGCGGATCGGCCTGGCGTGGGCCGCAATTTGATGGAGCATCCGTCGATTGCGGTATCCGCATTCCTGCCGCGGACCTCGCGCACGCCGTTCCCCGATGAACATCACGAACAGGCCATCGTGCGTTTCTCGTCAAGCCTGCCCGATACCGTTCCTGGCGACATGCACGGCGCCATCCTTTCGCGCTCGGGGTGGCATTCGGTAGGCTATCGTCTGGGGACGATCTTCTTCTGGGTCAACAAGTCGTATTCGCGGGGGCGCGTGACGCTGACGTCGGTCAATGCACTCGATGAACCCAATGTCGATTTCGCGATGCTCTCCGATTCGCGCGATCTCGAACGATTGAAGCTCGCGTTGCGCTTCGGCGCATCGGTTCTGAAAGCGCATCGCGATGTCGTCTTTCCGTCGAGCTATTCGCCGCGCGTGGCGGCCGTCGCGGTGCCCGGCAAGTGGAACGCACTGCAACGCGGCGCATTGAGCGCATTGCTCGATGTGGCAGGCCCGTTGCGCCACGCGCTGATCCAGAGCGTCGTAACGCAAGGCGTGACCATCGACAAGCTGCTCGATGACGACGACGCATTGACCGCGTTCGTCATGCGCTCGGTTGGTGGAACATGGCATCCGTCGGGCACGTGCCGCATGGGTTCTTCGAGCGACAGATACGCCGTCACCGATTCGAGCGGCGCAGTCTACGGCGTGGATGGCTTGCATGTATGCGACGCATCGCTGATGCCGTCGATTCCATGCGCGAACACGAATGTGCCGACGATCATGATCGCGGAGCGCGTCGCCGATGCGTTACGCCGCGCGCCGCAAGCGGAACCGACAGCGCATGCGGCGAACTACGCGCCGTAGCCCACGATGCCCTTCACCTCGAGAAACGCCTCCAGTCCCCACTCGCCGTACTCGCGTCCGTTGCCCGATTGCTTGTAACCGCCGAACGGCGAGCCAGGATCCCACGCCGGATAGTTCACATAGACGCTGCCCGCGCGCATTTTCATCGCGACGTTGCGCGCGCGTTCCTGGTCCTTCGATTGCACGTAGGCCGCGAGGCCATACGGCGTGTCGTTGGCGATAGCAACGGCCTCGTCCTCGTCGCGATACGGCATGATCGCGAGCACGGGCCCGAAGATTTCCTCACGCGCAATCGTCATCGATGGATGCACGTTCGCGAACACCGTCGGCTTCACGTAGTATCCGCGAACGAGTCCATCGGGACGTCCGGGGCCGCCCGCGATCAACGCCGCGCCTTCACTGATGCCGATTGCGATCAGCTGCTGCACCCGCCCGTATTGAACATCGCTGACGACGGGACCCATCGTCGTATCCGATGCATCGGCCGGGCCGACGCGATGCTGCCGAGCCGCTCGCGCTGCGATCTCCACCGCTTCATCGTGACGCGATGCGGGCACGAGCATGCGCGTCGGCGCGTTGCACGACTGACCGCTGTTGCTGAAGCACGCGTTCACGCCCGATGTCACCGCTGCTTCGAAATCGGCATCGTCGAGCAGGATGTTCGCGGACTTGCCACCGAGTTCCTGATGCACGCGCTTCACCGTCGGCGCGGCGAGCTTCGCTATTTCGATGCCCGCGCGCGTCGAGCCGGTGAAGGACACCATGTCCACGTCCGGATGTTCGGAGAGCGCCGCGCCGACAGTCGGGCCATCGCCGTTCACGAGATTGAACACGCCTTTGGGCACGCCCGCTGCATCGACGATTTCAGCGAACAGTAACGCGTTCATGGGCGACACTTCGCTTGGCTTCAGGACCACCGTGCAGCCTGCCGCGAGCGCGGGCGCAACCTTGCACACTATCTGATTAATCGGCCAGTTCCACGGCGTGATGAGCGCGGCCACGCCGACCGCTTCGTGATTGATGAGCGTCGAGCCTTTCATGCGCTGCCACTCGAAACGCGCGACCGTGCGCAGCGTCTCTTCGATATGCCGCTTGCCGAGACCCGCCTGCCACGCATGTGCGAGCTTCTTCGGCGCGCCGATCTCGCGCATGATGATGTCGGCCATCTCTTCGTAACGCGCGAGATACGCATCGAGCAGACGATCGAGTATCGCGACGCGCTCGTCGACGCGCGTCGCGGCAAACGATGCGAATGCACGGCGTGCGGCCGCCACCGCGCGATCCACATCGCGGGTATCGCCGAGCGCGACTTCGCCTATCGTCTCTTCCGTCGAAGGGTCGATGACCGGCAGACGCCTGTCGCCGGAAGGATCGACCCATTCGCCATCAATGTAGAACTGCTGCAAATGTCGCATGTTTCGAGGGCTCGAATGTTCAGGCTCGCGCCGTGGAAGAAGAACGCCGGCTCACGACGACGATCATCACGAGGCACAAGGTCAGGGCCGTCAACATCGTGCTGATGGCCGCTATGGTCGGATCGATTTCATCGCGCAACGTGACGAACATGCGGCGCGTGAGCGTCTGATTGTTGCCGCCTGAAATGAACAGCGCGACCACGGTTTCATCGAGCGCCTGAATGAACACGAAGACCGCGCCGGAAATCACGCTCGCCTTGATCTGCGGCAGCGTGACCGCCATGAACGCGCGAAAGCGGTTCATGCCGAGACTGCGTGCGACCATCTCCTGGGTGCGATCGAAGGTCCGCAAGTCCGCGCCCACGGAGATCAGCACATACGGCAGGCCGAGCATCGTATCCGCGATGACGAGCCCGCCGAGCGTGTTCACATAGCCCAGCTGCGTGAAGACGAAGAACACGCCGACGGCGACGATGATGATCGGCACCATCAGCGGCAGCATCAGGAGCGGACGCAGGTATCGCAACGACGGGTGCGATCCGTACTGAATGCCGTACGCCGCCGCGATGCCGATAGGTGTCGCGATCAACGCCGCACAGGCGGACGCCGCGAAGCTCGTCCTGGCTGCATCGATCCATGCGGGGTTGTCGAAGAACGCGTGATACCAGCGCAGCGAATATGCAGGCGGCGGGAACGTGAGAAAGCGCGCATCGGAGAAGGAAAGCGGCACGACGATCACCACTGGAATCATCAGGAACGCGAGAATCAGCATCACCGATGCGCCGAGCGTCACGCGCCCGAACGACCATGTATTGCTCGTCTCCATCATTTCGCTCCCAGTGTCTTTTCGAGCGGAATCACGCGCGTCACCGCATAGAAGACCGCGAACACGCAGATGAGCAGCACCACGCTCACCGAACTCGCCGCGCCCCAGCTGTTGTAGATCTCGACGTTGCGGCTCACGATCATCGAGACCATCATCGACTTGCCGCCGCCCATCAGCTCCGGCGTGATGTAGAAGCCGAGACACAGCACGAAGACGAGCGTCACGCCCGCGAGCACGCCGCTCATCGAAAGCGGCAGGAACACGCGAAGGAACACATGCAGCGGCGATCCACCGAGGCTCGCGCCCGCTTGCGAGAGATTCGGCGCGATCTTCTGCATCGCCGAGAAAAGCGGCAGCACCATGAACGGCAGGAGAATGTGCACCATCGCGATGATCGTGCCGAACTGGTTATACGAAAGCTGCAACGGGCGATCGATCAGGCCCATGCCGAGCAGCGCCTTGTTGATGAGACCGGTGCGCTGCAACAGCACGAGCCACGCATACGTGCGCACGAGCACGCTGGTCCAGAACGGCAGGATCACCATGCCGAGCACGAGCGCGCTCCATCGGGGCGATATCGACGCCGCGAAGTACGCTACCGGATAGCCGAGCAGCAACGTGACGACGGTCACGATGAAACTGAGCTTGAACGTCAGCAAGAAGGTGTCGAGATAAGCGCCCGTGAAGACGCGCTTGTAGTTCACGAGCGAGAACGCGCCATCGTGCATGAACGATTGCCACGAAAGCCATGCGAGCGGCGCAACGAGCAGCACGATCACGACGAGCAGCGCGGGGGCCATCAACAGCAGCATCGCGCGGTCTTCGCGGCGTTGGTGGCGCACCGTGGGGTCGAGCGTCGAGGCATGCGTCACGGCGGTGTCCTGGAGTATCCGTCTGGCTGTCGTCATCATGCACCTACGGCGTCGAGAAACTGATACCACGCGGCGACGAGCCTCACACCCGGCGCGCGCAGCGTATGAAAGGGCACCGGCCGCAGACCGTTCTGCGCGAGCAGTGCAAGCTCCGGCGTTTCGCCGAGCGCGAGCGCGGCCGCGTGCTGACCGATGAGACTCGCCATCGCGACGCCCGCGCCGTTATAGCCCAGGCAAAACGTCGTGGCCTCGTCGCTTCGGCCCACGTGCGGCAACGCATTGAACGTCATGCCGACATAGCCCGACCAGCGATACTCCACCGCCACGTCCTTCAATTGCGGAAAGAGCGCGACCATCGCCCGCTGCAGCGCATCGAAGCCGGTCGCCTCGCCTTCCTTGCCGAACGCATCGCGTCCGCCGAAGAGCATGCGGCCATCGACCTTGCGGAACCACTTCATCATGCGCCGCGTCTCGGTATAGCTGCGACGATTGACCATGAGTTGCGCGTCGAGATCGCGCGGCAGTGGCGCGGTCGCGATCATCGCGCTTCTGAACGGCACCAGCTCACGGTGATACGAAGCGGTGGCACCGGTGAGATTGGAGTACGCGTTCGTCGCGACGATGACCTGCTTCGCGCGAATGCTTCCACCCGGCGCGCGCAGATGCACCCGGCCGTTCTTCATGCGCGCCATTTCGACGACCGGCGTCGATTCATGGATAGGCACGCCGCGCGCGGTCAAGCCAGCCGCGATGCCGCGCACATATTCGAGCGGCAGGATGGTGCCCGCATCGGCGCTCAACACGCCGCCGACGAAGCCCGCCGATCCCGTCTCATGCGCCACTTCCTCGCGCGACTGCACGGTCATCGACGTATCGTTGAGCGATGTGCGCAACCAGTCCGCTTCGGCGCAAATCGACATGAGCGCACGCTCGGTATGCGCGCAACGCAAGCTGCCGGTCAGTTCGAGGCGCGCGCGTTCGAGCCCGAACTCCTCGACGAGCGCTTCGACGGTGCGCACGCCATCGTGCGCGAGCCGATGCATGCGCTTGGCCATGTCAATGCCGTGCGCGCTCGCGATTGCCGGAAACGAGACGCGAAACTTCGACGACACGACGCCGCCATTACGCCCGCTTGCGCCCCAGCCGATCGGATTCGCATCGATCACCGCGCATTCGACACCGCGTTTTTTCAGCGCATATGCAGCGCTCAAGCCCGAGTAGCCCGCGCCGACGATGGCCACTTCCACATCGACATCGCGTGTCAACGGCGCACCCGTGCTGACCGGCGCGCCGGACGTGGGCACGCGCGCGGCCATCGCTCGCCAGAGCGTTTCGGGTTGCGGGCGAAGCGGAGCGGACGGGGCGCGCATGGTCAGGCAGCGACGCGTACTTCGTCGTCGACGGCATCCGCGAGTGCCGCAAGCGTCGCGAACTTCCACGTCGGTTCGGTCACGGTCTCGGGCACGGGCGTCGCGCCGAAGCCATTCATGCCCTGACGCCGTTCGATCCAGCACGTCGCATAGCCGAGCTTCGTCGCGATGCCGATATCGTGATACTGGCTCTGCGCCGTGTGCAGAATCTCTTCGAACTTGTAGCCGAACGCGGCCTGACGTCCACGGTTATAGGCGAAGAATTGCGGATCGGGCTTCGCTACGCCGGTTTCATCGCAACATACGGTGTCGTCGAACGGATCGCCGAGCGTATGGGCGTACGCGGACAACGCGACGCGATCGGCATTCGTCATCGCGACGAGACGGAAATGCTTGCGCAGTCGCTTCAAGGCCGCGACGGAGTCTTCGAAGGCAGGCCATTCGAGCACGTCGCGCTGGAATGCCGCGGCGGATTGCGCATCGTCAGGGAGGCCTAACTTTCCCGCGAGATGCAGATACACATTCGACATGGCATGGCTCGAGCGGCCGGGATGCTTCGCGCGCCCCTCCATGTACGGCTCGAAAATCTGATCGTCGGTGAGGTCTTTCGCTTTTGCGCCGCCGAGCCGGCGCACGGAATCCAGCACGCCCTTCTCGAAGTTGATCAGCGTACCGACGACATCGAACGTCAGGACCTTGAAATCGGTGAGCTTCATTGCTTCATCCTCTACGGGTTGCATCGCTAAGTTGACAGTCGGAATCGCCCGTGCACAGGCGGTGGATGGAGATCAGGCCGCGACCACGATCGTGTCTTGCGGATCGAGCGCCACGGTCATCGATGCGCCCGGCGCGGGGATGCGCTTGCGGGCATCGTGACCGCCCGGCTGACGAAGGCTGATCGCGGTGCCGTCGGCCAGGGCCGCGAACACACGCAGGCTTTCGCCCTGATACAGCACTTCCGTGACGCGGCATGAGAGCCGGTTTGCATTCGCATGACGATTCTCGCCGTCGATGACGAGCTTCTCCGTCTGCACTGCGAGCAACAGTTTCTGCGCGCGCGGCAACGGGTGCGCCGTGCGCAGAATCGTGTCGCCGAGCTTCACGGCATCGTCGCCGGCGCGCGTGACGTCGAGCATCGTCGCTTCGCCGATGAAGCTCGCGACAAACGCGTCGCACGGGCGGTCATAGAGACGCTCGGGCGTATCGATCTGTACGAGCCGGCCGTCTCTCAACACCGCGACGCGATCGCTCATCGTGAGCGCCTCGCGCTGATCGTGCGTCACGTTGATGATGGTCGCGCCGAGCTGGCGATGCAGCCTGCGCAATTCGATCTGCATGGTCTCGCGCAACTGTTTGTCGAGCGCGGAGAGCGGTTCGTCCATCAGAATCAGTTGCGGCTCGAAGACGATCGCGCGTGCAAGCGCGACGCGCTGCTTCTGCCCGCCCGAAAGCTGATGGATGCCGCGGTTTTCATAGCCTTTGAGTTCGACCATCGCGAGGGCATCGGCGACGCGCCTGGACCATGTCGACTTCGGCTCGCGACGCGCGCGCAGCGAGAACGCGACGTTCTCGCCGACCGTCATGTGCGGAAAGAGCGCGTAGTTCTGGAAGACGATGCCGATGTTCCGCTTATGCGGCGGCGCGAATGTAATGTCACGTTCGCCTACCCACACGCTGCCCGATGTCGGCTGCACGAAGCCGCCGAGAATGCCGAGCAGCGTCGTCTTGCCCGAACCCGAAGGCCCGAGCAGCGAGACGAATTCGCCAGGCGCGATATCGAGCGACACGTCGTCGAGCGCAGTCACCGCGCCATAGCGCCTCGTGGCGGACCTGATCGACACTCCGGTTTTAGCGCGTGCGTCCATGGCGTTCGTCTCGTCCAAGAGAGAGAGGTTGGGAAAATACTAAGTCGCGATGTTTTTGACGGCAATTCCAAAATTGTTGGATCGGGCATAACATGAAGTCATGCCCAGTCTCCGAAGAAAACTGCCTAGCGCCAATGCGCTCTTCGTGTTCGAAGCGGCGGCGCGCTGCGGCAACTTCACGCGCGCCGCGCAAGAGTTATATGTGAGCCAGCCCGCGGTCAGCCGCATGCTCGCGCGCATGGAGGACCATATCGGCGTGCGGCTTTTCGAGCGCGTGCGGGGTGGCATTGAACTGACGGAAAGCGGCGAGATTCTGTATCGGAAGATATCGGAGGGCTTTAGCGGCATAGAAAGCGCGATACGCGAAATCGAAGCGCGCGCGACGGGCATCGAGACCGTCACGTTGTCGGTGTCCACGGGGCTCACCACGCACTGGCTGATGCCGCGCATGAGCCGTCTCAACGAGGCGTTTCCTTCCATCGACTTGCGCTTTCAATTGATATCGGGGCGCATAGGCGGACCGCTCGTCGATGTCGACCTCGGCATGCGCTTCCTGCACGACGACGAGATCGACGAGAACGCCGTGCTCGTGATGCCCGAAATGCTGCTGCCGGTGTGCAACCCGCGTTACGACGAGCTTGCAAGGACGCAAGCGGCGCGCGCGCACGGCGATACGGTCATCGTGATGGACGACGAAGAGCGCGGCTGGCACGAGCGTTTTCATGCATTCGCTTCGAAGGAACGCCATGCGGCCGGCATGCTGCGCTTCAACGACTATGCGATCGTCGTGCAGGCGGCCCTGCTCGGTCAAGGCATTGCGCTCGGCTGGCTCAACGTGACATCGCACTGGCTCGCGCAAGGCGCGCTCGTGCCGGCTGAAGAAGAGCTGCTCGTGACCAGCCGGCGCTGTTGTCTGCTTACGCCGCCCAACCGGCCCGTGAGGCCCATTGTCGCGGACGTGCGCGAGTGGATCATCCAGGAAGCATCAAGCGACCTGCGCACGGTCGAAAGCGCTTACCCGCGGCTCGGCTTGCGCGACGCGCTTCACCAGACCGGCATCGAACTGGGCTGAACGCGCTTTTTCGCGCGTGCGCTCTATGAACGCGCTCGGCGTCATTCCGGTGAGACGCTTGAAATGCCGCGCGAGATGGCTTTGATCGAAGAAGCCCACTTCGGTCGCGACGACCGATCCCGGCACGCCCGCGAGCAACAAGGTCTGCGCGCGGCGCACGCGCAGCTCGCACAGATACTTGTAGGGCGATAGCCCGAACTGCTCGCGAAACACGGTCGCAAAGCGCGATACGCTCAACGCCGACAGGTCCGCGAGTTGCGCGAGACTCACGGTCTTGTCGAAATTGTTTTCGATGTAAGCGATTGCGTCGACCAGATTGGCTTGGCTCATGGCGAAGTCTCGGAAGTGACCGTCTCGGCGTGCGTCGCCGACGTGCGTTGAAATCGTCTGATGGAGAACGACGAAAGATCGATGGGCGTGCTGCCCGTATCGAGCAGCTCGGCAAGCGTTTCGCCGACGCCCGGCCCGATCTGAAAACCCGATCCGCTGAAGCCGAACGCATAGAACAAGCCATCGACTTTCGCACTCGGGCCGATGACCGGCTCCGAATCCGGCAGGTAGCTTTCCACGCCGCTCCATACGCGAATCACATGCAGCGGCCGCATGGCGGGCACCATGCGAAGGAACTGCGCCATCTGCGCGACGGTGTTCTCGGGCAACACGGATGCGCGCCGCGCGAGCGTATCGGCGGGACCGGGCGGGCCGCCCCCCAGCACGATATTGCCGCGCGCCACCTGCCTGTAATAGACGCTCTCTTGCCGGATCGACGAATAGACACCCATCGACGCGCCGAGCGCGTACGGCACAGGCTCGGTCACGGCCATTTGCGGACCGCGCGCGACGAGCGGCACCGGCTCACCGGCTTGCGTCGAGAGTGTATTGGCCCACGCGCCGGCGCAGACCAGCACTTGTTCCGCGCGATAGATGCTGCCGGTTGCGCTCTCCACGCGAAAGCCGCCTGCTTCCTTCTCGATACGCACGACTTCCGTGTTCTCGACGATGCGCGCTCCCAGCCGCGACGCCGCGCGTCCGAATGCAGGCGCGGCAAGACGCGGATTCGCATGACCATCGAAGGGCGAGACCGATGCCGCGAGCACGTCGCGGCCGATATGCGGGAAGCGCTTGAACACCGCCGCGCCGTCCAGCACTTCGAGATCGAGGCCATGGTCGCGCGCTTCGGCGGCATAGCGATGAAAATATTCCGCGTCGTGCGCGTGATAGCACACGCGCGTATGGCCCGACGGCATGAACTCGACATCCTCGCCCAGCAATTCACGCGAACGCCGCCACGTTTCGAGCGCGCGATTCGACATCCCGAGCTGGGCGAGCGCGCGTCCTTGCCGGCGCACGCCGCCGAAGTTCACGCCGCTTGCCTGCTGCCCCGTCAGGCCGCGTTCGAGAAGAATCACCGATCGCTGGCGGCGGCGCAGAAAGAATGCGGTCGTCGTGCCGACGATGCCCCCGCCGATCACGATTACATCGGCCCGATCGCTCATTCGCTCGTCTCCATGTCCTCTTGCGTCGTGACCGCCATCGGCAGCGGCTTGACGGGCGCTTGTCCGCGCAGACGGCCCACGGCTTCGAGGGGCACGCGCGCCTCTGCTGCGATGACTTCGGCGCCTGCATGTGCGCAGAAGCGGCCCTGGCATCGGCCCATGCCGACGCGTGAAAACGCCTTCGCACGATTCGCCTCGGTCGCGCCCATCTCGTTCACGACGCGCCGCAATTCGCCTGCGGTGATCGCTTCGCATCGACAGACGATGGTGTCGTCGGGCAATGCGGCGGCGAATCGCGCAGGCCATGGAAACGCGGTGCGCAAGCCCGCCGCGAAGCGCGTGAAGCGCTGCAATTGCATGCGCAGCCGGTCGACTTCGTCCTCGTTGCGCGCCACGCCGATATCCTTTAACGCGGCCAGCGCCGCGAGACGTCCCGCGCGTTCGGCCGCATCCGCGCCGCGCACGCGCGCGCCATCGCCTGCGAGATAGACGCCCTTCACGCTGCTGCGGCCGTCTTCATCGGCGACGGGAAGCCATTGCTGCAAATCGTGATCGAAGCGGAACGCGCAGCCGGCGAGGTCTGCAAGCTGAGTCTCGGGACGAAGGTGATAGCCGAGCGCAACCGCATCGCAGGGTACTTGCAGCGTCGCGCCGTTCGCCTGCTTCACGCTCACGCTCTGCACGCCGTTCTCATTCGTTCCTTCGATGGCGACCGGCGTAATGCCGCGATGAACCGGCACCCGCGCATCCTCGAGCACGCGCATCAACGCGACGCCCTTCTTCAACGTCGATGGGATCGCGAGCAGTTGCGGCAACGCCCGCACGCGTTGCAGGAACGTCGATGTATCGAGCACTGCGCTGACGGTCGCGCCCGCCTTCACGTATTGCGCGGCGACGAGATAGAGCAGCGGACCCGTGCCCATCATCACGACGCGCGAGCCGATCGCACAGCCCTGCGATTTCAACGCGACCTGTGCCCCGCCCAGGCTGTACGCGCCCGCATGATGCCAGCCGGGAACCGGCATCAGCCGATCCGTCGCGCCGCTGCAAATGACGAGCGCATCGAACACGAGCTTGCGATGACGTGCACCGCTCACCACATGCACTGCGTTCGGCTCGATGTTCCACACGAGCGTATCGGGCACGTAGTCGATGTTCGCACGCAAGGCATCGAACGCTGCATGCAATGCACGCGCGCGTTCCGCTTCGGTCCCATAGAGCGTGTCATACGTGCGCCTGAAGCCGTCCGGCTGACGACGATAAATCTGCCCGCCATCGCGCATGCCTTCATCGACCACGACCGGACGCAAGCCCGCTTCGACGAGCGCCTGCGCCGCACGCACACCCGCCGGTCCCGCGCCGATCACGATTACAGTCGCGGCCATAGGCCCTCCGTTTGCGCGATTCGCGTCACGATCGACATGCCTTCGACCGCTGGCGTGGTGCATGCGCGCACGCGCTCGCCATCCGCCGTCCACACCCAGCAATCCTGGCACGCGCCCATCACGCAGAATCCGGCGCGGCGGCCATCGCCGAACTCCGAGTCGCGCAACGCATCCTGCGATGTGAGCAACGCGACCATCAACGTGTCGCCTTCCGCTGCCAGCGCAGGCCGGCCATCGATCAGGACGACGAACGTTGCGCGCCCCTGCTCCGCGACTCTCACGAAACGCCCGCTCATGCCGTCACCGTTTCAGGAGTCTGCATGCGCGCGAGATCCTCCGCGCTGTGATGACACAGAATCTGCGCGCCCGATGGAAGCGTCTTCTTCGCGGGCGGCGTGACGTTGCACTGACCGTCGATGCGCGCGGCGCAGCGCGAGCGGAAGCTGCACAGTTCGGGCGCATCGCTTTCCGGGCCCATCGCGGGCAATGTCGCGAGCGCCGTCGCGCGTCGCGAATCGAGCCAGCCAGGACGCAGCGCGGGCACGGAATCCACGAGCAAGCCGGTGTAGGGGTGATACGGCGGATGCGAAAGCGCATCGCGCTGGCCCGCTTCGACGCACTGCCCCGCATACAGCACGATGACGTCGTCGCAGATGGCCCGCACCGTCGATATGTCGTGGCTGATGAACATGTACGACACGTGTAGCTCGCGGCGCAGTTCGGCGAGCAGATCGAGGATCGCGGCGCCGACGACCGTATCGAGCGCGGACGTCACTTCATCGCAGAGAATGAGTTCGGGATTGGCCGCGAGCGCGCGCGCGAGATTCACGCGCTGCTTCTGTCCGCCCGACAAACCGCCCGGCTGACGCTTCGCGATGGATGCCGGCAGCTTCACGAGATCCAGCAGTTCGAGCATGCGCTTTTGCGCCGCCGCGCCGCGCAAGCCGTGATAGAAGTTCATCGGCCGCGCAAGGATATCCGCGATGGTGCGACTGGGATTCAGCGCGGTATCGGCGTTCTGAAAGACGATCTGTACACGGCGATACTGATCCAGCGTGCGCTCCGACAGCTTTGCGGGCAACGGCTTGCCGTCGAGCAGCACGTCGCCGCGCGCGCGGTCGACGAGACCCGCGATCACGCGCGCGAGCGTCGTCTTGCCCGATCCCGATTCACCGATCACGCCGAGCGTAGCGCCGCGTGCAATCTTGAGGCTCACTTCATCGAGCACGCGCACGGCGGGCACGCCGTTCGCATCGACGCGGCCATAGCCCGCGCTCAGGTTGCGTATCTCGAGCAGCGGCGTCTCTTTCGCGGCGTGCGGGGCGTCGAGATGGACTTCGGGACGGCGCGTGGCGCCAAGCAACTGGCGCGTGTAGTCGTCGACGGGCGCATCGAGCACCTGAGCGGTCGCGCCGTTTTCGCGCACGCGTCCACCATTCAGGACGACGATGCGATCCGCCATTTGCGCGACGACAGCCAGATCGTGCGATACGTACACCGCCGTCGTGCCGAGTTCGCGCACCACGCCCTTGAAGGCGGCGAGCACTTCGATCTGCGTGGTCACGTCGAGCGCGGTGGTCGGCTCGTCGAACACGACGACAGCGGGATCGGTGATCAGCGCCATGGCCGCCATCACACGTTGAAGCTGTCCGCCCGATACCTGATGCGGATAGCGATCCCCAATCCCTTCAGGGTTCGGCAACGCGAGCGAACGAAACAGACCGACGGCTTTCAGACGTGCGGCAGCGGGTGTCATCAGCTTGTGCAGCAGCGCGGGCTCGGTCACCTGATCCATGATCGTGCGCGCCGGATTGAAGCCCGCCGATGCGCTCTGCGCAACATACGCGACGGTACGCGCACGCAACGCGCGGCGGCCCTTCTCGCCGAGCGAGAGAACATCGACATCGCCGATCTTCACCGAGCCGCCTGCAATCGAACACCCTGCGCGCGCATGGCCGAGCAGCGCCAGCGCAATCGTCGTCTTGCCCGAACCCGACTCGCCGATCAGCGCGAGCACTTCGCCCTTCTTCACCGTGAAGTCGACGCCCTTCACGATCTCGACGACCGCATCGGGGGCGCTGCCCGCGACCACGCGCAAGCCTTTTACTTCGATCATGTTCGCGGTCATTTGCCGCCTCCTTGCGAACGCGCGCCGTGACGACGCAGGCTGTCGATCAGCAGATTCACGCCGACGGTAAGCGTCGCGATGGCGACCGCCGGCATCAGCACTGCGGGCGCGCCTTCCGAAAGACCGCCGATGTTCTCGCGCACGAGCGATCCCCAGTCTGCATTCGGCGGCTGCACGCCGAGGCCGAGAAAGCTCAGGCCCGACAGCAGCAGCACGATGAACACGAAGCGCAGGCCGAAGTCCGCGAGCATCGGATGAATCATGTTGGGCAGCACCTCGACGCGCGCGATATAGAACAGCTTCTCGCCGCGCGCCTTCGCCACCTGCACGTATTCGAGCGTCATGATGTTGACCGCGAGCGAGCGCGAGATGCGGAACGCGCCTGGGATATAGGCGAGCGCGGCCACAGTCATCAGCATCGGAATGGACGAGCCGAATGCCGCGATCACGACGAGCGCAAGTATCTTGCTCGGGATCGAGATGAGCGCATCGGAGAGACGGCTCAGCACTTCATCGATCCATCGGCCGGACACGGCGGCGATCAGCCCGAAGAACGTGCCGATCACGCTCGCCGCGACAGTGGCGGCCAGCGCGAGGCCCACCGTGTATTGCGTGCCGTAGAGAATGCGGCTCAGCATGTCGCGGCCCAGATAGTCGGTGCCGAGCAGATGCGCCGCGCTGTAGGACGCGAAGATTTCCGTCGACGTGAACGCCCCGCCCTTGTACGGCGCGATGACCGGCCCGATGAACGCGACCGCGAGCCAGAACACGACGATTGCAAGACCGATCAGGCCGAGCACGGAGAAGCGATGCACGAGGCGGCTGAACGCACTGCGCCTGACGGCCGCGGGCGCTGGCTCGGGCGGCGTATCGGCGGACGGTTGGTCGTACAGCACGGTCGTGGCGTGAGAAGAGACGTTCCGGTTCATCGTTGACGCAGCCTCGGGTTGGACACGATCTGAGCCAGATCGGCGATGAGTACGAGCGCGAGATACGCGGCGCAAAACACCATCACGCAGCCCTGCACGAGCGGCATGTCGCGGTTGGTGACGGCATCCACCATCAGGCTCGCAAGGCCGGGATAGTTGAAGATGGACTCGACGATCACCACGCCGCCGAACAGATACGACAGCGAGAGCGCCACCGCATTCGCGATCGGCCCTATGGTGTTCGGCAGCACATGACGCAAGACCACGCGCATCGGCGATGCGCCCTTCAGCACGGCCATCTCCACATACGACGCGTTGAGCTGATCGAGCACCGCCGCGCGTGTCATGCGGGCCATCTGCGCGACGATTACGCAGCAGAGCGTCATCACTGGCATCGCGTAAGTGCGCAAGAGCGCACCGAACGACGACACGTCCGACAGATAGGAGAGCGCCGGCAGCCAGCGCAGCTTCACCGCGAAGATCAGCACCGCGATCGTCGCGACGAGGAACTCGGGCACCGCGACCGTCGACAGCGTGAGCACGTTCAGCGTGCGATCCAGGAGCGAGCCGCGATACATCGCAGAGAGAATGCCGATGGTCAGCGCGAGCGGCACGGAGACGAGCGCCGTCAGCCCCGCGAGCACGAGCGAATTAGGCAGGCGCGTCGCGATCAGTTCACTGACCGGCAAATTGTTCGACAGAGACGTGCCGAAGTTGCCCGACACCACGTGCACGAGCCATTGCACATAGCGCGTGACGGCGGGTTGATCGAGACCGAACTGATGCCGCAGTGCTTCGACCTGTTCGGGCGTGGCTGCCTGGCCGAGCGCCTGCTGTGCGGCATCGCCCGGCAAGAGACCGGTGATGCCGAATACGATCATCGACACGATCAAAAGCGTCAGCAGCGCGAGGCCGAGGCGCGCGGCGACGAGTCGTTGCGCGTGAACTTTCATCGGATATCGCCTCTCGTTCCAAGGGTTGATATCGCGCGCCGTATCGAAGACACGGCGCGCGTCCGCTGCCAGATGACGCTCAAGATTCGAGCCACACGTTCTCCGCGAACATCCACCCCATTAGGCCAGCGAGCGGAATGCCGCCCAGGCCCTTCAGCTTCGTGGTGTGCGCATCGAGCGAGCTTTGGAACATCGGAATGCCGACGCCGCCGTCCTTGTGGACCAGTTCCTGCATGTCGCCGTAGATCTTCTTGCGCTTGCCATCGTCCGGCTCGCCGCGTGCCGCGACGAGCAGCTGATCGAATTGCGCGCTCTTCCAGTTCGCTTCGTTCCACGGTGCATCTGACTTGAAGAACTGCGTAAAGATGACGTCCGCGCTCGGCCGCGCATTGATGTTGCCGAAGCCGAGCGGATGCTTCATCCAGTGATTCGACCAGTAACCGTCGGACGGCACGCGCACGACCTGCAGATTGATGCCGGCTTGCGGCGCGACTTGCTGCATCAGCACCGCCATTTCGACGGAGCCTTCCGCCGCCGGCGATGCGTAAAGCTGAATGGGCGTATTGCCGACCTTCGCCTTCTGAAAGTGGAACTTCGCCTTCTCCGGATCGAACGTGCGCTGCGGCAGGCCGGCCATGTAGTACTTGTTGCTCGGATCGATCGGCTGATCGTTGCCGATCGCGCCATAGCCGCGGAAAATCGTCTTGCGCATCTGCTCGCGATCCATCAGGTGCATCATGCCGCGGCGGAAATCCGCATTGCCCGTGATGCCGCCGTCGTCGCGCATGATGAGATCGGTGTACTGGCCCGTCTTTGTTTCCAGCACCGCGAAGCCCGGCGTTCCCTTGATGCGTTCGGTGGAACGGGCGCTCACTGCGTTGATGAGCTGCACGTCGCCCGACATCAGCGCGTTCACGCGCGCAGGTTCATCTGCAATCCCGATCAATTCCACTTCGTCCAGGTGCGGCATGCCGGGCTTCCAGTACTTCTCGTTGCGCACGCCGACGGTGCGCACGCCCGGCGCGAATTCCTTCAGCTTGAACGGACCTGTGCCGACAGCCGTTTTGAAATCCGTCGTGCCGTCCTTGATGATGAGGAAGTGCGAGTCCGCGAGAATCACCGGCAGGTCCGCATTCGCGCCCGTCAGCGTGATGGTTACTTCGTTGGGGCCAGTCGCCTTGACTTCCTTGAACTGATCGGCGAGCGTCTTGGCTTTCGAGCCGACCGCCGGGTCCTTGTGGCGCATCAGCGAATAGATGACGTCCTGCGGCGAGAGCGACTTGCCGTCGTGGAACTGCACGCCGCTGCGCAGCTTTGCTACCCACACGGTCGCGTCGTTCGTCTCGAGCGATTCGGCAAGCGCCATCTTCGCGCCCAGGTGGTTGTCGAGCTCGGTGAGACCGCTGTAGAACATGAATCCGCGCGCGTAATCGGTGCCGAGCGAGCCCTTCGCGGGATCGAGCGTATCCGCGGCGGAGGACGATTGCGTCGCCACGCGGATGCGGCCGCCCTGCTTCGGCTTGTCCTGCGCGAAAGCTGCGCCGCTCGCGCTGAGCAGGCCCGCGCCCGTCATCGACAGCAACCCGCCCGCGGCCATCGCGCGCAGGACGTTGCGCCGCGACGCGCCGCGGCGCGTCAGTTCTTCGAGCCGCCTGCCGGCATCGGCATGGACGAGTGCTTCAGGCGAGTTGTCAATGCTCATGAACTTCTCTCCGCGATTGAGGGGCTATGAATGTGCGACGGCTTCGTTATGGTGTGGGCCGCCTTTCCGTTGCTTCCGTTGCTTCCGTTCTCAATAGAACGTGTCTTTGATCGAGTAATACGCGCCGACGAGCGGCAAGAACCAGGGCTTGCCCGTATGGCCGGGAATCGCGGGCCAGTCGAAATCGCGCCACGGATTCGCATCGGCGTTGCCGTTCATCACGTCGGCCATCACCTGGCCCATGTGCGTCGACATCTGCGTCCCGTGACCGCTGTAGCCCATCGAAAAGTAGATGCCGTCGTGCTGCCCTGCGCGCGGCAGGCGGTCCGCGGTGATATCGACGAGACCGCCCCAGCAATAGTCGATACGCACGTTCGCGAGACTCGGGAAGATCGACGCGAGATTGCCTTGCAGAATGCGACCGCTCTTCTCGTCCGACGGACGCTCGGACGCAGTGAACCGTGCGCGGCCGCCCAGCAGCAGCCGCGAGTCCGGCGTCACGCGAAAGTAGTTGTGCATCAGGCGGCTGGTCGTGTACGAGCGGCGGTTGGGCATCAGTTGCGTCAGCCGGTCGGCGGGCAAGGGCTCGGTCACGATGATGAACGAACCGACCGGCGCCATCCTTCGCCTGTACCACGAGAAAGGACCGTGCTTCGAAGGGCCCGTCGCAATCAACACCTGCTTCGCGCGAACCGTGCCGCGCCTGGAATCGATGCGATATGCACCGCCTTCCTTTGCAATCGCGATTACTTCGGCATGCTCGTAAAGCCGCGCGCCTTCTCTGGCCGCTGCCTTCGCGAGTCCCGCGGCGAACTTGCCCATGTGCATCTGGCCGCCATGACGCTGCAACAGGCCGCCGTGAAACGCGTCCGATTGCACTTCGTTGCGGACTTGTTCGCGATCGAGCACATCGACATCCGGATCGACTTCGCGGCGAATGAGTTCCGCTGTCGCCGCGATGTGCCCGATATGATGCGGCTTCGCGGCGAGCTTGAGCTTGCCTGTCGCGAGGTAATCGCAATCGATGTTCTCTTCGCGGATCAGACGCTCCACGGTTTGCACCGCCGCCGCGTATGCGCGATAGCACCCTTGCGCGCGCTCCACGCCGAGTTGGGAGCGCAGCGCCGCATAGTCCTGCGCGACGCCCGTATTGCACTGCCCGCCATTGCGGCCCGACGCGCCCCCGCCGATGCGCGCTGCATCGAGCACCACGACCGAAGCGCCGCGCTTACCCAACGCGAGCGCCGCCGACAAGCCCGTGAACCCGCCGCCGATCACGGCGACATCGGCCTGTCCATCGAGCGGGCCTTCGCACGCCGAGTTCATCGAGGGCGCGGTGTCGAGCCAGTAGGAGTCGAGTTTCATCGGCATTGCTCGGTGAAGTGGTGCGGTTACAGGCCGAGTTGCGCGGCGAGATCGCCGATGGTGTCCACTTCGTAATATTCGTAGTAAGGCGTGCCCGGCTCATGGCCGCGCTTGACGAAAGCCTTGTGCTTGATGCCCATGTCGTGCGCGGTCATCAGGTCGTAACGCAGGCTCGACGAAACATGCAGCACGTCTTCCGGATTGCAGTCGAGTTGATCGAACATGTACTCGAAGCCTTGCATGCGCGGCTTGTACGACTGCGCCTGCTGCGCCGTGAACACGCGATGAAACGGCGCGCCGAGCTTGTCGACGTTGCTCTGAATCTGATCGTTCGATGCATTCGACAGAATCACGAGCTTGTACTTCTTCGCGAGGCGTGAGAGGCCTTCCGGCACATCCGGATGCGGGCCCCACGTCGGCACGGCGAGATAGAACTTCTCGGCTTCGGTCTCGCTGAACTCGACGTTCGCGCGCGCGCACGCGCGGCGCACCGAATTGACAATCACATCGCGGTACGGCTTCCACGCACCGAGCACTTCGTCGCGACGATAGCCCGCGAACAACTTGACGAATCGCTCGAGGTCGTCGCCCTGCAGGCGATCGGCATAAAGCTCGCGGGCCATGTCGGCCATGCGGAATTTCGTCAGCGTCCCGTAGCAGTCGAACGTAATGTACTTCGGCTCGAAATCGATCATGGTTTCAGTCCTGTCGTGTAATGAACCCGTCGGGAGTTCGGTGGTGAGAACAAGGAACAGCGAACTGTTGAGAAAAATTTAAACAGGGCAAAAATGACTGCTGGCGTCGAATGCATGCCTTCGGACGATACAAGTCATGCGTTTTGAAGCTCCTCCACAGCACAAAATGCGGCGTGCCTTTATGCACGATCGTACGTCTCATGCTTCTGTGTCGATGAGCACGCTCTTTAGGCGCAAGTTCGCTTCATACGACTGACGCCCCAGATCCTTGCCGATGCCCGAGCGCTTGTAGCCGCCCGTGGGAATCACGAAATCGCTCGTGCGTCCATAGCGATTCACCCATACGGTGCCGGCTTCGATACTGCGCACCATGCGCAGTGCACGGCCGATGTCGGCGGTATGCACGCCGGCGGCAAGTCCGTATTCCGGATGCGAAGCGAGTTCGAGCGCTTCTTCGTCCGTGTCGAACGACTGCACCGTCAGCACCGGTCCGAAGATTTCGCTGCGCACCGCTTCGCTTTCCTGCGTCACGTCGCAGAGCAAGGTCGGCGAATAGAACGCGCCGGGCGTCGCAGCATCGGCGCGTTTGCCGCCGCATCGCAAGGTCGCGCCGCCTGCGATGCTGCGCTGAACGATGGCATCGATGCGCGCTGCCTGCGGCTCGGAGATGATCGGCGGCAAGGTCGTGCCTGCCGCCCATGTCGGTCCCGCTCTGAGTTCGCTGAACGCTTGCGCGATGCGCTCGATCAGTTCATCGGCAATCGCGCGTTGAACGAGCAGGCGCGAACCGGCGACGCACACTTGCCCCGCGTTGCCCGTGATCGCCCCGGCGATGCGTCTTGCCACTTCGTCGATGCGCGGTGCGTCCACGAATACGAGTTGCGGGCTCTTGCCGCCGAGTTCGAGCGTGACCGGCTTCGTGCCCGTCTCCGCGCACGCGGCCATGATCGCGGCGCCAGTGCGCGTCGAACCGGTGAAGGTGACCTTGGCGATGCGCGGATGGCGCACGAGCGCGTCGCCGGTCGTGCGGCCATCGCCCTGAACGACGTTGAAGATGCCGGGCGGCACGCCTGCCTCGATCGCAAGCTCGGCCAGCCGCAACGAAGAGAACGGCGTCATCTCCGAAGGCTTGAGCACCACCGCGTTGCCCGCCGCGAGCGCAGGCGCGATCTTCCATGCGCCCATCACGAGCGGAAAATTCCACGGTGCGATGGCGCCGATCACGCCATACGGCTCCGCGATGGTCATGCCGAGATGACGATGATCCGTCGCCGCAACGTCGCCGCCGATCTTGTCGGCGAGTTCCGCATAGAAGCGGATGCTTTCGGCGGTGAACGGCACATCCCAGTTGAAGGCATCGCGCACGGGGCGCGTGGAACCAACGGCTTCGAGCGGCGCGAGGTTCCCGGCATCGGCGGCGACGAGATCGGCGAACTGCCGCAGCACGCGTGCGCGCTCGCGTGGCGCACGGCGCGCCCAGTCGCTGCGCCTGAACGCGTCGTATGCGTTGTGCACGGCATAGTCGATCATCGCGTGATCGGCGACGGGCACCGATGCATAGGTGACGCCGTCCGATGGCCGCATGACGTCGATACGCGAGGCGCCGCTATCGATCAGCTCGCCGCCGATGAAGTGCCCGCTCCTGATGCCGATGCTGGCGGGATCGAAACGGTCCATGTGCGTGAATCCTCCTGGGACTGCTGCGTTGACATGACCACATCGTAGGACCGGCGGCCCGGCATATTTCGCCGACAAAATTGCCGATTCAGCACAGCGCGCGCGTTATCGAGCCGATAAGCCGCCGTTTTGCGTTGCATCACGCGCGCGGCGCCGGGCCTGTGTGGGACAGGAAGATCGTCCTAGCCATGCGCGCCGCGCAGTGTCACAGTCACGGTAAATGTCTTCAAAGTGAGGAGGCCGGCGTGCCCGACTCGAACAATCGCGATGTGATCGAATACCGGGCCTTCACGCTCGACGACATCCCCGCCGGTCATGCGCTTTCGATGTCGGTCAAGTGGCGGCACCGCGCCGACGACTGGCGCTTCGCCGCGCGTCTCGGCCGCGGTTTCGCCGCCGTCGATGCGCAAGGCGCGCTTGTCGGCACCGCGCTCGCGTGGCAGTTCGGCGAAAGCGCCGCCACGCTCGGCATGTTCATCGTGTCGCCCGAACATCAACGTCAGGGCATCGGGGGCCGCCTGCTCGACCGCCTGATTGCAAAGCACCCCTCGCGCATGCTGCTCATTCACGCATCCAGTGAAGGCAGGCCGTTGTGCATCGAACGCGGCTTCGCGCCCATCGATACCATTCAACAACATCAGGGCGCGGCCTTTCAGCCGCCGCTCGTTTCGCTGCCGCCGGGTGAGCGGCTTCGTCCGATCGGCGTAAAGGACACGCCTCGCCTCGCCGACCTCGCCACGCGCGCGACCGGCATGGATCGCACGGAACTGATGCCGCATCTGCTCGATGTCGCGAGCGGCATCGCGCTGGATCGCGACGGCGAACTGATCGGCTTCGCGCTCTTCCGGCGCTTCGGCGATGGTCACGTGATCGGTCCGGTGATCGCGCCCGAATCGGCGGATCAGAGCCGCGCGAAAGCATTGATCAGCTACTGGCTCGCGCTGAACGCGGGCATGTTCGTGCGAGTCGATACGCCGTTGCGTCACGGGCTTTCATCGTGGCTCGAAGGACTGGGCTTGCCGCTCGTCGATACCATCGAGCAGATGGCGCTGAACGGCACGCCATCCACCGATGGATCGCTCACACAGTTCGCCGTCACGAGCCAGGCGCTCTGGTGAAGTGACGCACGCCTACGCCTTCGCGAGCCACGCGAACTCGGCGAAGCGATAACCCATCACGCGGCCCGACGGACTGCCCTTCAATCCACGCAGATTCGAACTCTGCGCATCGATGAAGTTGATGAACGCGGGAATCACGAGACTGTTCTTCTCGTACACGATGGTCTGCATGTCGCCATACATCTGCTTGCGTTTGGCATCGTCGCGCTCGCGCCGCGCCTGCACCAGCAGTTGATCGAACTGCTCGTTTTTCCAGCCCGATTCGTTCCACGTTGCATTCGAGCGGAAGAACTGCGTGTACAGCAGATCGAGCGTCGGCCGCGGCAGAATGGAACCGTAGGTCATCGGATACTTCATCCAGTACGTGGTCCAGTAGCCATCGGCGGGCACCCGGCGCACGTTGATGTCGATGCCCGCCTGCTTCGCCGCTTGCTGAACCAGCATCGCGGAATCGAGCGCCGTTTCCACCGATGGCGGCGCGATGATCTCCGCGCGCGAAGTCTGCGTGCCGGCCTTCTTGAAGTGGAACTGCGCCTTGTCCGGGTCATACGCGCGCTGCGGCAATCCCTTCATGAAATACGGATGCCACTCCGGCACGGGATGATCGTTGGCAAGCGTGCCGTGTCCGCGCAGCATCACGTTCACGATGCGCTGCCGGTCATGCAGATACTTGATGCCCTCGTTGAAGTCGGCGCTCTTCGTCGGCAGCATGTCCTGCCGCAATGCGAGGTCCGAATAAAGCTGCGACGGGCTTTCGAGCACGGTCGCCTTGCCGGTCTGCCTGATGCGATCGACATCGCGCACGGGCAGCGGCGAAATGAGCTGCACATCGCCCGCGAGAAGCGCGTTGGTGCGGGCGGCATCGTCGCCAATGCCGATGATCTCCACTTCATCCAGATACGGCCGCCCCGGCTTCCAGAAGTTCGGATTGCGCGTGCCGATGCAGCGCTGCGCCGGCGTGAACTCCTTGCATACGTACGGGCCGGTGCCGTTGCCTTTCGAGAAGTCCGTCGTGTTCGCGGCGACGATCACGAGATGCGGGATCGCGAGCAGCGCGGGAAGATCGACGTTCGGCTCCGTCAACGTAATCTCGACCTTGAGCGGGCCGGCCGCTTTCACCGACGCGATGCCGTCCGCGATGGACTTCGCCTTCGACGCCGTCGCCGGGTCCTTGTGGCGCATCAGCGAGAACACGACATCGTCGGACGTGAAGGGCTTGCCGTCGTGGAAGTGCACGTTGGGCCTGAGCGTGACGTTCCACTTCACGAAGTCGTCGGATTCGAGCTTCTCGGCGAGCGCCTTCTGCGTCTTGAAGTCGGCATCGAGTTCGGTGAGGCCGCTATAGAACATGTAGGCGCGCGAATAGTCGCCGGTATGCGTGCCCTTCGCGGGATCGAGCGAATCCATCAGCGACTGGTTCGCGAGCGCGACGCGGATGCGTCCGCCGCGTTGCGGCGCGGCTTCAGTCGCGGCCAACGCAAGCGACGATGCCCCCGGCAGAATCAGCGTTGCGGCGCCGGCCGCGGCCAGCGTCTTGATTGCCTTGCGGCGCGAAGGATCGGCGACAACGAAGTCTTTCGGCAATGTCATGGGCAGCCTCGCTCGGTGATGTCGTCATGCGGATGAATGAGAGGGTCCGTCACAGCGCGAGGCATAGCCGGTACGCGTCGTAGATGGCCGTGTGTATGTCGCGCGATGCGCTGGCATCGCCGATGCGGTACAGATGGAATTGCCCCGCTTCGCCTTCGTGTGCAGCGGGCTGCGGTTTCGCTGTCGCGAAGGCTTCGAGATCGGTGTAGCCGTCGTTGACCGAATACATGCGCGCGGCTTGGTAGAGGTCGTCGACCGCGAGCATGCCGCGCTCGACCACCACATGGTCCGCTTCCACCTCCACGAGTCCGTTCGTCAGATGATGGCGGAACACCGCACGCCGCTTGCCGTTCTCGGCTGTCTGCACTTCGATCAGTTCGACATTCGTGCGCACCGGCACGTCCCAGCGCGCGATGTTGCGCATCCACGCCTGGTCGTCGCCGCGTCCGCCCGTTTCCTGTGCGGGCATGCTGTCGATCAATGCGAGCGATACATCGAGGCCCGCATCGACATAACGCTCGGCGCACAGATACGCGTTGTGCCTTCCCGTGCCGTCGTACACGAGCACGCTGCCCGCACTGGGCGGGGTTTCCGTCAACGCGTCGAACACCGACTTGCACAACTCGCCGCCCGGCAAGGCATCGAGGTCCGGCAAACCACCCGTTGCGATGATGACGATATCCGCGCCGTGATTCAGCACATCGCTGAGTTCGGCATAGTGGTTGTATCGCACGTCCACGCCGAGCAGCGCGAGTTGCGACACGCGCCAGTCCACGATGCCGATGAGGTCGCGCCGCCAGCTTCCCGTCGCTGCGAGCTGCAGCTGTCCGCCCGCGGTCGAATTGGCCTCCAGTACCGTCACCTGATGGCCACGCCTCGCGCTGATGCGCGCCGCTTCGAGCCCCGCCGGTCCCGCGCCGACGATCAACACGCGCTTCGTCTGCGCCGCCTTCGCGATGTCATGCGTCAGATACGTCTCGCGCGACGTCGCCGGATTGTGGATGCACGTCGCGCGGAAGTTGCGGCAGAACGAGGCACCGACGCACGGTCGCGCCTCGTCTTCCTTCCCCGCTTCGACGAGTTTGACGAGATGCGGCTCCGCGATATGCGCGCGCGTCATGCCGACCATGTCGAGCAGGCCTTCGCGGATCGCATAGCGGGCGGTGGCGAGGTCCGCGATCTTCGCAGCGTGGAACACGGGCAGATCGACCGCGCGCTTGAAGGCGGCGGCTTTCGGCAGCCACGGCGCGGACGGCACGAACATGCCGGGCATCGAATTCACTGCGAGCGACATCTTCGTGTCCATGCGCCCGAACGTGACGTTGAAGAAGTCGAAGAGTCCCGTGCCTTGCAGAATGCGCGACATCTCGAGCCCTTCTTCGAAGCTGCATCCGTCTTCGAGCGCGAAACGAAAGCCCACGATGAAATTGTCGCCTACCTGCTTGCGTATTTCTTCATGGACTTCGATTGCGAAGCGCACGCGATTGGCCGTGGACCCGCCGTACTTGTCGGTGCGCAGATTCACGGTCGGGTCCATGAACTGGCCGATCAGGTGACCGCCCGCATGCGTTTCGATTCCATCGAGACCTCCGTCGCGGCAACGCTTCGCCGCGAGGCCGAAGTCACGAATCACACGCCTGATGTCGGCATCGTGAATGGCCTGCGGGATCGCGCGATGCAGCGTTTCGCGCACCGCCGACGGCGCGATCATCGGTAGCCACGGTTCGGTGTAGGCATCGCCGCGTCGGCCGAGATGCGTGATCTGACACATCAGCGCAGCGCCGTGAGTGTGAATGCGATCGGCGAAGCGCCGCAGATGCGGCACCACGGCATCGGTCGATACGTTGATCTGCTGGAACGTGTTGGGACTATCGAGGCTCACGTTCGACGAACCGCCGAACATCGTCAATGCGAGTCCCCCTTTGGCCTTTTCCTCGTGATACCGTTGATAGACCTCCTGCGGGAATTCATCGCGCGTCAGGCGGCTCGCGTGGCTCGTGCTCATCACGCGGTTCCTGAGAACGAGATGCCTGAGGGCGAACGGCTGAAGCAAGGGGTCCGACGATGCAGTCGCAGCGGCGCGGTGATCGGTGTGGGTCGTCATGGCCTGCCAGATGAGTTGAGCGTCTGGCTCAAGGTAAGGAGACCAATTTCAGCCGTCAAATTACAAATCGATGCATGCCCCATAACATGGTGTTGTATGAGTCCGCGACTTCCCTCCCTTCAGGCACTGCTCGTTTTCGAAACATCGGCGCGGCTGCTGAGTTTCACCAAGGCGGCCGGCGAACTCAACGTAACGCCCGTCGCGGTGAGCCGCATGGTGGCGCGTCTAGAAGACGCGCTCGACTTCAAGCTATTCGAACGCACGAAGCTAGGGCTGAGTCTGACTGATCGGGGCGCGACCCTGCAGCGTGCCGTTGCGTCGGGATTCGGCCAGATCGGCGACACCATCGAAGAACTCAGGCGCGATCACGCGCGAGGCGAGATCGTCACGCTATCGCTCGCCAGCGGGTTCGCCGCGCTGTGGCTGCTGCCGCGTTATGCCGATTTTCGCAAGCGCTTTCCAGCCATCAATCTGCGCCTGCAGGTCATGCCCGGCCGCCTGTACGGGCCGCTCGACGATGCAGACCTCGGCATCCGCCTGCACGGACCCGGCTCCGAAAGCGATCCGTCGTGCCTCTGTCCCGAGATTATCGTTCCAGTTTGCAGTCCCAAGTATCTCGCGGAGTTCGGACCGCTCGATGCACCGATGCCCGCCGAAGGTCACGCCTACATTCATCTCGATGTGACCACGCACTCATGGGCGGATTTTCATCGCGCGACGGGGCTTTCCGACAAGGGCATCGGCGAGGCGGTGCATCACACGGACCCCGGTCTCGCCGTGCAATGCGCGATGCTCGGACAAGGCGTCGTGCTCGGCTGGCTGCTCGCCATCGCGGCGCCGCTCAACGAAGGCAAGATCATTCCCGCATGGGACCGGTATATCGAAACGGGCTGCCACTACGTGCTGGAATATCGTTCGTCAAATCCATCGGATGCCATGCGGCAGGTCGCGTGCTGGCTCATCGAGAAGATAAAAGAGGAAGTGGAGCGCGCGCGAAGCGTGCTCTCGGCGATGACCGCCGTATCGAAGAACATGAAGTCGTAACGCGCACCCTACGCTCACGAATATTTGGACGACGCCGCTAGACCGAAGCGGCTCACGCGCATAGCCTTGCGCGGGCGGTCCGCCCCTTCGCCCTCATCCCGAAGCGTTCGCTAGCCGGCCGAGAGCGCGGCGACAAGCGCCGCCCTAACGATGGCAATATAGACGCACACGCCGTCGATCCCATACGCCGACATGCCCCAGCGCCTGCCACCGCTCAATGCCCTGCGTCTCTTCGAAGCCGCTGCGCGACATCGCAGTTTCAAGCTCGCCGCCGCCGAACTCAACGTGACGCCTGGCGCGGTGAGTCACGGCATCGGCGCGCTGGAAGACATGCTCGGCGTCGAGCTGTTCGTCCGCGAGCCGCGCGGACTGTCGCTGAGCGCAGCGGGCGAACATTATCTGCCGTACATCGCCGAAGCATTCTCGCTCGTTGCGATCGGCACGCAGACGCTGCCCGGCAAACACAAGCGCCGCGCGATCGCCGTCACGTGTGCGCCGACGCTTGCCGCGCGCTGGCTCGTCCCGCGCCTCGCGGATTTCCGCGCGCGCTGGCCCGACATCGACATCAC
Source organism: Caballeronia sp. AZ10_KS36 (assembly GCF_023631105.1). Lineage (NCBI taxonomy): Bacteria > Pseudomonadati > Pseudomonadota > Betaproteobacteria > Burkholderiales > Burkholderiaceae > Caballeronia > Caballeronia sp. AZ10_KS36. The sequence goes on along the minus strand of NZ_JALQDQ010000037.1, from coordinate 437,972 downwards.
GATAGACACTTCACGCCGTCAGGCAGGCTTTCCCGTCGATGGCTTCGATTTCGGCCTGCGCCTCTCGCGTGGTCCGGTGGATGGCGCATCGTGGCAGCGTCTATTCGGCGAGCGGCTAGTGCCCTTGTGCAGTCCGTCGTATCGCGCTTCGCTGACGGGCGCGGACGGCGTGCCTGATCTGGCGCGCGCCGCGCTCATTCATGTCGATACGGCGAGCGAGGACTGGCAGGCGTGGATGGACGGCGCGGGCATCGACGGCCTCGATCTGCACGGCGGCCTGCGTTTCGATACCGTTCAACTCGCCTTCGATGCCGCCGCGGCCGGGCTCGGCGTGGTCGTCGGCCGTCGTCCGCTCGTCGATCGCGAACTGGCGGCGGGCGCGCTCGTGCAAGCCTCGGCGACGAGCGTCGAGACGCAAACCGCTTACTGGCTCTGCGAGACGCCGCAAGCCAGCGCCCGCGCGGACACCGCCGCGTTTCGCGACTGGCTGACCGAGCAGGCGGCGGAGTTCGTCGATGGCAACGGCGACGGTTGAACTGCGCTCATCCGCCCGCGAAAAGTTTTCGTTTGTCGGCACGGGCGTTCGTTTGCGACGATGGCCGCAAGGAGGATTTGCGCCATGCCGTCACTGTCGAACATTGCGAACACTACGAACACGAGCCGCGCCACAACCTGGGTGCTGATCGGCGCCGCCGCGCTGATACTGAGCGCCGCGATGGGCGTGCGCCAGACCTTCGGGCTTTTCATCGGGCCGTTCTCCTTCGACCGCGGCTTGCCCGTCACGCTGATCGCTTTCGCAATCGCGCTACACAACCTCGTCTGGGGCTTCGCGCAGCCGTTCGCCGGGGCCGCCGCCGACCGATACGGCGCCGCCCCCGTCGTCGCGATGGGCGCGGCCACGTTCGCAGCGGGCCTCGCGCTCGCGGCCGCCGCGACTTCCGGATGGATGCTCGTACTCGGGCTCGGATTGCTCGTTGGCATCGGCATCAGTTGCACGAGCTTCGGTGTCGTGCTCGCGACGGTCGGACGCGTCGCGTCGCCGCAAGCGCGCAGCGTCGCGATGGGCCTCGCGAGCGCGGGCGGTTCGTTCGGGCAAGTGCTGATGGTGCCGTTCGCGCAGCAAGTCCGTGTGCATGCGGGCGTGGCGGCGTCGTTATATGTCCTCGCCTTCGTGCTGCTTCTCGCTGCGCCGCTCGGCATCGTGCTCGATCGCGCGAGCCGCCGGAGCAACGCGTCGATGGCGGTGCCGGTATCCGGCGTGAACGAATCGCGCGCGATGCCGTTGCGCGAGACGTTGGCGTATGCGTTGCGTCATCGCGGTTATCGGCTGCTGACGCTCGGCTTTTTCACGTGTGGATTTCAGCTCGCGTTCATCGCGACGCATCTGCCGGGCTATCTGCTGCTCTGTCACATGCCGGTCGGGCTCGGCGCGACGGCGCTCGCGCTGATCGGCTTCTTCAACATGATCGGCAGTTGGGCATGCGGGTGGATCGGCGGACGCTGGCGGCAACATTACGTGCTCGCGTGGCTCTATCTGATTCGCGGCGGCGCGATCGCCCTCTTCGTTCTGCTGCCGACGACAAGCGTGTCCGTCGTGATCTTCGCCGCGGTCATGGGGCTGACCTGGCTCGGCACGGTGCCGCTCACCAACGGGCTGATCGCGAAGGTGTTCGGCACGCGGCATCTCGGGACGCTGTTCGGCGTCGTGTTTCTGAGTCATCAGCTCGGATCGTTTCTCGGCGCATGGCTCGGCGGCTATGTCTTCGACACGACCGGCTCTTACTCGCTGATCTGGGGCGCCACGGCCGTTGCGGGGCTCGTTGCGGCGCTGCTGCATTTTCCGATCGATGATCGGGCGGTCGGCGAGGCGTCGCTTGTGGCGTCTTGATGCTGCACGTCGAGCAGCCGTCGTTGCCGAGGCTGGGCGACACAACGTCGGCTTTGGGGACTCGCCGATCGCGTGCCGGGTTCCGGGAAGTTCTCTTCGGACCGTGCGATCCAAGAATATTGCGAAGCGCGGGCGACGGCAGCTAGCCGTCGCTTCGCGGACTCATGCGGTCGCCGACGTGCGCTCACGACTGACAAGCTGATTGTCCTTGCCTTCGACCAGCCAAGTGAGCGTGATATCGAACTGGATTTCCTCGTAGACGTCGTCCTTTAGACCGAGCGCCGCGCCGCCCGTCTTTTCGACCACGCGAGGAATCAGTTCCTCGCGCGTGGCGTACGCGAAGTCGTCCCAGATCAGCGGGTCGCCTTCGATATTGATCTGCGTGGTCAGCTTACGGAAGTTGTCGCTCGTCACGAAGAAATGAACGTGCGCCGGACGATTGCCATGCCGCGCGAGCACGTTCAGCAACTGTTGCGTCGAACCGTGAGGCGGGCAGCCGTAGCCTACGGGCATGAGCGTGCGGAACTCGTACTTGCCGTCGTGCCCGGTCCGCACAGCGCCACGCAGGTTGAAGTCACTCTGGGCGCCCGTCGGGTCGAAATGCGAGTAGAAGCCGTTGGAGTTCGCATGCCAGCACTCCACCACTGCATTCGCGACAGGCTTGCCGTCCGGACCGGTCACGGTGCCGCGAATAACGAGCGGCCCGGCTGCTTCGTCGGGATCGACGTCGATCTTCGCTACCCCGTCGCGCAACGGCGCGCCCGCCACATACAACGGACCTTCGATGGTGCGCGGTGTGCCGCCGTGAATGTCTGAGTGACGGTCCTGCGCATCCATGCGAATGTCGAGAAACTTCTCGAGACCGAGACCCGCTGCGAGCAAGGCCGCCTCTCCGTCGCGACCGAGCCGGTTGAAGTAGTTCACGCCTGCCCAGATTTCATCGGGCGTCATATCGAGATCGTCGATGGCCTTGAACAGATCGCTCAGCAGCCGATGAGTGATCTGCTTCGCACGGCCGTCGCCCTCTTCGCTGCCGAGATTGGCGGCTGCCGAAAGCAGTTCCTGAACTTCCTTCGTATCGAAAACTTTGACGCTCACGATGTTGTCTCCTTGATGTATTGGGGGTACGACGCAGCTTGGCTGTTTTGCGACGCGATGCTCGGACTCACGCGTCGTCGTCGCGAATGGACGACGGGTGACGGCACAACGGCGTCACTGCGATGCTCATATAGGGGAAGAGCGGCAGCGCAGTGAGAATGTCGTGAAGTTCGGCGTTGCTTTGAACGTCGAAGATGCTGAAGTTCGCGTACTCACCTGCGAGGCGCCAGATGTGGCGCCACTTGCCGCTGCGCTGCAGGTCCTGCGAATAAGCCTTTTCGCGCGCCTTGATTTCGTTTGCGATCTCGGCGGGCATATCCAGCGGAAGTTTCACATCCATGCGCACGTGGAAAAGCATTGCGTCCTCTCGTCGGATGTTGGTTTACTTGATGACCGCGACATGTCCGTCGCGCGTGAAGCGTTTGATCCGGGCTTCGTCCAGCTCGATGCCGAGACCCGGGCCGCTCGGCACGGTGAGCTCGAAGTCGCTGTAATCCAGCGGCTCGACGAGAATCTCCTCGGTGATGAGCAGCGGGCCGAACAGCTCGGTGCCCCATTGCAGATTGGGCAAGGTCGCGAAGAGCTGTGCCGATGCAATCGTGCTGACCGCGCCTTCCAGCATGGTGCCGCCGTAAAGCTCGATGCCCGCTGCATCGGCGATGGCGGCCACGCGTTGTCCCGCGAAGAGACCGCCGCTTTGTTCGATCTTGATCGCGAAGACGTCGGCGCCTTCGTGCTTCGCGATCTGGAACGCGCTTTCGGGGCCTTGCAGCACTTCGTCGGCCATTAGCGCAACGGGAAACCGGCGCATCAGCCGCGCGAGCGCCGCCGTGGATGCAACCGGCTGCTCGACCAACTCGCAGCCGGCCTCAGCGAGCGCCGGAATGGCTCGTGCGGCCTGCGTTTCACTCCAGGCCATGTTGACGTCGACCCGCACGGCCGCGCGATCGCCGAGCGCACGCTTGATGCCGGCGACATGTTCGATGTCCGCTTCGATCTGCCTTGCGCCGATCTTGAGTTTGAAGATCTCGTGCCGACGACGCTCGAGCATCGTCTCTGCTTCCGCAATGTCCTTGTTCGTATCGCCCGATGCGAGCGTCCAGGCAACCGGGAGGCGATCACGATGACGGCCGCCCAGCAGCTCGCTGACGGGTACGCCAAGGCGCTTTCCCTGCGCGTCGAGCAGCGCGGTTTCGAGCGCGCTCTTCGAGAAGTGATTGACCCGCACCAGCTTGCCGAGGTGAGCCATGAGCGCCTGCACACGCGTTGCATCGCGGCCGATGCATGCGGGCGCGAGATACGCATCGGTGGCGAGCTTCATCGACTCGGGACTCTCGGGACCATACGCCATGCCGGCGATGGTCGTGCCCTCGCCAATGCCGACGATGCCGTCGCTGCAGAACACCTTCACCAGCATGAGCGTCTGCCCGTGCATGGTGGCGACGGAAAGCTTGTGCGGGCGAATTGTCGGCAGGTCGACGAGACAGGTTTCGATGCGTTCGATCGTCGCTGAAGTCATGGCGATAGGTTGGATAAGTGCAAACGAGCGACGCGGGCGCCGGTTAAGCTGGCCGCGCGCACTCGCTCATTGCGGCCGGTGTGAGTTCGATATGAGTTCGAGGACAAATTAATTCGCCAGCGTCCATGCGTCAAATAGATTAAATGTCGCCTGCGTCATCCACGAAATGAATGACGCGTCGGCGCGAATGCCGGTTCCCTTCAGAACTTGTGGCGGATGCCCACGCGGACCGTGGTTTGACGATCACTCGTGGACGGCGTGAGATTGTTGATTGCCGCAACGGCCGCCGCGCCGGTGGAGTCCGTGCCGGACGCCTTCTGGTAGACGCCGATCGCATAAACGTCAGTGCGCTTAGACAGAAAGTAGTCGGCGCCGAGCGCGCCCTGGTAGTACTTCGCGCCCGGGTTGTTGCCGGTGGCCGAATCGACGTCGCCGCCGTTCGTGTAGTCGAACGCCGCGCCGAGCACGAGCGCCGGTGTAAGTTGATACTTGAAGTTCACTTCTACGTTGTTGAAGATTGCGTTGCCGGCGTAGCCGCGCGGATTGGGTCCGGAGTTCACCGTATCGCCGAGGTTCTTGAACTGCACGTTGGAGTATGTGGCACCCAGCGTCGCCGCGCCGAATGCGTACGCCGCGCCAGCCGCGATGACTTGATACGTTCGCGCCGATGCGTAGCCGCTATATACCGGCGACGAAATGAAGTTCGCGCTTGCGGTGGGCGGCGTGCTCGCGCCGTTGTCACCGAAGAAGCCGACGTTCGGGTTGCGCGCGTTCAGATAAGCGACGCCCAGCGTAAGCGGTCCGTTCGCATAGCCCGCTCCGAGCGACCACAGCTGGTTGCGTGAAACCGCCCCAGCCACGCCACCCAGGCTGTAGACGCCGCCGAACGTTATTCCGTAGTACGCCTTACTAACGAACTTGATTGCGTTGTTCACGCGATAGGCGTTGTTGAGGTTGTCCAGATCGCCTGGATGCGCGCCGATATATCCCGCCCACTGGGTCCCGGACTCGAACGGGCCCACATAGTCGACGGCCGAATCGTATTGACGACCGAGCAACACGGTGCCGAAAGCACTGGACAAGCCCACGTACGCCTGGCGGCCGAACATCAGACCCTGGGTGCTGCCGCGATTCTTTTGCGCAAGCGAGCCGTTGTTCAGATCGAAGCCGTTCTCGAGCACGAACAGCGCAGCGAGCCCGCCGCCTAGCTCTTCCCTACCCCTCAGGCCCCAGCGGCTTGCCTGCATGACGCCGCTCGACAGGTTGTAGAGATTGTGACCGCCGGAGTTCGAGGTCCAGTTGAAGCCATCGTCGACGATGCCGTACAGCGTCACCGCGCTTTGTGCCTGCGCCGTGCCTGCAACTGCGAGCAGCGCGAGAGAAGTTGCCAGGGCGAGTCTCATACGTGCGTATTCCATGCGAGTGGTCTTATTGAATGACGCAATGAGGGCTCATTGCGGGGTTGACGGAGATGCGCCACGCAGTCTGCGGTCGCCTGTTTCACACGGCAAATAAACCAAAAGCATGACCGGCGATAAGCGCGATCGATATGTCATTCAAAGCAAGGGTTATTACGTACGGCACGCGAAGCACATGCATCAGATTCATGTCGTGCATTTTTGTCTCGAATTTGACCGCGGTTATCGACGCTCATATCGTGGGCACATCGCATCGATACCATTCGCGCCGCTTCTTGAGCATCAGGGAAGCGGGAACCATCACCTCATGTCTTCCCCCACCATGAACCCTGAAGCTCTGAATTCCGATCTGGGCACGCTGGCTCAAAGCCGAGCGGTCCGTCGTCCCAGCAACGTGCGCCGTGCGGTCACGACTGCAGTACTCGGCCAGATCCTCGAGTGGTACGACTTCTTTCTGTATGGAACGGCTGCCGCGCTCGTCTTCGGCAAGCTGTTCTTTCCGGTCGGCACGGATCCGCTCACGGGCACCATCGCCGCATTCGGCGGCTTCACGGTCGGCTTCATCGCGCGCCCTATCGGCGGCGTGCTATGCGGGCATATCGGCGACCGTTACGGTCGCAAGGCCGTGATGATGCTCACCCTGCTCACGATGGGCACCGCCACGGTCCTGATGGGCGTCTTGCCGACGTATCAGCAGGTCGGCATTGCGGCGCCCGTGATGCTGGTTCTGCTGCGCATTCTTCAGGGGCTGGCCGCCGGCGGAGAATGGAGCGGCAGTATCTTGCTGATCCACGAGAACGCGCCGCAATCGAAGCGCGGGGCGCTCGCGGCATGGAGTCCGTGCGGCGCGGCACTCGGCTTCGTCCTTTCCACCGGTGCATTTCTTCTGGTGCAGAACCTGCCGGCCGGCGACTTTCAGAGTTGGGGATGGCGCCTTCCGTTTCTCGCAAGCGCCGCACTCGTTCTTCTCGGCTTGTGGATGCGCCGCTCGGTCGGAGAAAGCGCCGCGTTCGCCGAAGTGAAGGCGACGCGCCACGAGAGCCGCATGCCTGTCATCGAAGTGCTGCGCCAATGTCCGCGCGAAGTGCTCACCGTGTTCGGCCTGCGCTTCGGCGAGGGCGCGGCGTCCTATCTCTTCTTCGCGTTCTCGATCGCGTATGGGCAGTTTCTCGGCATCAAGTCGAGCTGGATCCTGAGCGGTCTGTGCATTTCGATGCTGCTCATGATCCCGGTGTCGCTCTTCTTCGGCTGGATGACCGACAAGGTCGGACGCAAACCCGTGTATCTCGCCGGCGCTATCGCCATCGTGCTCGTCGCATGGCCGTACTTCGCGCTGCTCGGCTCGGGCGAATACTGGAAGGTGGTCGCGGCGCTCGTTCTCGCGAACAGCATCACGCTCGGCATTCTCGAAGGCGCGCAGCCCGCGTTCATTAGCGAGATGTTGCCGGTGCATCTGCGTTTCTCCGGACTGGGTATCGGTCGGGAAGTCTCTTCCGTACTCGGCGGCGGTCTCTCGCCGATGATCGCCACCGCGCTGCTCGCCCACTATCACAGCGCCGTGCCCGTCGCCATCTACCTCGGCGTACTGGGCCTCATCACCGTCGTCGCCACGTTGATCGCACGCGAGACGTATCCCAAAGCGATGCGCGCCGCTCATCGTCGCCAGCCCGAATGACATCGACACACATCGACCGAGAGGTATCCCCTATGCAAGCCCTTCAAAGCGAAGCCATCATCGATTCGCAAAACGACTATCCCGAGTACGCCGGACCGCTGCCGCTCGATGCGCTGATCGAGGAAGTCGAGCGCCGCCGCGACGAGTTCGACGCCCTGTCTCACGTGCCGCGCGATATGGTCGGCAAGATGAAGCGCGCGGGCATCTTCCGCGCGAGCACGCCCAAACGTTTCGGCGGCGACGCGCTTCCGCCTGCGCGCTTCCTCGAAATCCTGGAACGCATCGCGATCGCGGACGGTTCGACCGCATGGGTCGCGGCGTTCGGCTCCGCCAACACGTACCTCGCCTCACTGCCAGTCGAGACACAGGCGCAGATCTATGCGACCGGTCCCGATCAGGTCTTCGCGGGCGGCCTGTATCCGCTGCAGAAGGCCCAACGTGCGCCCGGCGGCTTCCTCGTATCGGGACAATGGCGCTTCGCAAGCGGCTGCAAGGGGGCGGACTGGATCGGCGTCGGAATCGGCGGCGCACCCGCCGGCGCGGACGACAAGAACGCCGGCAAGCCCTTCACTGCCGTCTTCCCCGCGAGCGAAGTCGAGATCGTCGATAACTGGAACGTGGTCGGCATGCAGGGCACGGGCAGCCACGATCTGCGTCTCAAAGACAAATACGTCGAGGAGCAATGGACTTTCGTGCGCGGCGGCACGCCGCTGATCGATGAACCTTTGTATCGGTATCCCGCCGTCGCCTATCAGGCGCAGGTGCATGCCGCGGTGAACATCGGCCTGGCGCGCGCTGCGCTCGACCTGTTGGCGGGGATGTCCGGAGTAACGAAGACCACGACCGGCGCGCCGCGTCTTGCCGATCGCGCCTACTATCGTTCGGGGCTCGCGCAGGCGGAAGCACAACTGCGCAGCGCGCGGGCTTTCTTCTTCGAGTCCGCGGAAGCATCCTGGCGCACGGTGCTCGCGGGCGATCCGGTGCTGCCCGCAGAAGCCAACCTGTTGCGTCTGTCCGCGACGCATGCGGCTCACACCTGCGCCGATATCGTGATGCAGGCGTACAAGATGGCGGGCATCGGCGCGATCTATCGCGAGAACCGGATGCAACGTCTGGTACGCGATTCGATCGTCGTCACGCAACACGCGTTCCTCGGCGAAGGCAACTACGACGCATCGGGCGCGATCTTCGTCGGCATTCCGCCCGTCACGCCGTATCCCTGAACCAGCGAACCCTGAAAGGACATCAGCCATGACTCACGATCAAGCGCGCGCGCAGTTTCGCAATGCAATGGCCTCGCTCGGCGCGGCCGTCAACGTCATCACCACCGACGGCCCGCACGGCCGCTGCGGTATCACGGCAAGCGCCGTATGTTCGGTGACCGACACGCCACCGACGATGGTCGTCTGCATCAATCAGTCGAGCTACGTTCACGACGTGTTGCTCAATAACGGCCGAGCGTGCATCAACGTGCTGGGCGCGCACGCGCAGCAACTGGCGCGTGTGTTCGCCGGCATGGATGGATGCTCGATGGACGAACGCTTTGCGCGCTGCGGCTCGCGGCCGGGCGCACTGCAACTGCCCGTGCTCGACGATGCGATCGCGAGTCTCGAAGGCCGTATCGTGGACAGCAAGAAGGTCGGTTCGCATTCGGTGCTTTTCGTGCAAGTCGATCACATCGGCCTATGCGAAGACGGCGATGGCCTCGTGTATTTCGGCCGGCAGTTTCATCGGCTCGCGCGCGCCGCATCCTGCGAGGCGGCGTGACGATGCAAGTCTGCCTGTTTCTCATAGGTGCAAGCGGACAAGAATCGCTGCTTGAGATTGCGCCGTTGCGGGACATCGAAGGCTTGCGCAAACTGATCGTGCATGAGCCGATCATCCAACGCGTCGATCCGCGCATTGCGCCCGCTACTGATGCGCCTTCGTGCGTCCTGCAACTCTATTTCGATGAACTGGCCACCCTCGAAGCGGCCGCGAGCCGCGACGGCCCTATTCACCGCGCACTGCAGGCACAGTCGTTATGTGAGCGCTTCACGCACCAAGTCATGGCGGTGCGAGCACTCGTGTCGACCGCGCCGGGTCGGGAAACGCGCGTGCAGCGGTGTACGTATCTCGTCGCGTACGAAGGCCCGGCCGAAGACTTCGACACATGGCTCGCGCATTACCTGCAACATCACGCGCCGCTGATGTCGACTTTACCGGCACTGCGCGAGCTGGAAATTTATACACGCATCGAGTGCACCATCGGCTTACCTTGCGCGCGTGTAGATGCGATGCAGCGCAACAAGGTCGTATTCGACGATGCATCCGCGCTCGCCGATGCGCTGGCTTCGCCAGTGCGCGACCTGATGCGCCGCGACTTTCATGCTTTGCCACCCTATCGAGGAGGCACGCCGCATTTTGCAATGCGCAGCACATACGGTAACCTCGCCACACATTGATCGCTGCATGGCGGACCATGCGCTCGTTCGTGAGTGAACCGTATGACGAAGCTGAACGTCGGTCTCGCCGATCTGAACTTGCTGCGCGTGTTCCTCGCCATCTGGGATCTGCGCAGCCTCACTGCCGCCGGCGACCGTCTGCAGTTGACGCAGCCAGCAGTCAGTCACGCGCTGCGGCGCTTGCGCACCATCTTCGATGATCCGCTCTTCGTGCGCACGCCTACCGGCATGGTGCCGACCGATGCGGCGCATCGGTTGTACCCGCCGCTCGCGCAGGCTTTGTCGATCATCAACGAGGCGGTCCAGCAGCTTGCCAAGTTCGATCCTTCGACGGCGCGGCGCGTCTTTCGCATCTCGATGTCGGACATGTCGGAGTTCTTTTTTCTGCCACCGCTTCTCGCCTTGCTCGACCGCGAGGCCCGCGGCATTCGCATCGAAGTCGTCAATCTTCCGGTGGAATCCGTGAGCGCAGCCATGCGCGCCGGGGAGATCGATCTTGCTCTCGGCTACGTGCCGGGCCTCGACGCAGGGTGCATGAGCCAAACGTTATTCGTCGACGAGCATGTCTGCGTGGTGCGCGCCGATCATCCCCTAGGCAAGTCGCGGCCCACGCGCGAGGACCTGGCCGCCCTGCGCTATGTCTACGCGAGCACCAACGCGACGGGCCATCGCATGGTCGAGCAATGGCTCGACGAGCTCAGTCTGAAGCGCGATGTCGTGGTCCGGTTGCCGCATTTCGTCGTGGCGCCCGAGATCGTGATGAACACGGACCTCGCCGTTATCTTCCCGAAGAGCATTGCGCTGCGCTTCAACCGTGGCAAGGCGTTTCGCATTCTGCCCTTGCCCTTTGCTCTGCCGCCCATCGAAATTCAGATTCACTCGCACACGCAGTTTGCCAACGATCCTGGCGTCGCGTGGCTGCGCGAGACTATCTCCGGGATGTTTCGTCAGTCCGGGGAGTGACGTTCATTTGCTGCGCTGATATCACGACGTCTTTTCGGCGAATTTGACGACGGTCTGACTCGCCTCGACACTGCTTGCTATGCGAAGCCTTCAAGGCCGCAGTCCTACTCTTTCGATGCGAGCAGACATGGCAACAGTTCCTACCCCGACCGCCGCAACCAGCGCAGCAACGCCGGACCGCGCCCTCAAACGTATCGTCATTGCGTCTGTCGCGGGCAATGCGATGGAGTGGTACGACTTCTTCGTCTACGGCACAGCGGCCGCGCTCGTGTTCGGCAAGCTGTTCTTCCCCGCCAACGCCGATCCGCTGATCGGCACGCTCGGCGCGTTCGCTGCGTTCGCGATGGGCTTTGTCGCGCGGCCGCTCGGCGGCATCGTGTTCGGCCATATCGGCGACCGTTACGGACGGCGCGCGTCGCTCGTCTGGACGCTGCTCATCATGGGTTTCGCGACCTTCGGCATCGGCTTGTTGCCGACTTACGATCACGTCGGTCTTTGGGCCCCGGCCGCGCTCGTCGCACTTCGCCTGCTGCAAGGCATTGCGTCCGGAGGCGAATGGGGCGGAGGCGTGCTGATGATCAGCGAGAACGCGCCGCCCGAGAAGCGCGGCTATTACGCCGCGTGGAGTCAGCTCGGCGTGGGCGGCGGTTTCGTGCTGTCCTCCGCGGCGTTTCTCGCAGTGCAGGCGTTGCCGCACGAGCAGTTCATGTCCTGGGGATGGCGTCTGCCGTTTCTCGCGAGCATCGTGATTTTCGCGCTCGGCGTCTACATTCGTCACAGCCTGCCGGAGAGCCGCGAATTCGAGAACGCGGAGAAATCGGGCAAGACATCGCACATTCCGGTGCTCGAAGCCATCAAGCGTCATCCGAAGGAAATTCTGGTGGCGATGGGCCTGCGTGTCGCGGAAAATGGCGGCGCCTATATCTTCCTCGCGTTTTCGCTCGTGTACGGCAAGTTCGTCGGCATCCCCAATTCGACGATGCTCACCGGCGTCATGCTTGCGATGATCGTCGAAATGATCGCGATGGTGCTGTGGGGCAAGCTCTCCGATCGCATCGGACGCAAGCCTGTGTACATGATCGGCGCCGCTTCCCTTGCGGTGATGGCCTTCCCGTTTTTCTGGCTGCTCGACACGCATGCGACCCCGCTCATCTGGCTCGCACTGGTGCTCGGCACTGCCGTCTGTCACGGCGCGATGATCGGCACCTTGCCCGCGCTCGTCGGCGAGTTGTTCAGCACGGAAGTGCGCTACTCCGGTGTCGCGCTCGGGCATGAAGTGGCCTCGATTTTCGCGGGCGGTCTGTCGCCGCTGATCGCGACTGCGCTGCTGTCGCACTATCACGCGTCCTGGCCTGTGGCCGTGTTCCTCATCGTGCTCAGTCTTGTCACGGTCGTGACACTGCGCTTCACGCGCGAAACGCGTCATCAGTCACGTTGATGCAACACACGATTTTTAGCCTATTTTGCTTATTCGACGGCCGACACTACCATCGACGCATGGTTTCGGAAAACATTGCGAAAGGAAGGCGATCATGCAGGCTCACACCGTGAAAGTCCGAGTCGACGCGTTGCGCGAGGAAGCGCATGGCGTGCGGTCGTTCAGCGTCTCAAGAATCGACGGCGCGCCGTTCGAACCCTACGAGCCGGGTGCGCATATCGACGTCACCAGTCCTTCGGGCGTGACACGTCAGTATTCGCTTTGCGGCGATCCCGCCTGTCTCGAGACGCAGATCTTCGCGGTGAAGAAGGAAGAGCAGTCGCGCGGCGGTTCTCGTTCGCTTCACGAAGAAGTGACCGTCGGCACCGAACTGGCCGTCGGCGCGCCGCGCAATCTGTTTCAGCTCGACCCGTCGGCAAGCGAGCACATTCTGATTGCCGCGGGCATCGGCATCACGCCATTGCTGTCGATGGCCTATCGGCTCCTTGCGAGCGATGCGCGCTTCACGCTGCATTACTTCGCGCGCAGCGAGGCGCACGCGGCTTTCATGACGCTGCTGACGCGCGCACCGTTCAGTGCTCACGTGAAACTGCATTTCGGCGTCGAGCGGAATCAACAGCGTAGCAAGCTCGCCGAATGTATCAGCGATGCCGGTCCCGACGCGCATGTCTACACATGCGGCCCGAGCGCCTTCATGGACGCTGTCGTGGAGACGGCACAAGCCCGCCTGCCTGCGGATGCGATTCATCTCGAGCGCTTCAAGGGCGAGCCCGCCGTGGCGGCGGAAACGTCGCTCGACAGCTTCGACGTGCAGCTCGCAAGCAGCGGACAAACGGTTCGCGTGGACAAGAGTACGTCGATCGTCGACGCGCTCGCTGCGATCGGCATCGAAGTCGATACGTCGTGCGGCGAAGGCGTGTGCGGTACATGCATGGTCGACGTCGTGAGCGGCGAACCCGAACATCGCGACCACTGCCTGAGCAAAGCAGAACGCGCGAGCAACACCGTAATCTGCTGCTGCGTGTCGCGTTCTCGCTCGCCTGTGCTCGTGCTCGACCTCTGAGCGCGATCACATCTTCTTGAAGCTCGCGAGGGTGTCGGTCATGAGGCTGCGCATCCACGCGAGGCCTTCGTCTTCGTGGAAGTGCTCGTGCCAGTGCATGGTCACGGCCACTCTCGGCAGCGGCACCGGCATCGCATAGATGCGAAACGCGTCGCCTCGATTGAGGATATGCGCGAGCTTTTCCGGCAGCGTAGCGAACAGGTCCGTTGCCGCCAGCACGCCGGGCACCGCCACGAAATGCGGTAGCGCCAATGCGATATTGCGCCCGACGCCTTGTCCACGCAGCGCGTCGTCCAGCGCGTCATGACTGTGCTCGATCGAGCGAACCTGGACGTGCGAAGCCGCAAGAAAATGCTCGAGTTTGAGCTTCTTGCCTTCGGGCAGATCCTCGCGTTCCCGCGTCATGCATACATACGACTCCTCGAAGAGCACGCAATGGCGCGTGCGCGGCAACAGTGACGGCAAGTTGCCGATCGCAAAATCCAGCCGACTCGAGCGCAACGCCTCTTCTATCTGTTCAATCGGCAATGGCTCCACCACCAGCTTCGCGCGCGGCGCGGCGTCGCGTAACGCGGCGCAGATGGCTGGAAGATAGGCCATCTCCCCCGCATCCGACAGGGACAGGCGAAATGTTCGCGTGCTCGTCGCCGGGTCGAAGCGTTCGGCATAACGCAAGGCCTGACGCACGGTATCGAGCGCGCGTCCGACGATCTCGGCCAACTCAAGCGCGACCGGCGTGGGCTGCATGCCCGCCCGCGTGCGAATGAACAGCGTGTCGTCGAACAAGGTGCGCAGCCGCCCGAGCGAATAGCTGACCGCCGGTTGCGAGAGCGCGAGCCGCTCGCCTGCGCGCGTCAGGCTGCGTTCCTCGACGATAGCCTGGAAAACGCGCAGAAGATTGAGATCGATGTGGTCGATGGAGGTCATGGCAGGCAGTTCCAGATATCGGCCGCACTGATTGAGCGATCCGTTTTTAATCGATTTGACGCATGATCTTCGAAAAGCGAGACTGATGTCAACGAGAGGATGCGCCGAGTGCACGGCCAGGCTCGTGTTAGTCGCTCAAACAGCCACTCAACTTCTCCCCAGGAATACGATGAGTACGCCGACCTATCAAACCATCGACACTAGCGCGCTCGCGAAGCGCGCGCAGTCCGATCGCATTGCGCCTTCGCTCTACTACGATCCGCAGCTCTTCGAGGAAGAACTCGAACGCATCTTCTACAAGACGTGGGTGTGGGTTGCTCACGACAGCGAGTTGCCGAAGCCCGGCGACTTCGTCACGACGACCATCGGCCGCCAGCCGGTCATCGTCGTGCGGGACAAAACGGGCGCCGTGAACGTACTTCAGAATCGCTGCCGTCATCGCGGCGCGACCGTGTGCGAAGAGCACAAGGGCAATGCGAAAGGCTTCACGTGCCCGTATCACAGCTGGTCATACGCGCTCGACGGCACGCTGCGCGCGCTGCCCTACGGCGACGGTTATGAAGGCGTATGCGAGAAAGGCGATTTGCCGCTCAAGAAGCTGCGCGTGGGCGTGTATCAGGGCCTGATTTTCGCGAGCTTCAACGAACACATCGAATCGCTCGAAGACTTTCTCGGCGGTGCGAAGCCATGGATAGACCTGTTCATGAAGCAAGGCGCGGGCTATCCGATCAAGGCGAACGGCGAGCATAAGTTCACGTTCAAGGGCAACTGGAAGATCCAGCTGGAAAACACGACGGACCTGTATCACTTTCCCGTCGTGCATAAGTCCTGGATGAAGTCCATCGACGATGAAACGGCCGCCGCCATCACGAGCTTCATGACGAGCGACCAGGCGTTTTGCCGCTCGCTCGGCAACGGTCACAGCCTGGCCGTACTCATGCCGGAACTCGTCGATCTCGATCAGGACGACGGTGCGCCGCTGCCCGAACGTTTCAATGAACTCGCCGCACAGCTTGCAGAAAAACACACGGCGGAAGAAGTGCGCCGCGTCGTGCGTTCGCTGATGGGCGTCGGCTTCAACCTGAATCTGTTTCCGAACCTCGCGTTGTCGATGGCCTTCTTCCGCGTGCTGCGCCCCATTTCCGCGGTGGAAACAGAAATCCGCCACGTCGCACTCGGGATGGACGGCGGCCCCGAAGAAGCCAATCGTGCGCGCTTGCGCATGCACGAGCACTTTCAAGGCCCGTTCGGTTTCGGCAGCCCCGACGATGCCGAAGCATGGGAACGCGTGCAGCGCGGCTCATACGCAGGCCCCGACGTACCTATCCTGGTGAACCGCGGGCTGAATCGCGAAACGACCGCGCCGAACGGCGAGAAAACCGCGCACGCCACCGACGAAACCGGCATGCGCGAAGCCTATAGACAATGGCGCGCAATGATGGAGCAAGCATGATGGACGACCGTAACGCACTTCTCTCTGACCAGACCTTCGCTCGCGCTATCGAATTCATCTGGCGCGAAGCCGAACTGCTGGACCGGCGCGATTACCGCGCGTGGCTCGAACTGTGGGACCCCAATGGCATCTACGTGGTGCCTATCGACCCCGCTACGACCGACTACGAAGCGACACTGAACTACGCATTCGACGACCAGCACATGCGCGAACTGCGTGTGCAGCGCATGGCGTCCGGCTATTCGGCGTCCGCCGCCGACGCCGCGCGTACGGTGCGTACCGTGTCCCGCTTCACGCGGTCTTCGGATAGCGCGGACCTCGTCGAAGTGAAGTCCTCGCAGATCATCATTGCGTACAAGCGCGGCGTGTCGACGATCTTCGCCGCGGATCTGACGCATAAGCTCAGCATGACCAACGGCCAGCCGCTGCTCGTCGAGAAAGTTATCCGCCTGATCAACTCGACAGAAGCACTGAGCGCCATCGGCTTCCTGCTTTGAACTTCCATCCGTATTCGACCATGCCGACACTCGAAGTCTATCTGCCTCAAGGTCACTCCGACGAGCGCAAGGCATCGCTCATTCAGGGTCTGACTCAAGCGACCGTCGACGCCATCGGCGCGCCCGCGGAGTCGGTGCGCATTCTGCTGTCCGAGTTGCCGGCATCGAACATCGGGCTGGGCGGAAAGCCAACGCCCGCTGCGTTGCCGGTCATCATCGCAATCCTGATTGCGGGCCGCACGGAGGCGCAGAAAGAAGCGTTGATCAGGCATCTGTCAGAGATCAGCGCCTCTGTCCTGGATGTGCCCTTGCAGTCCACGCGCGTCATGATCAAAGACATTCCCAATACCGATTTCGGCTTGGGCGGCAAGACCGCGCGCGCGTTGGGCCGCTAAGTCGAAGTCGGGCCCATTTATCCGCGATCCGTACGCCGGACCTGTTGTTCGGCTCGAAGGGAAACAAGATGACGAACGATACTCGAAGCCTGCCGCTGCGTGTGCTCTTCTGCTGCGGAGTCACTCAGAATTTCTTCGACTTGCCGCGTGAGCAGATCGGCGATGTATGGCAGGCGTACGGCAACATGCTCAGTGCCATCGAAGCAATGCAAAACGTACGAGTGTTGGGTGTCATGGATGACGACCGGCTTGTCGTCGGCAACGCCGAAGGGGCACCGTGGACCTTCTACATCATGGCCGACGTCGCGGACTTCGACACCGCCGTTGCGGTCTGCAATCTGTATCGCACGACGCCTGTGGGCGAATACAACCTTTGGCGCTACGGCAAGATCGAAGCGCGCGTCGGGCGCGCGCTCACGGTTCCGTCCGCCGTTACCGACAAGGCGTGAGTCATGACGCAAACGACCATTGAGAGTCTGCAACTGCGCTTGCGCCTGCTCGAAGCGCACAACGCGGTTCGCAAGACCATTGCCCGATACATGGCGCTCTGCGATGTGCCGGCTCGCGCACTGGACGGTGAATCGCTGGCGGCGCTTTTTAGCGAGGATGCCGTGTGGGAAGGCATCGGTCCCCGGTATGCGGACAAGTTCGGCCGCTTGCAGGGGTCGGGCGCTATCGTCACGATGCTGCAACGTTACCTGCCGCCCACGCCGCACTTCGCGACGAACCTCCACTTTCTCACGAGCGAGCATATCGAAGTGCAAGGCGACACCGCGAAAGGCCGCTGGATCATGCTGCAGGCATCCGGCTATGTCGATGCGAAAGCCGAACTCATCGCGGCGCGGCTCGAAGTGGATTTCAATCCTTCGCCGCACAGTGAAGATGTCTGGTTGATTCGTCACTTCCGCACGGAGCGCATTTTCGACGCGCCCTGGCAGGTGAACCCCGCGCAAGGAGTCCGAGCATGAGCGCCTTTCTGCAGATGTTCGATCTCGCTTCTCACGCCGCTGCGAATGCGCCGACCATTGCAATCAAGGACAGCATCGACGTGGCCGGCTATCCGACGACCGCGGCGAGCCGCGCGCTTGCCGATGCGCCGCCCGCGCCGCGGCATGCGGAAGTCGTGCAGCGTCTCCTCGATGCAGGCTGGCGCATCACCGGCAAGGCGAACATGCACGAACTCGCGTTCGGCATGACAGGCATCAACGATTTCAGCGGGACGCCCGTCAACCCGCAAGACCCGGCTCGTATTCCCGGCGGTTCGTCGAGCGGCTCGGCATCGGCGGTCGGATCGAAGCTCGTCGATGCGGCCCTCGGCACCGATACCGGCGGTTCGGTGCGCTGCCCTGCCGCATGCTGCGGCGTCATCGGACTGAAGCCGACGTTCGGACGCGTGTCGCGTGAAGGCGTCGCGCCGCGCCAGACATCGCTCGACTGTGTCGGCCCTTTTGCACGCGACATGAACAGCATCATCGACGTGATGCTCGCAATCGATGCGTCATTCCAGGGCGGCCGTGCACGCCGCGACGTCACCGGACTGCGCGTCGCGCTGCCCGAAGTCGAAGCCGACAGCGAAATCCGCGATGCGGTCACGGCGGCCGTCGCACGCAGCGGACTGGCGTCGCGTGTCGTACAACTCGAATCCCTGCGTGACGCGTTCACGGCCGGGCTTGCTGTCATCAACGCCGAGACGTGGAATGCGTTCGGTCATCTCATCCGTAGCGGCCAACTCGGTCCGGACATCATGGCCCGCTTGAGCGCCGCCGCGAACACGCAGGCCTCGGAACTCGTTGCAGCCGAGCGCATCCGTCGCATCTTCACGGACCAAGTGGACCGGGTGCTGGAAGACTCGGACGTCCTCATTCTTCCGACGCTGCCGTCGCTGCCGATCACGCTCGAGGCCGCGAGAGCGGGCACGTCGGTGATCGGAATGTCGTCGCTGATTCGGCCGTTCAACCTGAGCGGCCATCCGGCGCTGACGTTACCGGTCCCGATCGACGGGACGTCGCTCAAGGCGGGGCTGCAGATTGTCGGCCGACGCGGCGACGACGAGACGGTTTGCGCCGTCGCCGCATACGTCGAAGCGATGCTCGCCTGCAATGCGGATTGAAGGAGCCGGCACCATGACGAAGAGAGTCGTGCTCGTGACCGGCGCTGCGCGCGGGCTGGGCGAAGCAGTGACGCGCCGCTTTCATCAGGCCGGCTACAACGTCGCGCTGGCCGATATTGCTGTCGATGCCGCGCAACGGCTCGCGCTCGAACTGAGCAGCGACGCAGCGAGCGCATTCGCGGTGAAGCTCGACGTAACGAAGAAGGCAGATTTCGAAGCGGCACGCGATGCGCTGCTCGACCGCTGGGGTGCGATCGACGTGCTCGTGAACAATGCGGGCGCATCGAAGGTCGTGCCTGCAATGGACATCACCGCCGACCAATTCGACGAGGTGATTAACGTTAATCTGCGCAGCGTGCTGTTCGGCTGCCAGGTGTTCGGGCAGCACTTCGCGACGCAACGCGCCGGACGCATCGTGAACATTGCCTCGCTCGCGGGACAGAACGGCGGCTCTGCTACCGGTGCGCACTACGCCGCTGCGAAAGGCGGCGCCATCACGCTCACCAAAACATTCGCACGCGATCTCGCGGCTCACGGTGTGACGGTCAACGCGATTTCGCCGGGTCCGCTGGATCTGGCTGTCGTGCACGAAAGCGTACCGGCAGAGACACTGCACAAGGTGATTACGGGCATTCCGGTAGGCCGCTTGGGGTCCGCGAGCTATATCGCAGATGTCGCCGTACTGCTCGCTTCCGCCGATGCCTATTTTGCCAACGGCGCGTGCTGGGATATCAATGGGGGACTCTTCATGCGCTGAGCGCCCGACAGGGTGCGCTTTCGCAGGAAGGTTTGCATGCAGCTCGTTCGTGCCCGATAGCGTCGAGCAGAGGCCAACCCATCTGTGCGCGTGACGCACTCGACCTGCTCTGTCAGTGATCGCCGCGTAAGGGAGGCACGCGATAGCCTCGGCGAGCCTCCGGCGCCTCACGATCGGCTGTCGGGCGCGAGTCCTGTCGTCACGACATGTCGCGTGGCACCCAATGTATTCCATCTACCCGACTGATACGCACTGCCAATTTCGGCGGATTGGCGCAGACGGATGAATGCGTCGACACTCCCCTTCACGCGTGCATATGTGCCACTGACTCCAGCACGCGATGCGACGCCCACACGTCGCAATGGCACTCCTATCTCAGCCTGAGCTGATCCGTGCTCGAACCTTTGCCCTTTGCACGCAGCGTCGCCAAACAAGAAGCTTGCTGATCGCTTCAGCGTGTCGCGCGCTCTGCAGTTTCTACACCGACTCGATGTCCTTGGAGATACGCAATGCTCAAGAAAAGAGACGCAGACGTCCTGATCTCGCCGTCCGCGCTAAGGTCAGTGGTCGTTGCGTCAGTTGCGCTATTCACGGCCGGATGCGGCGGCGCAACAGACACCGCGCCGGCGGTAAGCCAGACGGCCGCGGTAAGTTGTTCTGAGCTCTCTTCCACGACAGTAGCCGACACAACCTTCACCCTGACGAAGGACATGCCAGAAGGCGATTTCGAGCCGTCCGCGGGCAAGACCATCAAGAGCCTGCCGGCCTTCTGCAGAGTTGCCGCCACGATCAAGCCGGCGTCCGTCTCCAACATCAAGGTGGAACTGTGGCTTCCGGCCGCGTGGAACGGTAAATACCTCGGCACGGGAAACGGAGGCCTCGGCGGGACCATCGACTACGAGGCCCTGGCCAATGGACTGCGCCGTGGGTTCGCCGTTGCGAATACGGACCTCGGCACCTCGGCAGGGGTGGCGAGCATGGTCGGCCATGTGGAGACGATCGTCGACTTTGGTCATCGCGCGACTCACCTGATGACCACCTTGTCGAAGACGCTCGTCGGCCGCTACTACGCAAAGGCTCCAGCCTATTCGTACTGGTTCGGATGCTCGACCGGAGGCGGCCAGGGGATGCACGAGGCGCAGCAATATCCGGAGGACTATGACGGCATCGTGGCCGGGGCACCGGGCGCCGCCCGCGTGCCTGCGCATCTTTCTTATCAGTGGGCATGGGCGGCGACGCAGCAAGACGAGACGACCAATCTCACAGTTGCCAAGCGCCAAATGTGGGCCGACCATGTCATGAGCGCCTGCGACGGGCTCGATGGACTGAAGGACGGCGTGATCGGCCGGCCGGACATGTGCAAGGTGGACCCCGCAGTGATTCAGTGCAAGGCCACCGACGGGCCCGATTGCCTGACAGCCGGACAGGTCAGCGCGCTGCGAAAAATCTACGCTGGGCCGATCAACCCTGTAACAGGCGCACAACTGTCCTACGGATATCTGCCGGGCACTGAGCTCGATTTTTCGACTGCGGCGACTACGCCGACCTCCGCACCGCCGTTTCCTTTCCCGTTTCAGTGGGTATGGGGCGTGAACTGGGATTGGAGAAGCTTCAACTGGGGCAGCGACGTCGACGTGATGCACAACACTTTGGACTTCGCAGTAGACGCATCGAACCCCGACCTCTCACGATTCGCGGCGCATGGCGGCAAGCTCATCGTCTTTCAGGGCCTCGCCGATGGCATCCAGGTGCCGGGAGCCGCCATTGCGTACCGCGAGAGTGTCGATAAGGCGATGCCGGGTCAGTCCGATGGGTTCATGAGGCTCTTCACGGCGCCAGGCATGGACCACTGCAGCAAGGGCGTTGGACCCAATGTCTTCGGCAATCTCAATCCGGGATTCCCGATTGCACCGGACGATCCCACCCATGACCTGTTAGCCGCTGCACAGAACTGGGTCGAGAAGGGCCGCGCGCCCGATCGAATCATCGCGGCGAAGTATTCCAACAACTCTCCGACCGGCGTTATCGAACGGACCGCCCCGTTATGTCCGTGGCCGAAAGTCAGCAGATACAACGGCACGGGTGATGTGAATTCGGCCGAAAGCTTCGCTTGTGTCGATCCCTCGTAGCGAATATAGCCCTTCACTTGCGACGTTCGAATGGGGCTATGCGGGCGGCCCGTCTGACGACGGGACGCCCGCATTGTCAATCACGATCCGGAACGCTCAGGCAGTACTCTAATCCTCTATCATTTTTCGACACATCTATACGGAGTGCGAAGTATTGAACCGCATGAACGCAATTCATGCCGGCCATTATTGTCCCGAATTTGACGTTAAGAAATCGCGCTCAGATACTGAGTTTCACTCTGCGCCGCAGAGCTCGCCGACTTAATAACCATGGTGATGAGCGAAAAGTCCCACGCTAAACCGATGGACTCGACTATGGCGAGGACAGCCATGATTGCACGGAGACACAACACATTGAGAACAGATAATGCTCGCGCTGTAGCGACCGAGGGTCGATGCAAGAGTTTGCCCGCGCTGCTCGTTTCTTCGACGCTCGCTGTCATGCTGGCAGCTTGTGGCGGCGGCTCTTCGGTCACTTCGGATCCCACCATCGCCGCGACTGCCGACGGAGCCGTGCAAGGCTCCGCGAGCAACGGCGTGGTCGCCTTCAAAGGTATTCCCTTCGCGGCTCCGCCAGTCGGCGCCTTGCGCTGGAGGCCGCCACAGCCTGTAACCGCATGGAGCGGCGTGCGCCAGACCACGTCCTTCGTTCACGACTGCATGCAAACGAGCGGCCCGAATTCGCGGCTGACGGTAGCCCCGTCTGAAGATTGTCTCTACCTGAACGTATGGCGCCCGCAAAACAGCAACGGCAAGAAGTTGCCCGTCATGGTCTGGATTTACGGCGGTGCATACGTTATTGGCGGTACGTCGATACGTACCTATGACGGGACGCAGTTCGCCAAAGAAGGCGTCGTGATTGTCACTGTGAATTACCGTCTCGGCCGATTCGGCTTCTTCGCGCATCCCGCCTTGACAGCCGCTGCCGCGCAATCCGGCGAGTTGTTGGCCAACTACGGCTACATGGATCAGATCGCGGCGCTCAAATGGGTACAGCGCAACATTGCCAACTTCGGAGGCGACCCCGCGAACGTGACTCTCTTCGGAGAATCGGCTGGCGGAGAGTCGATTCACAATCTGCTGACCTCACCGCAGGCATCCGGCCTGTTCGCGAAGGCAATCATCGAATCAGGCAATGGACGCGTCAATCAGTACTACGGGCGCACTCTCTCGCGCAACACAAAGACAGTCGGGGCGTCGGCTGAAGAGCAAGGCGCTACGTTCGCAGGAGGATTCGGCATCGCTGGCACCGACGCCAGTTCCTTGCAGGCGCTGCGAGCGCTCTCGGCAGACGAAGTTCTCGACGGGCTCGACGGTACCACGCTGAATACCCCGCACAGTCTCGCTACGTTCTCGGGCAGTTCGATCATCGACGGCAAACTCGTCGTGGACGAACCGGAGAACCAGTACAAGACTGGTCAGTTCGCGAAAGTGCCGCTTTTGCTCGGCGTCAACAATGCCGACCTTGGCTTCCCGACTCCCGGGCTCACGACGAAGGAAGAGGCCTACGCGATCTTCGGTCCGCAGAACCTGAGTGCAGCTGCCGCGGCGTTCGACCCCACGGGCACGGCGTCCGTCTCTACAGTAGAGAATCAGATCGCCCGTATCATCACAATGGACGAACCGGCGCGCTTCGTTGCACGCACCTTTACCTCGCGAGGTTTGCCGACTTATCTCTACCACTTTTCGTATGTGGCCGAGTCCATACGCGGCAAAGTCAGCGGCGCAACACATGGCGCCGAGATTCCCTATGTGTTCGACACGCTTTCGTCAGCCTATGGCGCGGCAGTCACGAGCCAGGATGAACAGGTAGCGCGCAGCATGATCGCCTATTGGACGGCCTTCGCCAAATCCGGCAATCCTTCGGACGCGGGACTGATTGCCTGGCCGGCGTACAACGCCGCACTCGACAATCAGCTGGAGATTACCCCGGCGGGCACTTTGCAGGTCGACCAGCCAAATCCCTTGAAGGCGCAGATCGATCTCGTCGAGCCGCTTAATGAGGCCAACCAAACCGTGAATCGCCAGTATCAGTAACCCAGAGGAAGGCGCGGTCGAAGACGTGGCTAACGCTTCTGCTTCATCGACCGAAGCCGCCAAAAGCTACCACAAGGGGCTCAAATTGATGTTGCAGCAGCTACGAACGAGAGGCTTGTCATTGCCGCCTCCCGAAACTCATGGAGCAACCGGGAGGCGCTTTCGAAGAGCCTAACCTTAGCCTTGAGCGGTCGGCGCAAGCTGCGCGATATCGATAGCCTTGCTCGACGAACGGATCACTCGCATTACGATCCACGCCAAAAGATAGGCGGAGCCGCAGACTACGAAAAGCACGATGTAGCCCGCATTGATGTGGCCGAGCATCTTGAAGTGATCGAGCACTGCGCCGACGACCAGCGGGAAGAGCGTCGCGCCCAACGCACCAGCCAACCCGCCAATCCCAACGACGGAGCCAACCGCTGCCTTCGGAAACATGTCGGAGGCAGTGGTGAAAAGGTTTGCCGACCATGCCTGGTGCGAAGCTGCCGCCAAACTCAACAGGCCCACCATCGTCCACATGTTGTCGATGAACGGCGAGAACGCAATCGGCATAACAAGGAACGCAAACACAAGCATGGTAGTCTGTCGCGCCTTCGTCACAGACCAGCCGCGCTGAATCAGCTTGGACGAGATGAAACCACCACCAATGCTGCCGATTGAAGTCGCGACATAGACTATCACCAGCGGAAGGCCGAGGGTCTTCAGGTCGAGGTGAAAGCGCGAGTTGAAATACGACGGCAGCCAGAAGAGCATGAACCACCAGATCGGGTCGGTCAGCAGCTTACCGGCGAAGAACGCCCACGTCGGACGCAGCTTGAGCAATGTGAACCAGCTTACCTTTTGAGCCGCGGGAGTAGGAGCCGAATCTTCGCTGATGTACGTGAGTTCGGCTTCGTTGATCCTCGCGTGCTTCGCCGGCACCTGATACATGAAGTACCAGAACGCCAGCCAGATGAATCCCGTCATGCCGGTGATAAAGAACGCGGCCTCCCAGCCATACGTTGCAGCCAGCCACGGCACGGTGGCCGGTGCCGCGACCGCTCCGATACTCGTGCCGGAAGTCAGAATGCCTACCGCAAGTGCCTGCTCTTTTCGCGGAAACCACTCCGACACGCTCTTCACAGCGCAGGGGAAGCTGCCAGATTCCGAGATGCCAAGCAGGGCACGCATGACGCCAAAGCCCATCGTGCTGCGCACGAGTGCGTGCCCGCAGGCGGCGATACTCCATACCAGAACACATACGCCATAGCCGATCTTGACGCCGAATTTATCAACCGTTTTGCCGGACAAGACCATGCCGATTGCATAGCAGGCCGTGAACACCATGACGATGTAGCTGTATTGCGTTTCGGTCCAGTCGAACGTGACGGCAAGCTCGGGCTTGAGCAGGCCCAGCACCTGACGGTCCAGATAATTAATCGTGGTTGCGAAGAAAAGCAGCGCGCAGATGCGCCACCGGATAGCTGTACGGTCCATGATCGACTCCTGTCTCCTGAGGTGCTTGATCCGCTGATGCGGCTTACGTGACTGCGTGGTGGATTCGAGGTTCAACGGAAAAATGCATGGCGTTTTTCGCGGAATGCGGCGACGCCTTCGATTGCATCGGGCGACGCTTTGCATACCGACGCGGCGAGTTCGTGCGCGTAGTCGTGCTGGCCCGTCTCCATCATGCGAACGAGGCGTTTGCCAACCGACAGAGACGTCCTCGATCGTTTGATAAGCGTCTCGCAGACAGCATCGACGCGGCTGCGCAGGTGCTCGGCTTCGACAGCTTCATTGATCACCCCCCAAGCGACAGCGGTTTCGGCGGCGATTGGTTCACCGAGAAGGATCAACTCGCGCGTGCGGGTTGCGCCGACGAGTTCGGAGAGCCGCGCGCAGCCCATCCATCCGGGGATGGCGCCCACCGATGCTTCGGGAAAGCCGACCTTGGCCTGTGTGCTTGCATAGCGCAGATCACACGTCAGCGCGAGTTCGAATCCGCCACCGAGCGCGCTGGCAGAAAGAACAGCGATCGTCGGTTTGTCGAGTTCCGCGATTCGACGGAAGACACGGTTTCCTTCTCGGATGAAGCGGGTGCCCATCTTTTGCGGATCGATATCGCCCCACTCGTTGATATCTGCGCCGCTGCAAAAGAAACGCGGACTGGTGGTTTCAATCTTCAGCACGCGGATTCCATCGTTTCGCTCGACGTCTGCCACGGCGCGATCGATGTCATCCAGCATGTCCAACGTCAGCGCGTTGTGACGCGAAACTCGGTTCAGCGTAATGGTGGCGATGCTACCGTTTGCTTCGTAAAGGATGTCAGTGTCAGACATGAAGAACCTCTTCTTCCGAGAATCGAATATGAGCGGCAGTTGATCGGGCTTAGTGAGCCGGAGCGTTTTCGAGCAGGCGCTCATCGATAAGCGGCGTGAACTCCATGCGCGAGAGCACGTCGCGATGCATGTCGAGGCCCTTGGCCACCTCGACGAGGCACACGCCGAGCGCATCGAGTCGAAATACCGCGCGCTCTGTGATGTAAAAGACTTCCTTGCCGTCGAGACGCGCCTGCACGCCACTGAACGTTACGTGCCGCACCCTTTTGACGGCCTTCGGCACCGATCCCGGCGAGAGAATTTCGAGGGCCTCCCCGTTGCGGTCCACACGCAAACCCTTGGCCTCGAAAGCCCCGCAAAAAACGAGCTTTTTCGCGCCTTGCGCGATATCCATGAATCCGCCCGGACCGACAACGGTCGAACCGAGCTTCGAAACGTTCACATTGCCCTCTTCGTCGAACTCGCCCATGCCGAGGAACGTCACGTCGATCCCACCGCCGCTATACCAGTCGAATTGATCGACGCTCGGCACGATGGCGTCGGCGTTACGCGCCGTACCGAACATCGCGCCATCGAGCATCGCGCCGCGGTGGATACCCTGTTCGACGGAACCCCAGTACTCGTCGCCGCGACCTTGGGTGGCCAGAACCGCCGGGATGGCGCCGGGAAAACCGAAGCCGAAATTCACGGATTGATTGGAGCCAAGCTCCTGCGCAGCGCGCTCGGCTACGATGAGGCGCATGCCATCGGGCATCTCGATGTCAGGCGTCTCGCCGAGCTTCTCGCCGCTCAACGTTGCGTCGTAATCGCTGATCTGGCACTGACGTTGAGTTGGGATCTCGACGGTAAAGTCGACCATGACGCCGGGTACGCGCACCAGGCGGGCGGGAACGTGCGAGCGCGGTCGCGATTTGACCTGCGCGACGACTTTCCCGCCGCTGTTGTGAGCGGCCAGAGCGACAGCGTAAATATCGAGGTCTGCCGGTTCGTGACGAGTCGAAAGATTGCCCCTATCGTCAGCGCTCGACGCCATGACGATCGAGAAGTCGATCTTGAGTGGCTTGAAGCGGAGATACTCTTTACCATCGATCTCGATCAGTTCCACCAGATCTTCGGTCGTCGCGGCATTCAGTTTGCCGCCATCCAGACGCGGATCGACGAAGGTTCTTAGACCGACACGCGTGATCACGCCCGGCCGACCCGCGCCGATTTCCCGAAACAGCGTTGCAATGACGCCACCGGGAAAGCTGTAGCCCTCGATCTCGCCGTCATGAGCCAGCTTCTGCATCGCCGAGGACCATACCCAGTGGCCGCCGATCACGCGCTTGACCAACCCCGCGTGGGCGAGCCGTCCGAGGCCGCTGCCTTGACCATCACCGACGCCGAGGGCATGAACGACCGTCAGGTTGCGGGGATGACCCGTTTCCAGAAATCGAGCTTCAATCGCCGCGAGGATGGCATCCGGCTCAAGCAGGCCGCCGCCTGAGCCGGTGATCGCGATGGTCGCGCCGTCGAAAATCGACGCTGCGACTGCCTTTGCACTGGTCCACTTGTTCACATCGCCTCCTGTGCTGATCTGCAAAATGCTTAGTACCGAACCGGATCGTTACTTGCGAAGCATCGTAGAGCAGGTAGAAGCGACGTTCAAGAGAGAAAGAACCGAAATCGGGTTTACGATAACGATGGTGGAAAACACCGCCGAATGCGCATTGCAACGTGCAGGCGTTGTCAGTTACCGTTTAACTTTGGTTTTGACCCATCGATATGCAGACCCCCATCGAACCGACCGCAAAGGCGCGCGTCCCAGAAAAGCGCGCGCGTGCCAAGCGGCTGCGTGATCCGATTCAGACGCAGGCCAAGATCCTCGCAGCAGCCAAAGCAGAGTTCGCCAAGGTGGGCTTGGGCGGCGCCCGCGTCGAGACGATCGCCGAGAAAGCCGGCGTCAATAAGCGGATGATCTACGAATACTTCAAGGGGAAGGAGGAACTGTTCCAGACGGTCCTCGAGGAGATGTGGACGGATATCCGGACTGAAGAAAGAGCGCTTGGTCTGGACCATCTTCCGCCAGTCGAAGCCATTCGAACGTATGTGACGTTCACGTGGAACTACTACCTGAAGAACCCCGAGTTCATGTCGCTGGTGAACAGCGAAAACCTGCACCGGGCGCGGCATGTCAAAAAATCAAGACGCTTCAGCGAATTGCATCGTGGCTTCGCCAGCATGCTGCAGCAGATCCTCGATCGCGGCGTGGCGTCGGGCGACTTCAAAGCCGGCATCGATGCCAGCCAGTTGCACCTCACTATCGCCGCGCTCGGCTATTACTACCTGACGAATCGCTTCACCGGCGAGGTCATCTTCGGCTTCGATTTCGTCTCGAAGGACGCCCTCCAGAAACGCCTCGACTTTAACCTCGAAACAGTCTTCAGCCTTTTGCGCCCGCGTTGATTGCGGCGCACCGCCTCGTCACTTTCCGTTCTCTTCACCGCACGGGTTTTCCCGATTGTTAGGGAAAACCCTTTTTTGACAGCGCGCTCCTCCGGGTATTAAATAACGAACTGGATCGTTACTTACGGTGCGACTCGCAACCCGTGAGGCGACATGTCAGGAGAAAGCCACGCGGGAGATGACACACATGAAGCAATGCCAAGTCGCGCTGATCACGGGCGCTCGTCGCGGCATCGGTCGCGCAATCGCGCTAGAGCTTGCCGACGCTGGATTCGACGTCGCCATCACCGACGTCGAGCCGTCAGAGGAGTTGGGGGCCACGCGCGCAGACATCGAACGGATTGGTGTGAAGTGCGTGGCGCTGACATCGAATCTCGCCGACATTGCGCACCACGAGGCGCTCTTTCAGGCGGTCGAAGAGGCGCTCGGTCCTGTCACCTGTCTGGTCAATAACGCTGGCGTGTCCGTCATGTCGCGCGGTGATCTTCTGGACGTCACACCGGAAAGCTATGACCGCTGCTTGAACGTCAACACGCGAGGCACGTTCTTCCTGATGCAAGCGTTTGGTCGGCGTGCCGCTCAGGCATCGCAGTCAACCATCAATCGCTCGATCATCACAATCTCTTCATCCAACGCCGTCGCGGCGTCGCCTCAGCGCAGCGAGTACTGCGTCTCGAAGGCGGGACTGTCGATGGCCACCACTCTATTCAGTTTGCGGCTAGCTGAATTAGGGGTCAGCGTATTCGAAGTGCAGCCGGGCCTGATCGAAACTGAAATGACAGCGCCGTCGAAGGCGCGTTACGACGCGCTGATGGAGAACGGATTGACCGCTATCAAACGATGGGGAACACCCAACGAAGTCGCACTGACCGTGCGTACGCTGGCAACGGGTGGCCTACCGTTCAGCGTTGGTCAAGCGATCCGCGTCGATGGCGGTCTCCTTGTTTCTAAATACTGATCCGAGATTCAAGCCATGCATATCAAGCTTCCAACCCTGGACGGCGCACTCGCTGACTACCGTCTGACTGGCACTTCGCTGAAAGTCGTCAAGCCTGAGGCACCGTTTAACCGCATCGCCTATTCCGCGGCACACGTGGTTGCCGATCCGCTGCGCAGCGGCGAACTCGGCC
Organism: Caballeronia sp. AZ10_KS36; assembly: GCF_023631105.1. Classification (NCBI taxonomy): domain Bacteria; kingdom Pseudomonadati; phylum Pseudomonadota; class Betaproteobacteria; order Burkholderiales; family Burkholderiaceae; genus Caballeronia; species Caballeronia sp. AZ10_KS36. Next base: position 408,268 of record NZ_JALQDQ010000037.1, on the reverse strand, counting down.
AGCCATGCGCGATCGACTGGGACCGGACCATTGAATACCGCCGTTATCTTCTCGAGCAAGGCCTGGGGATCGCGGAGGCGATGGATACTGCCCAACGCGGCATGGGCCTGTCATGGCACTCAGCGAAAGAGCTCATTGTCCGCACGCTGAATGAAACGCGCGACATTCCCGGCGCGCTGATCGCCTCAGGTTGCGGCACTGATCACTTGCCGGTAAGCGACGCGCACTCGTGCGAGGATGTCATCAAGGCCTACCTGACCCAAATCGAGAGCGTCCAACGCGCGGGCGGTCAGATCATTTTGATGGCGAGCCGCGCCCTCGCGCGCGTGGCAAGGGACGCAAAAGACTACATTCGTGTCTATCGGGAAGCGCTGTCGGCGTGCGACAAGCCCGTCATTCTGCACTGGCTGGGCCAGGCGTTCGATCCCGAGCTGGCCGGTTACTGGGGCCACGCCGACTTCGAAAACGCGGCGAAGGTTTGCCTCGAAGTCATCGCCGCGAATGAAGCTAAGGTCGATGGCATCAAGATTTCGTTGCTGGATGACGCGAAGGAGATTGCCTTCCGCCGTCGTCTCCCTCATTCCGTGAAGATGTACACCGGTGACGACTTCAACTATCCGGCTCTTATTGCGGGTGACGAGTTCGGTTACTCGCACGCGCTGCTTGGCATCTTCGACGCGATCGCGCCTGCAGCGTCGCAGGCGCTGACCGCGCTCGCCGCAAACGATCTGGCTCGCTATGACGAACTGCTTGCGCCAACGGTGCCGTTGTCGCGTCACATCTTTCGTGCCCCGACGCAGTACTACAAAACCGGGGTTGTTTTCCTCGCCTACCTGAATGGGTTCCAGCCGCACTTCTTCATGTTGGGCGGACATCACGGCATGCGGCCGCCTGCCTATTTGGCCGAGGTCTTCCGACTCGCCGATCGGGCGCACCACTCAGAGATCCCGAGTTAGCCGTCAACCGTATGCGGGCGGTCATGACCACGCTCGGATGCGCGGAATAAACGCAGAGGCCGCCTGTTCGGCGGTGTTCTCTTAGATAAGCAATCCTCAACGAACGCTGGACTGGCGACATGAATTCTCTGCAGCTTACGCGTTGCTCCGTCAACACCGCCACACTCGGACATCGCGAACCGATCGACGTGACGATCGATCGGATCGCCGCGGCGGGGTTCGGTGGAGTGGCCCCTTGGCGTCATGAAGTCGAAGCCGCCGACGTCAGCAAGATTGCCAAGCAGATTCGTGCGCTCGACCTCAAGGTCACCGGGTACTGCCGGTCAACCTACTTTCCTGCTTCGACGCAAGAGCAGCGCCAGGCCAACATCCAGTCGAACATTCGGGCACTCAACGACGCGGCCGAACTCGGTGCTCAATGTTTCGTGATGGTAGTGGGAGGTCTGCCCGAAGGTAGCCGCGACCTTTGCGCTGCGCGCATGCAGGTCCAGGACGGCATCGGCGCTTTGATGGAAGAAGCCCGCAAGGTCGCCGTTCCATTGGCCATTGAGCCGCTCCATCCGATGTATGCGGGCGAAAGATCGGTGGTCAGCACGATCGATCAGGCTCACGCCATCGCGCGCGAGCTCGATCCGAACAACAATGGCTTCCTCGGTGTCGCGGTCGACGTCTACCATTGCTGGTGGGACCCGCACTTGGAAAGCGCGCTTACTTCGATCGGCAATGACAATCGCATTCTGGCATATCACGTTTCCGATTGGCTCGTTCCGACGACCGATCTGCTGCTTGATCGCGGCATGATGGGAGATGGCGTGATCGACCTGAAGCGCTTCCGGCAGAGCGTCGAGAACGCGGGCTATGCCGGTATGGTCGAGGTCGAAATTTTCTCGCGCGACAACTGGTGGAAACTGCCGCCCGAGCAGGCTTTGCAGACATGCGCGGAGCGCTTGCAGTCGGTGTGCTGAGAGTCCATCCAGCAACGTGTCAAGTTCTCTCAAATGCGCACTGCAGGCATTCGTACGAAGCGTGCGGCCAACCGCCAAGCATTAGCACGCTGCTCGCTGCACCACTTGCCATGAGACCTCAGCACAACGATCATTGGTACAGCGCGGCCCACAGGATGCGGTCTGCGCTGCGCCATCGGGGAGTAAGCGCCGGCTGCAGCGGCAGCCAAGCACCTCCCCCCGCTCAGCGCACCCCTTCTCACTGCAGCATTACAACTGGCCCACCTTGAAGACCGATACGGCCCGGCGAAGGCTGTTGGCTTGCTCCGCCATTGCCTGTGCCGCGGCGCTCGCTTGTTCGACAAGAGCGGCATTCTGCTGAGTCACTTCGTCCATCTGGCTGACGGCGACGTTCACCTGTTCGATACCGCTGCTTTGCTCATTGGATGCGGAGGCGATGTCGCCCATGATGTCGGTCACACGTTTGACCGAGCGCACCAATTCATCCATCGTCTTGCCGGCGTCGAGCACGAGCGACGAGCCCGCGTTCACATGGTTCACCGAGCTGCTGATCAGGTCTTTGATTTCCTTGGCAGCAGTTGCGCTGCGCTGTGCGAGCGTGCGCACCTCTCCCGCGACGACCGCGAACCCGCGCCCTTGCTCGCCCGCGCGGGCGGCTTCGACGGCTGCATTCAACGCAAGAATATTCGTTTGAAACGCGATGCCTTCGATCACTGCGATGATTTCCGCCACCTTCGATGAGCTCTCCGAGATGTCACGCATGGTCGAAGCGACGCGCTGCACGACGTCGCCGCTTTCGGCCGCTGTGCCGGACGCCGACGTCGCAAGCGAACTCGCCTGCAGAGCGTTTTCGGTGTTCAGTCGTACGGTAGAGGTAAGTTCCTCCATACTGGACGCGGTTTCCTCCAGTGATGCGGCCTGCTCTTCTGTTCGTTGCGACAGGTCAACGTTGCCCTGTGCGATCTCGCCGGCAGCTACCGAAATAGATTCGGCCGACGTCTTGATACCGGCGACGACTATGCTGAGTTGCCTGCGCATTCCCTCGAGGGATGCCATAAGACTGCTGTCATCGCTTCCCGCAAGGTTCATTGCGATGGTCAAGTTGCCTTCCGCGATTTGGCGCGCCATTTCCTGGGCCTGAGCGGGTTCCCCGCCGAGTTGCTTCACGATGCTGCGAGTGATGACTATCGCGGACACGAAGCCGGTGAATAAAGCCAACGCAACGATCGAGCACATGGCTATGCGGATCGATTTGTAGGACGCAGCCGCTTCTTTCGCAGCCTGATCGTTGAGTTGGTCTTCGAAAGACGCAAGTTCACTTAGATGGCCAAGCCATACGGACTGCTTCGGTCTCGCCTCTTCGAGAAGGACCTTGGTCGCTGCATCGGCATCGTTGGCAAGGCCGAGGGCACTGGCCTTGGCTAGCAGCGGAACTGCTGCCGCTTCATCTTCCTTTATTGCGGCGAACAGCGCCTTTTCTCGTGCAGTCGTTCCGGGATTAGCGTCGAAGGTCTTACCGAGAGCCTCATATGCACCCGCGTAAATGGCCTCTTGCCGTTTGATACGTTCCGCCTCCTTGGCCATCGAAGGCATATCGGTCAAGAGCGCGAGGTTTCTAATGGCAATCGCGCGATCCTGCACCGACGATTTCATCTCGTTGGCTAGCTTGGTTTGCGCATTATTGACGTTGGAGATGTCATCGAGATTTCGATAAATCGATGACATACCGTAAAAAGCGAGTCCGGCAATCGTCATGAGCAAGGCGAGCAAGCTGATAAATCCAATAGCTAAACGAGTAGAGACGCGGAGATGTTTCATGAGTATTCGCTTGGAGTGTACATCCGGATTACGACAAAACATGGACGAACTTAAGCGTCGGCGGTAATTCGTCGGCTGAACACCCGTGTGGAGACTGGTCGATGGCGGAGTCAAGATCTGCGCGGTCCATCCGAGGGCATGATGGGTGGCCTGCACAAGTGTGAAATCGCGGCCAAGCCTGCGGATTTGCATCGAAGCCTTCTTGCGGCGGCTTTATGGAGCAGCCGGTGACGGCTTTGTAGAAATGTGGTCTTCGATTTGCCGTGAGGACAAACCAGCCGCTTGGCGGAACGGATGTCCAGCAAACCGGAACGCCGGTAAGCGGCCGGGCCGGTGGTGAACTAGGCACGTGGTCGCTGTACAGCGTCGTCCAGCGGATGTGCCACCGGCTGCTCGGCTGTGCACTGGCTGCTCTGTCGTGTTCGCGTCAGTGTGTTGCGCGACGGCTTATCAAGGAGTACGAAACGGTCTTGCGGGAGCTCAAAAAACGTCAGGCCTCCGCTAAAGCATCTCCTCATAGCGGCAATTAACGAGCAGTTCCGCCACACTCGTCGTATTCGGCAACTCGATCGTATTGACCACCAGAAGCGCCAGGTCTTGCGGCTGCGTCATCGCCATCGGTTCGATATCCGCGATGCCTGCGGCCATGTCCGTATTCACGAAGCCGGGGCATACGGCGGTCGCCCGCACGCCGTCGTCCCAACCCGCTCGGCGCACCGCATGGGTGAGCGCCACCATCGCGTGCTTCGACATTTGATAGCCCACGTTCAGGTTCTTCACGCGTTTTCCGGAAAGCGATGCAAGCTGCACGAAGCGTCCGGCTCCCGCGCGGCGCAAGTGTGGCAGTGCCGCCTGCGCGAGCCGGAAAGGTGCGTTCACGTTGATCTGGAAGGTCTCGTTCAAGAGTGCGTCGGTGCCGGTATCGAAGTCGATCATGCGGCAGATGCCCGCATTGCTCACCAGCACGTCGATGCGGCCGAACCGCGCGATCGTCGCATCCACCCAGCCGCGCGCGGCTTCAGGATCGCGCGCCTCGTAGGGATGCACGAACGCATCCGGCGCGCCATCGTAGGCTTGCGTATCGCGCAGGCCGAGCGACAGTCTATAACCGCGCCGCGCCAGTTCGAGCGCGATCTCTCGTCCGATGCCGCGGCTCGCGCCCGACACCATCGCCACTTTGTCCATGTGCAATCTCGTGTGTTGTCTGTGTTGTCCGTGCCCGCGTATCAGAATCCCGCGTCGATCGTGATCTTCGAACCGTCGCTGAACCGCTCCAGACGGAACGCGTGCGGATCGACGAGCGGTGCGTCGCCGTTGACGAGGTCCGCCATCAGCCTGCCCGCGCCCGGCCCAATGCCGAAGCCATGTCCCGAGAACCCGGTGCCGATGAACATCCCCGGCACGCGCGCTACTTCCGAGATGACGGGAATCGCGTCCGGCGTCACGTCGATATAGCCGGCCCAACGCTGCGCAATGCGCGCTCCCGACAACTGCGGAAACGCCTCTGTAAAGGCCTTGAGACCCTTGTCGACGTAAGGCACCACGGGGTCCGGATCAAGCGTTCGAACATGCTCGAAAACCGTCGATTCATTCAGCGCCCAGCGGCGTGGCCGCTTGAGTTCGTCGAAGAAGCGCTTGCCGATGTGAATCTGCAGCGCGCCCATCTGACTCTTCAATGCCTCGATGTATTTGAAGAAGAGGCGAAAGGAATCGGGCGTGAGATCGGCGTGCGTGCGCAAGCCGTACGCGACGGTGTAGCCGCCGTCCGCACGTTTGCGAAACGCGAACTCCTCGTTATTGGCGCTGCACGTAGGACCGCCTTCGAGCGGCTCCGTGCGCAGCACCGATGCACGCGTGAGCAATTGCGGCAGTTCCACGCCGAGGTTGCCACAGAAATAGCGCGTCCATGCGCCGCCCGCCACGACGACCGCATCGCAGCGGATCGTCCCGTGTTCGGTCACGACCGCACTCGCACGGCCGCCGCTCGTTTCGATGCCGCGCACCGCGCACGGCGTGAGAATGCTGACGCCCTTGCGCCGCAACGCGGTGGCGATGGCAGGCGCGGCCTTTTGCGGTTCGGCGCGCGCATCGCCCGGCGTGTAGATGCCGCCCTTGAAGGTCTGCGTCGCGCCGGGCAGTAAGCGTGATATCTCATGCGTGTCTACTTCGCGCGTGTCGAAGGCATCGTCGCCGGCTATCTCGCGAGCGCGCCTGAGCCAGTCACGGTGACGTTTGAGAACGGCGTCATCGTTCGATACGTAAAGGATGCCGCACTGGTTGAAACCCGTGTCGATGCCGAGCTTCTTGTCGAGCGTGCGCCAGATCTTGAGACTTTCGATGCTGAGCAGGAATTCGCGAGGATCGCGCCTCGTCACGCGCACCCAGCCCCAGTTGCGGCTCGACTGCTCGCCCGCGATGTGCCCCTTCTCGCAGAGCGCGACGGACAGCCCTTTTTCGTGCAGCGCAAGCGCCGTTGATACGCCGATGATGCCGCCGCCGATCACGACCACATCGGCGCGCTCGGGCAGCTTGATATCGTCGGCGACGGTGTCGACTTTAGGACCCATGGTTTCTTATGTCGAAGTGAGAGTTACGGACGACGCTCGGCCACGGCCGCCGTCTGCGATTGCAGCGCTTCTTCGGCGCGCACGTGGCGCGCGGCGCGTGATGTCTTTTGCCGGCGCGCGGCGGGATTGATGAAGCGGTTGGTCCAGCGGTCCAGATGATTGATGGCGTGCGTGAGCGGCACCGTGATGAGCAGATACACGGCGCCTGCCGCGACGAGCGGCGACAGGTTGGCCGTGTTCACCGCCGCGTTCTGTCCGATGGTGAAAAGATCGCGCTGCGAAGTCAGCAGCCCGAGGAAGTACACGAGGCTCGAATCCTTGACGATGGAGATGAACTGATTGGCGAGCGCGGGCAGAATGCGCCGCACGCCCTGCGGCACGATCACATGACGCATGCCGCTCCAGTACGTCATGCCGAGCGCCTGACACGCCGACATCTGTCCGCGTCCGACGCTTTGAATCCCCGAACGGAAGATCTCCGCGATATACGCCGACGACACCAGCGCCAGCGCGACGATGGCAAGCGGATACGGGTTCGGCCCGAAGAGCGACAGTCCGACCGGAGCGAGTCCCTGGCCGACCACGAGGATGACCAGCGCGGCGGGCAGACCGCGGAAGATATCGACGAAGACACGCACGGGCCAGGTCAGCCAGCGCGTGTGCGATACGGCGCAGAGCGCCAGCGCCATGCCTGCCACGATGCCGAGCGCAGTCGAGATCACCGACAAGATCAGCGTGTTGACGAGACCCGTGCCGATCAACGCCGGCAGAGATTCGACGAGCAGCGGCCAATCCAGGAAGTTCTGCAGGAACGCATTCATGAGGACTCTCTCCTTGCGCTTGACGAGGCGTGACGAAGCAACGTTGGCGGGCGGTTACTTCATCGCATACGGCGGCATCGGATCAGGCTTCGGATAGCCGGGATTGAACTGCTGATAGAGCCTGAGCCACGTGCCGTCCGCCACCAGTTCGCCGATGGCCTTGTTCACCGCCGCTTCGAGCTTCGCGTTGCCCTTGCGGATCGGGAACCCGGCGGGAAGATTCGAGGCGGAGATATCGAGCTTGTCGGCGAGCTTCAGGTCCGGGTACTTCCCTTGCAGCCCTTCGAGCAGAGTCTTGTCGATGAAGTATCCGTCGATGTACTTGTTGCGCAGCGCGAGAAAGCCCGCGTTGATGTTCGGAAAGCGAACGATCTGCGCGCCCGGCAGATAGCTCTGCGAATACGTGTCCTCGATGGTCCCCTGCACCACGCCGATGCGCTTGTCCTTCACCGAGGCCACGTCCGCGCCGATCGTGCTGTCCGGCAGCGTGCCGACGCTCAATAGACCCGTCAGATAGCCTTCCGAGAAATCGACCATCTTGAGGCGATCCTTGGTGATCGAGATCGAGCCTGCGGCAAGATCGACCTGCTGGTTCGCCACGCTCGGCAAGAGACCCGCGAAGTCCTGTGCGCGAAAGTCGGCGGTAAGCCCGAGCTTCGCGGCGATGGCGCGCACCAGCTCCACGTCGAAGCCCGTCATCTTGCCGTTGTCGATGTACGAGTACGGCTTGTTGTTCGCATCGACACCGGCGACGATCTTGCCCGGCGTCAATGTGCCGACATCGTCGGCGGCGCGGGCGGCGGTCGTCGCGCCGATCAGAAACGATGCGGCCACGGCGAGATGGCGTGCGAGACGAAGTAATCGCATGGTTAGGCTCCCTTGGATTGCACAGCGGTTGGATCAATGCAGGATGCGCGAGAGAAATTCTCTTGCGCGTTCGGAACGCGGACGCTCGAAGAAGGCTTCACGCGTCTCGTCTTCCACGATGACGCCGCGGTCCATGAACAACACGCGGTCGGCCACGCGCTTCGCGAAGCCCATTTCGTGCGTGACGCACAGCATGGTCATGCCGTCCTGCGCGAGCGTGGTCATCACGTCGAGCACTTCGTTGACCATCTCGGGATCGAGCGCGGAAGTCGGTTCGTCGAACAGCATGGCGACGGGGTCCATCGAAAGCGCCCGCGCAATCGCCACGCGCTGCTGCTGCCCGCCCGACAATTGCGCCGGATACTTGTCCTCATGACCGCTCAAGCCCACGCGGCGCAACAGCGAGCGTGCGCGCTCCGCGGCTTCGTCGCGCGCGCGGCCGAGCACGTTCATCTGCGCGAGCATCAGATTGCGCTGCACCGAGAGATGCGGAAAGAGTTCGAAATGCTGAAACACCATGCCGACCCGCGCCCGCAGCCGCGAAAGATTCGCGCGCTTCGCCGTCACGTCGATGCCGTCCACGACGATCTGTCCGCTCTGCACCGCTTCCAGCCCGTTGACGGATTTGATGAGCGTGGACTTGCCCGAGCCGGACGGCCCGCAGATCACGACGACTTCACCGCGCGCGATGCTGGCCGTGCAGTCGTTCAATACGCGATTGCCGCCATACCACTTCGAAACCTTGTTCAGATCGATCATTGCGGCTCCTTTCGATGATTCGCGTCCTGATTGCATCCGCTTGTCTTCGCTTCAAGAGAGTGCTGCGCGCACGCGGCCGTGCCACATATCGCTGATGCGGTACAGCGCACTGCCGACGGGCACGGAAAGCGTGCTGGCCATTCCTGCGCCCGAGAGCGGAAAGGCGCCTTCGCCGAAGGCGCCGACATCCTGCTCGACGCCGACCATGTGTTTGCCGATGCGATGTCCGAGGTAGCTCATCAGCGCGACGCCGTTGCCGTTGCAGCCGAGCACGTAATGCACGCCGTCATGCTGGCCGATGTGCGCGAGCCTGTCCCCGGTCATCGCGACGAAGCCTTTCCATGCATGAGTGACGCGCACATCTCTCAACGCGGGCCACAATTGCACGAGCTTCGCGTAGAGCCGGCGCGCCGCCTCACGTTCGTCGATCTCGCGGATGGCGGGGCGCGATCCGAAAATCATGCGCGTGCCATCCGGCGACGGCCGCGTGTAGAAGAGATTGCGCTTCGAATCGCTGATCATGCGGCGGCCCGGATTGAGCACATTCATGAGGCCTTCGGGCAGCGGCTCCGTGGCGATCTGATAACTCGCGACCGGCAGCACGCGGCGCGAGAAGAACGGCAGCAGCGGCCCGGTATAGCCGTTGGTGGCCACCAGCACCTGCCGCGCATCGAACACGCCGCGCGCCGTATGCACGCGAAAGCGCGCATGTCCCATTCGTTCGATGCGCTGCACGGCTGCATGCGAATGCAGCGTCGCGCCGCGCCGTCGCGCGAGATCGCGCAGCGCCCGATGATATTTGGCGGTATGCAGTCCGCCGTATTCGTCGACGAGCATGCCCCCGTAGTAATAGTCGGAGCCGATGATGCCGCGCTGCGCATCACGCTCGATCACATGCACCGTGACGCCGGTCTTGTCGCGCAACAACTCGCCTTGGCGGCGCAGCGCGTTGAAATGCGCGGGCGTATAAGCGCCGAAGAAGCGGCCGGTGATGCGCAAGTCGGCGTCGAGCGATTCTTCGGCGATGATGCCCTTGAGATAGTCGAAGCTCGCCATCGACTCCTGCATGAGACGCGTGAGACGTTCGGCGGACACGCCGCGAATGGCGTTGGTCAGCGCGAGCTTCTGCCCGCTCGACACCATGCCGCCGCTGCGTGTGCTGCCGCCCGCGCCGATCTCGGCGGCATCCAGCACCGCGACGCGCGCGCCATGCTTCGCGGCCTCCGCCGCCGCCGAGAGACCGCAATATCCGCTGCCGACGATCGCCACGTCTACGCTCGCAGGCAAGCGTTCCGGCGAGACTTCGGGCGGTGCGGCATCCCACCAATACGGGATGCAGCGGAAAGTTTCGTGAAACAGCAACGCATCGGGACGCATGCAGTCCACCCTGTTCGCTTGAGTCGAGTCCAGTGTCGCCCCCGCAAATCATCCGGTCAAATAGCGCCAAAAACGGCTTCCATTCATTTTTGATATGGCAAGCTGACGATGTTCGGCCGATGTGTTTGCGGCCCACGCCCGGAGAAAACGATGAACCTCAGGCAGGTCGAGGCGTTTCGGCTGGTCATGCTGCGCGGTTCGATGACGGCCGCCGCCGAAGAGCTCGGCACGTCGCAACCGAGCATCAGCCGGTTGATCGCGGAACTCGAAGCCGCGACGGGACTGACGCTCTTCATGCGAAATGGCGGACGCATTCATGCCACGGACGCCGGTAGTGCGTTCTATCGCGAGGTGGATCGCAGCTTCGTCGGCCTGGAAAAGCTGCAACACTCGGCGCGAGAGATTCTGGAACTCGGCAGCGGGCGGCTGCGTATCGTGGCGGCGCCGGTGCTCGCGCTCTCGTTTTTGCCTGCCGTGATCGCGCGATTCGCGGACGCTCATCCGCGCGTCGCGGCGTCGCTCGAAATGCGCAGCGAGAGCACGATTCAGCGCTGGGTGTCGTCGGGACACTGCGATCTGGGCTTCGCGACGACCACGCCGGACGCGTTCGGCGTGATGAGCGTGGAACTCTATGAACTGGCGGGGTTATGCGCGTTGCCGGCGCATCATGCGCTTGCGGAGCGCACGCGGATTCGCGCGGCCGACTTGCGTGGCGAACGGCTCATTCTGCCTTCCTATGCGGACGACACGCGTGCGGCGCTCGATCGCGCGTTGCGTCCGGCAGGCGTGGATCAAGTGCCCGCAGTCGAGACGCCGTATGGCGCGACCATCTGCGCGCTCGTGGCGCGCGGCGCGGGCGTGGGCATCGTCAATCCGCTCGCGACCGTGGATGCCGATCCGGCGCGCATCGTTTTCCGTCCGTTCGCGCCGGAAATCTGGTTTCGGGGCTTCACGCTTTACCCGCAGTCGCCGGGAGGCAACCCGGTGGTCGGCGCGTTTCTCGAACTCGTCCATGAAGAGATGGCGGCGTTGAAGCCGGGCGCGCTCACGTGAGCCTGGACATGTTTCGACTTCTTTCCATCGCGGTTGACGCAGGTGCCCCTCGATCGTCTCCGTGAGCGGCGACTCTCCTCAGAAAGATGTCAGCGTACGGTCAGAAACAGGATCTGGACGATGACCAGGCTAGCACCCTATGCGCCTCACCCTTGTGCACCCAAAGCACCGACGCAGAAGAAGCGGCTTGCGCTGGCCGGTTCGAGTTTTTACCGGTGAAAGAAAAATGTTCAAAAGCATTGTTCTTGCACAAGCGTGCTTTTCTGTCTCCCGTTAGTGCTGATATTCGGTCCAACATGCGCATACAGATTCGTCTCCCGGGAGTCCCTGTGTACGGTTCAAGCGAGACACGCATTAGCCCTCAAGGCTTTCTGCGCCGCATCGAGCGCGGCGGACTTTGGCATCTGGCCGTTCAGTTGCACTAGCGTTGCGCAGGCGGGCATATGAATAGCTGCGAATCTAGGCGATGAATGGCCGTGGTCTAGCGCCCCAAGATTGGGCAATACTTAGGATAGCTACGGACTTACGAGTTATATCCGCTCATAGCGAGCGCGGTAGCAAGCTATCGATCTGCATACAGAAGGGACGTGCACTTCGTTACCGGGATACGCATCACCACCAGAGACCGAGATGTCTCACAGGTACGCCTGCGGGTGTCGATGTCGTCGTGAGTCGCCGAGCGGCTCATCTTTCAGTCGCCTTTTCAGGAGATAACTATGAAAGCAGTTGTATATCGCGGCCCCCGCCAGGTTGCCGTAGAAGATGTGCCTGATCCCAAGATCGAGCGCCCGACCGATGCCATCGTCAGAATCACCAGCACCAACATTTGCGGGTCCGACCTGCACATGTACGAAGGCCGAACCGACTTCGAGCAAGGCCGCATCTTCGGTCACGAAAATCTGGGCGTGGTCCAAGAAGTAGGACCGGCCGTGGAGCGCATCAAGCCCGGCGACTGGGTGTGCCTGCCATTCAATATTAGTTGCGGCCACTGCAAGAACTGCGAGCGTGGCCTTACCGCGTTTTGCCTCAGCGCGAACCAGCCGGGTATCGCAGGCGGCGCGTTCGGCTTTGCGGACATGGGACCGTGGCCGGGCGGACAAGCCGAGTATCTTAGAGTGCCCTGGGCGGATTTCAGGTCCTTGAAGCTGCCGCCCGGCGCCGAGGAGAAACAGACCGACTACGTCATGTGCGCCGACATCTTCCCCACCGGTTGGCACGCCACTGAACTGGCCGGCATGCGGCCAGGCGATGCGGTCGTGATCTATGGCTCCGGACCGGTGGGTCTCATGGCCGCGCACTCGGCCATGATCAAGGGCGCGTGCACCGTCATGGTGGTGGACTGCCATCCCGACCGGCTGAAGCTGGCCGAATCGATCGGCGCCATTGCGATCGATTACTCCAAGGAAGACCCGGTGCAGCGCGTCATGGACCTGACGCACGGGAACGGCGCGGACGTAGGGTGCGAATGCGTCGGCTACCAGTGTCACGATCCGGCTCCGCAACGCCATGAACATCCCAATCTGACGATGAACAATCTGGTGTCGTCGGTGAAGTTCACTGGGGGCATCGGCGTGGTCGGCGTGTTCGTTCCCGAGGACCCGGGCGCGCAGGACGAACTGGCGAAGCAAGGAAAGATCGCGTTCGATTGGGGCAAGTGCTGGTTCAAAGGTCAGCACATCGCCACGGGCCAATGCAACGTCAAGGCGTACAACCGGCAGCTGCGCGACCTCATTTCAGTGGGCCGCGCGAAGCCGTCGTTCATCGTTTCCCATGAGTTGAAGCTCGACGAGGCGCCCGACGCCTATCAACACTTCGACGTGCGCGATCATGGCTGGACCAAGGTTGTGCTGCACCCCGGAGGCTAGCGAAGTCACGCCGCGATCATAGCGGCGACGCAGTCAGGCACTTGTCGAGGTCCATGGAATCGCGAACCGGCCCGCTACCTTGGGCGATGCAGGCCACGGCGCAGTTCCGCGATTCATGGCCGCGCGTGAGGACGAGTGTCCCATATCTCTCAGCGATCTCGCTGCACGAAGCCCGTCCGCGTAGCGAGACAGTCATCCCAGGAGCATTGACCATGGCAAGCAACGTCGTTGCTATCCAACCGCACGGATCATCGGGGCGCGGCCAAGTTGCGTCGAGCATCTCGCCCGGCGAGCTCATCCAAAGCATGGGCTGGATCCCGGTCGCGCTGAGCGCAGCCTTGATTGTCTCGGGACTCGTAGGCCGGAAGAAAAGTGCCCTGGCTTTCGCGCTCACGGCTTGCGCGGGGACAGCCGTGCTGAGCGCGGGGCGCGGTATCCCGCTTCATCGCGGCGGAGCGAATGAGGCGCACGCCGAGCCGGAAGCCAAGCGCGTCATCACCATCGGCAAGCCGGCGGACGCGCTCCGTCAACGCTGGCTCGACTCCCGCACTCTCCCGCAACTCATGGCGGGATTCGCGACATTGCACCCGATTGGCGACAACCGCATGCGCTGGGAGATAAGGACCCCGCTCGGCCGCCTCTACCAATGGGAATCGGAGATCGTCGATCAGCCCGGCGGAAGCATCGCATGGCGCTCGCTGCCCGGCGCCGCCATTGCGAACGAGGGTTCCGTTCGCTTCGACGCCGCACCGAACGGCCGCGGCACGGTAGCGACACTGCATGTCCGGTTCGATCCGCCCGGCGGCGCGCTCGGCCAAGGCCTGGTCCAACTATTGGGCGCCACGCCGGTGAACGTGATTGCCGACAACGCGCTGCGGCGCTTCAAGAGCCTCGTCGAAACCGGCGAGATTCCCACCACTGAGCGGCAGCCCGCTGCTCGCGAAACGAAGCGCTAAGGAGAACGAGCATGCGAGCACTGTACTGGAACGGGGTCAATGACCTGCGCGTCGGGACTGTAAATGACCCGGAGATCATCAATCCCCATGACGCCATTCTGCGCGTCAGCTTGTCGACCACCTGCGGCTCGGATCTGCACTTCATCGACGGCTATATCCCGACGATGAAGTCCGGCGATGTCATCGGCCACGAGTTCATGGGCGTGATCGAGGACATCGGCCCCGAGGTGAAGCGTGTCGCGAAGGGCGACCGCGTCGTCGTGCCTTCATTCATCGTCTGCGGACAGTGCTGGTATTGCGAGCACTCCCTCTACTCGTTGTGCGACAACACGCACCCGAAGCCCGAACTACAGGCACCGCTTCTGGGCGGACATACGACGGCGGGCATCTACGGCTACACCCACGCCTTCGGCGGCTATGCGGGCGCGCACGCGCAATACGTGCGGGTGCCGTTTGCCGACAACGACTGCTTCAAGATCCCGGATGGCGTCGCGGACGAGACCGCGCTGTTTCTTTCCGATGCTGCCCCGACCGGCTACATGGGCGCCGACTTCTGCAACATTCAGCCGGGCGACACCGTCGCCGTGTGGGGCTGCGGCGGCGTCGGGCTGATGGCGCAGCAAAGCGCGCGTCTGATGGGCGCGGAACGGGTCATCGCGATCGACCGCTTCCCCGAGCGCTTGCAGATGGCGCGCGAGCACGCCGGCTCGGAAACGATCGACTATACGAAAGTCGACAGCGTCCTCGACACGCTCATGGAAATGACGGGCGGGCGCGGCCCCGACGCTTGCATCGACGCAGTAGGGATGGAAGCGCATGGCACCGGGCCGCAATACGCGTATGACCGCGTCAAGCAGGCCCTGCGTCTGGAAACGGACCGCGGCCAGGCGCTGCGTGAAGCCGTGATGGCTTGCCGCAAAGGCGGCACGCTGTCGGTGCTCGGCGTGTACGGGCTGATCGACAAGTTTCCGATGGGCGCCATCATGAACAAGGGCATGACGGTGCGCAGCGCCCAGCAGCACGGGCAAGCGTATATGGATCGGCTGCTCTCGCACGCGCAAAAAGGCGAGCTCAACCCTGCTTATCTGGCCACTCACCGCTTCTCGCTGGAGGAGGCGCCACGCGGCTACGACATGTTCAAGCACAAGACGGACGGCTGCGTCCGTGCGGTGTTCGCACCGTGAGCTTGACGTACGTCGCACGTGCCGGCTGGGCATTCCTTATCGATGCCTCGCGTGCGGGAGCGGCAAAGGAGGTGGCGCCCTCGTTGATGAACTGTACCGGCTTAGTCCCCTCCGTGACTCAAAGAGTAAGCCAGCATCACGACATGAACATGCCACCGTCCACGTTGACCGTCTGACCGGTGATGTACGCGGCGTCGTCCGAGGCGAGGAATGTAACGAGCCCCGCCACATCGCCGCCATTGCCGGCACGCTTCATCGGAATGTTCGCGACCCATTCGGCCATCAACTCGCCGGGTTTGTAATCGCCGAGCAGTTTGCCCCACGCTTCGTCGTTGTACGACCACATGTCCGTCGTGATGATGCCCGGACAGAACGCGTTCACCGTGATGCCGGTCGGCGCCAGTTCCTTCGCGAGACTCTGCGTGATGCCGAGCACGCCGAATTTGCTCGCCGCGTAATGCGGCGTGTAGACGAAACCCTGCCGCGCCTGACCCGACGCTGTGTTGATGAGCCGCCCCGCTTTGCCTGCGCGCACCATGCGTGTGGCCGCTTCCTGGCAGCACAGAAAAACGCCCTTGGTATTCACGGCCATGACCTTGTCCCACTCGCTTTCAGTCAGGTCCGGCAACTTGGCGATGGTGATGACCCCCGCGTTCTGCACCGACACGTCCACTTCGCCTAGCTTGCTCGCGACTTCCTCATACAGCGCGACGACCTGAGCCTTATTCGTCACGTCCGTCTCGACGGACAGCGCGTCGAAGCCCGATTCGCGCAAACGCGCCGCCGCATCATGCACGCTCTTCTCGTTCGCGGTCACGCACACCTTCGCGCCTTCCTGCGCGAAGCGCTCGGCAATGGCGAGACCGATGCCACGGCTGCCGCCCGTCACGACCACGACTTTGTTCTCGAACCGCTTCAATTGTTGCGCCACTGACATTCTCCGGGAGTTAAAGACGCTCTATCCATCGCAGCCATTGCGCGTGATTCGCCGCGGCGGCCTCGACACCGCTGCCCGGCTCGACGCGTCGTGCCACGACGCGTTGCGTCTGCCAGTCTTCGAGCGATGCCACGATGCCCGACTGATACGCCGCGAGCGCAGCCGCGCCCGACGCTGAAATCTCGCTGACCGCAAGCGTGCTGACCGGCCGATTCAACGCATCTGACAGATATTGCAGAAGGAACGGACGCTGCGTTAAGCCGCCATCGAGAAAGAGTTGTGCAAGCGGCACGTCGGCCGCCTGCTCCATCACGGTGATGACGTCCTTGATCTGATAGACGATGGATTCATACGCCGCGCGCGCCACATGCTGCCACGAAGTCGAAAAGTTGAGTCCGACGATCTGCGCGCCGCCCGGGTATTTCCAGTGCGGACAGCCGATGCCCGAGAACGATGGAATCACGAACACGCCGCCGTTGTCGTACTCGGTGAACGCCTGCTCGGCCTTGGCGAAATCGTCGAACAGGTTGAGCTTTTCCTTGAGGAACGCAGGCGTCGATCCTGCGCTGATGATGATCCCTTCTAGCGCGTAGTCCACGCGCTTGTCGGTAGCGAAACAGAGTGTCGAGACGAGGCCGTGTTCGGGCTCGCGCGCCTTCCCGCCGACGTTCATCATGATGGACGATCCCGTGCCCATCGTCGCCTTCGCGACGCCGGGACTCAGGCACCCTTCGCCGACGGCGGCGGCGTGTGAATCGCCGATCATCGAGAGGATAGGCAATGGCGTGTCCAGCAGCCCGTCGAAATCGGTCATGCCGAAGTCGGACGCAGACGGCCGAAGCTCGGGCAAGCGCAGTCCTTGCAGGCCGAACGTCTCGATGAGTTCGCGATCCCATTCCAGCGTGCGAAGGTTGAGCAGCATGGTGCGCGACGCATTCGTCACGTCGGTGCGATACGCCGCGCCGTTCGTCAGCCGATACAGCAGCCAGCTATCGACCGTACCGAAGTACGCGTCGCCTGCCGCGATATGCGCGCGCACGCGTTCATCGTTTTCATTGAGCCAGATGAGTTTGGTGCCTGAAAAATATGGGTCGATCAGCAAGCCCGTCTTTTGCGCGATGAGCGGCTGCAAGCCGTCGCGCTTGAGCCGTTCGCAAATGCACAGCGATCGCTGGCATTGCCACGACACACCCGGCACGATCGGCTCGCCGTTCGCGTTCCATAACACGACCGTCTCGCGCTGATTCGAAATGCCAACGCCGGCTATGTCGCCTTTGAAGCTGCTCATGCACTCGGCCACAGCCTTGAGGACGGACGCATACAGCGCATTCGCGTCCTGCTCGACGAAGCCCGTGCGCGGCGTGGTGCATGAAACCGGCGCGAACCCGCGCGCATGAACCTGCCCGGTCTGGTCGAAGACCAGCGCCTTCGTGCCGCTCGTGCCCTGATCGATGGCGAGAATATGGCTCATGGTCTAGTCCTCACGCGGTCAGCGAAACCATGCGCGACTGCAGGCGCTGCTGCAACTGGTCGATGACCACGGCGAAGATGATGACGAGGCCCTTGATGACCATTTGCCAGAAATCGCTGATGCCGCACATCACCATGCCGTCGCCCAGAATGCTGATCACGCACGCGCCGACGACGGAGCCGAATACCGTGCCGCGTCCGCCCATGAGCGCGGTGCCGCCGAGCACGACCGCCGCGATGGCGTTCAGTTCGTAGGTCTGTCCCGTCAACGGATGCGCCGTCTGCAACTGCGCCGTGATGACGAGTCCCACGATCGCCGCGCAGAATCCCGAGAACATGTAGACGAAAAGCTTCACGCGATTCGTTCGTATTCCCGAGAATTTTGCCGCTTGTTCATTGCCGCCGATGGCATAGATGCGGCGGCCGAGCGGCGTCTTCCGCGCGACGAAGATGGTGATGGCCGCGAGCACCAGCATGATCCACACCGGCATCGAGAGGCCGAGAATCGTGCCGTTGCCGATGAATTCGAAGCCCGTGTTGCCGAGTGCGGGATTGCCTTCGAGGTCCGCGAACGTGCTGCCGTTGTTGACGAGCAGCGCCGCGCCGCGCACCACGTAAAGCATGCCGAGCGTCGCGATGAACGGCGCGACGTTGAGCATGGTGATGAGATAACCGTTCACCGCACCGATCAACGCGCCCAGCAAACACGCGATGATCGTCACGCCCCAGGGATTGAAGAACACGACGTGATGCCCGATCTTCACGCCTTCGAGCAGCAGATATCCCGCCGCCATGCCGCTAATGCCGACGATGGAGCCTACCGACAAGTCAATACCGCCCGTCAGGATCACGAGCGTCATGCCGATGGAAAGAATCGCCACCACGGTGACGTGCTTCGCCATGATCAGCAGGTTGCCGGTCGAAAGAAAGCTCTCGGTGGCGAGCGAGAACACGATGATGATCGCGAAGAGCGCGATGAAGATGCGCAGCTTCAGCAGATTCACCGCGATGCGCGACGCCACATAGGCGCCGTGCCGGTGGTGCTTGGCATGCACCGGCGTGACCGGCGGGTTGCTGCTGTTGGGTGTATTCATGGTTCGGATCTCGGTTGCCTCACACTACGGCCGTCGCGGGCGTCGAAGCCCGCACGATGCGTTCGCTGTCGAATTGGGGCCGGTCGAGCACGGCGGTCAGCTTGCCGCTCGCCATCACGAAGACGCGGTTGGACACGGCCATCGCTTCGTCCAGTTCGGATGTCGCGTAGATCACGGCGATGCCCGAGCGCGCGAGCAGGCTGATCGTCTTGTAGACGTCTTCTTTCGCGCCCACGTCGATGCCGCGCGTCGGCTCGTCCATCAGCAACACTTTGGGCTTCGTCAACAGCGCCTTGCCGATGACGACCTTCTGCATGTTTCCGCCGGATAGCGACGTAATCGGCGCATCGACTGACGCAGCCTTGATGGCCAGTTTCTTCACGATGTCGTTGGCCGCTTCTACTTGTTTGTCGCGCGTGAGCGCGCCGACGAAGCGCCGCGTGAACTTGCCGAGGCTGGAAAGCGTCATGTTCTCGAGTATG
This sequence comes from Caballeronia sp. AZ10_KS36, assembly GCF_023631105.1. Lineage (NCBI taxonomy): Bacteria > Pseudomonadati > Pseudomonadota > Betaproteobacteria > Burkholderiales > Burkholderiaceae > Caballeronia > Caballeronia sp. AZ10_KS36. The sequence continues at coordinate 389,097 of NZ_JALQDQ010000037.1, read as the reverse complement.
GTCATCAGCTGCACCATGCCCTGCTTCTGGCGATCTTCCGGCACGAGCGCGATGCCCGCTTCGATGCGCCTCGGAATCGGCAGGTCTTCGATGGCCTTGCCTGCGAGTTCTATTTCGCCGAGCGCAAGGGGATTTGCGCCGAGCAGCGATTCGAGTAACTCGGTGCGGCCCGCGCCCATCAGTCCGTAGATGCCGATCACCTCGCCGGCACGCGCGGTAAAGGACACGTGATCGACCGCGTAGATCCCGTTCGAACGCTTGAGCGCGAGGTCTTTCACCTTCAGCACTTCGCGGCCGATTTCGTGCTGCTCGAACGCGAAACGCTTCTTCGAAGAGCCGACCATCGCTTCGATGATCCACGGAATGTCGATGTTGGCGATATCGTTCTCCGCCACGAGCCGCCCGTTGCGCAGCACGGTGATGCAATCGCCGATCGCCATGATCTCTTCGAGGCGATGCGAGATATAGATCACCGTCACGCCCTCTTCCTTGAGCTGGCCGATGATCTTGAAGAGAATCTCGACTTCCGTCTTCGAGAGCGCGGAAGTCGGCTCATCCATGATGAGCACCTTGATATGCTTCGACAACGCCTTCGCGATCTCGACGAGCTGTTGCTGACCGACGTACAGATCGCCGAGCCGCGTGCGCGGATCGATTGCGATGTTCAGCCGGTCGAGCAGTACTTTCGCCTGATGGTTCTCCATCTTCGAGCGGATCACGCCCGAGTTCGTGATCTCGTTGCCAGCGAAGATGTTCTCCGCCACCGTCATGTCCGGAAAGAGATTCAACTCCTGAAAAATGATGCCGATGCCGTGCTGCTCGGCGCTACGCACATCGGTGATCTGCGCGAGCTTCTCGTCGATCCAGATTTCGCCCGAGGTCGGCGTTTCCGCGCCCGCGAGCAGCTTCATCAACGTGGACTTGCCCGCGCCGTTCTCGCCGATCAGCACGTTGACTTTGCCGCGCCGCACCTTGTAGTCGACATCGACGAGCGCCGCCGTGCCCGGATACTGCTTCGACAGCCCGCGCGTTTCGATCACGTTGACGGGGTTCATCGTGCGGGCGTTATGCTGGTTCTCGTTCATTTCCAGGCCACCGGAATCGCGCGGATTTCGCCCGCAGGCTCGCTCCAGGTGCTGTACACGGCGGAGACATCGACCGGATCGCCCACCTTCAGCTTCAGCGAACTCTGCACGCGCGCCACGACGAGCTTGTTCAATTCCTGGCCGAACGCGGCAAAGCGCGTCTGATCGTCGAAGTCACTGTATTTGACGCCGGGAAAGCCGTCGCGCACGCCCGTGCCGATCACGACCGGGCCCGTTTCGAGCGCGACCTGTACCGGCTCGCCGCCGTTCGCGGACGTCACCTCGACATACGCCTTGCCGACGCGCGACGTCGAATCGATCTTCGTCACCTTGCCCTGCACGCGCAGCCAGAAGTTGCACGGGAATGCATTGCTCTGACGGAAGCCGTATTGCTTGCAGGCATCGTCGAAGTTCTGATTCAGCGCGCTGATGACCTGCGCCGCGGGTTTCGCGTTCTTGTCCGCGTAGGGGACCAATTGGTCGTTCAGGATCTTCGCAGCGTCCGGGCCCTTGTGCTGCCCTTGCGCGCGGATATCCGCCAATTCGGTATCGGTGACGACGTGGCACGCCGACAAGCTGGCGACGCAAAGCATCATAGCCAGCCGCCAGCGCGCGAATACGGGATGAACCATGACGACCTCGACCTCACATGACAAGCCATGTGCGGGCGCAGCCCTGCGGCGCCCGCACGGAGCAACAACGCGTATTACTTGTTGTAGTAGAAGTCCTTCACGTGTGACGCGTTGTCTTTCGTAATGAGAATGCCGCGCGTGAGTTGACGCTCCGGCTCGCCGGTCTTGCCGGTTTTAATGTACTTGTCGAGCAGATCGACGCCGTGAATGGCGATGCCCTGAGCTTGCAGCATGACGGTCGCCTTCAGCTTGCCCGCCAGCACGGAGTCACGTTCGTCGTTGCTGCCGTCGATGCCCATGACGGTCACGTCCTTATGCCCCGCCGACTCCAGCGAAGCAATCGCGCCGAGTGCAACGGGGCCATTGCCGCAGATCACGCCCTTGATGTTCGGATGCTCTTGCAAGATGGAATCCATCGCCTGCTTGCCGGGCAACAGTGCGCCCTTCGCATCCTGACGCGCGACCATCTTCAAATCGGGATATTGGTCCAGCACCTGATGGAACGCCTGCGAGCGCGTCACGCAGTTCTTGTCCGCGAGGTTGCACGTTAGTTCGACGTACTCACCTTTTTCGCCGATGGCTTCCACGAAACGCTGCGCCACTTCGGTACCCGCTTGCAGGTTGTTATGGCTCAACTGCGCAATGGCGATGCCGTCCTTGGGAATCTCGCGGTTGATCAGCACCACAGGCACTTTCTTGTCCGCCGCTGCGCGCACCGTCGCGACGCTCGCGTTGGAATCGGCGTTATCGAGAATGATGCCTTTCACACCCTTGCCAATGACGAGATTGACCAGCTCGTTTTGCTTGTTCACGTCCTCGCCATGGGAAAGCACGATGGTGTCGTAGCCGAGCTTCTTCGCTTCTGCATCCGCGCCCTTCGCTTCGGCTGCGTAATACGGATTGTCGAGCGCATTCACGAGAATCGCGATGGTGCCTTGGCCTGCTGCATTGGCGGTGGCGGGCAACGCGGCGGCGAACGAAACGGCCACCGCTGCTGCAACTGCAAGCTTCTTCCACATGTTGTTGTCTCCGGTTTGTTTGTCTTTCTTCGACAGCGTTGGACTGGCTCAGGCGATCGTGTAGCCTCCGTCGATCATGATGTCGGCGCCCGTGATCATGTCGGCGCCGTTCGAGAGCAGAAAGAGAATCGCGGCGGCGATCTCATCGGTATAGGCGAAGCGTCCGACCGGAATCAGCTTCTTCATGTTCTCGCCCTTTTCGCCCTCCCATGCGGCCGCGCCCATCGGCGTCAAGACGACGGTCGGCGAGACCGTGTTGACCGTAATGCCGCGCGGCGCCCATTCCTTCGCGAGCACCTTGGTCATGCCGATAAGGCCCGCTTTCGCCGACGTATACGCGCAATGCTGATCGATGGCGACGGTCGCAGCCTGCGACGCGATGTTCACGATCTTGCCGCCGTGGCCGCTTGCCAGCACCACGCGCGCGAAGTGCTTCGAGCACAGGAAGGGACCAGTGAGATTCACGCCGATCTGCCGCTGCCATTCGTCGTAGCCGATGTTTTCCGCGGGCGTCAGCGTGATGCAGCCTGCGGCATTGACGAGCAAGTGCAGATCGCCGAAATGATCGTGAGCCGCTGCAATGGCCTTCTCGACGTCGGCCTCATTCGCGACATCACAAGGGAAGGCTTTTGCGTTGTTCGCGCCGAGTTCTTCGATGGCGGCCTGCACGCGCGGTTCTTCGAAGCTCGGATAGAGAATCGCGACGCGTGCGCCCTTCGCGATCAGCGCGGCATTCGTCGCCATGGCGATGCCGCCCAGCCCGCCCGTCACCACTGCCACCTTGCCATCGAGCCGGAAGTCGAAGTCCACGCCGTGGCGCAACGACATGTCGTACTGAATGCTCATTCCCGTCTCCTCTTTTATTGAACGCAGTGCGCGCGTACGGCATTTGCGATACCAGCCGCGTCGATGCCATAGTGTTTGCGGATGCCCTTACGCGTGCCGTACTTCGCGAATTCGCCTTCGGTGATGCCGAGCGTCGTGAGCGGCCGCCCGATCTGCCGCCGCGCCATCAGCAATGCGACCGTCGCGCCGATACCGCCGTGCAGCGAATGCTCCTCGACGGTCACGATGGTCTCGTGACGCTCGATGATCGAAGCGAGCGCATCCTGATCCAGCGGCCGAAGCGACGAAAGGTTCACGAGCGTCGGATTCACGACGCCCTCTTTTTGCAAGGCTTCGCACGCGTCGAGCGCCTCGCCGACGACCGATCCCAGCGCGATCACAGCGACTTTCGAGCCTTCGATCAGCACGTCGGGACGGCCCGGCTCGAAGCGGTACGACTCGTCATGCACCACAGGAAACTTCGCGTTGTCGAGGCGGATGTAGACAGGTCCGTCTACCGATGCCGCATAGTCGATCACTTGCGCGACTTCTGCCTCATCGCACGGCGCGAAAATCTGCACGTTGCCGAAGCCGCTCATGATCGACAGATCGTCGATAGCGTGATGCGTCGATGCGAGCGGCCCGTACGCGACGCCCGCGTTCAAGCCGAGCATCTTGACGTTGGTCGCGCTGTAACAGACGTCGTTCTTCACCTGTTCGTTGGCGCGTCCGACGAGGAACGGCGCGGCATTCGCGGTGAACACGATGTGTCCGCCGAGCGCGAGCCCCGCCGCCATGCCGACCATGTTTTGCTCCGCGATGCCTACGTTGATGACGCGGTCCGGGTAACTTTCGAGGTACGGCCCGATCTTCGAGGTCGACGTCGAATCCGCGACCATCACGATGATGTCCTGGCCGGCCGCAGTCAGCCGGCTGATCGCGTTCACCGCGCCGTCGCGCAAGTCAGCGAGTTCACGCATGGTCGAGCTCCTTCAGCGCCTGCTTGAGTTGGTCTTCGTCGGGGAACTTGTGATGCCACGCCGGCACGTTCTCCATGAACGACACCCCGCGGCCCTTGATGGTGTGCGCGATGACGACTTTCGGCTTGCGATTGTCGTAGTCGAGACTTTCCATTAGTTTCCAAATGGCATCGGGCTGGTTTCCATTGACGTCGTGAACTTCGAAACCGAAAGCGCGGAACTTCTCGTCGAGCGGGTCCAGGTCCATGATGTTGTGCGTGAAGTCGGCAAGCTGAAGCCGGTTGCGGTCGACGATCACGACGAGGTTCGAGAGTTCGAAATGCGCCGCCGCCATCGCGGCTTCCCAATTTGAGCCTTCTTCGAGTTCGCCGTCGCCGGTCAGCACGAACACGCGGCCCGTGGCGCCTTCCGTCTTCGAAGCGTGGCGCTGCTTCGCCATCGCGAGCCCGGCCGCAATGGGAAAACCGTGACCGAGACCGCCGGTATTGACGGTGACGAAGGTGGGCAACTTCTGGCGCACCGGATGGCCCGGCAGACGCGAATCGTCTTTCAGATACGTGAGCAGTTCTTCGTCGTTCAGCCACCCGAGTTCCGCGAAGCAGGAATAGAGACCGCCGACCCCGTGACCTTTGCTCAGAATGAATTCGTCATGCCAACGCACCTTGCGCTCAGCGTCGACCTCATAACGCATCACATGAAAATAGAGCGCCGCGAGAATGTCGGCCTCCGACATGTCGCCGCCCGTGTGACCGCTCTTGGCCGTCGCGTTCATCACGCAGATCTTCTTGCGGATCTCTTGCGCCCGGCGATGAAGCGCGTCGCCGGACTGCTTGAAGGGGTTTTCCATTCCCTGCTCCCAGACTTCCCGTTTGCTTGGAAGCAGTTTCTTTTAGTTTCGTTCGAAAGTCAAAGGGAAATCGAAGCGAAAGGGAAAACACCTAGTGAAGCACCACCGATCTTCTGATCAGGCACAATGCGCATTAGAGAGGCGCCTTCATGCAGCGCCTGCGCAGGAAAATAAAAAATGGATCAACGAACCCGGACCGAGAAGATTTTCGAACGCGTGCAGACCGCGAAACTGGTGAAGCTCTCGGAGCTTTCCAGCGAATTCGGCGTGTCGATGCCGACGATCCGCAAGGACATCGACGAGTTGCAGCGGCTAGGACGCGTCGAGCGCGTGCACGGCAACGTGCGGCTGAAGGCAACGCAAAGCGACGGCGCGCGGCGCAGCTACGAAACGCCCGTGCTGCCGACGAGTCCTGAGAAGGCGATGATCGGCAAGAAGGCAGCGAGCCTGATTGAGAACGGCGATTCCGTGATCCTGGATTGCGGCGCGACCGCGACGGAACTCGCAAAGAACCTGCTGGACCGGCAGAACCTGCGCGTGGTGACCAACGCGCTCAATATCGCCATTCTGCTGGGCGCGGAGCCGACCAATCGCGTGATGCTCACGGGCGGCATCTTCAAGCCGGAGACGATCGCAGTGTCGGGCGAGAAGGCATCGACGTTCTTCGAGGGCATGTTCGTCGACAAGCTGTTTCTCGCAGCCGGCGGCGTGTCGATGGAGTCGGGCATCTCGTATCCGGACTTCATCGACCTGCACGTCAAGCGCGCGATGATCGATGCGGCGAAGACGGTTTACCTGCTGGCGGATTCGAAGAAGTTCGGCAAGCGCGAGTTTGCGGCCTTTGGTGCGATGGATAGCATCGACTACCTGGTGACCGACAACGGCCTTGAAGCGCCTTTCGTCGAGTGGCTGCGCCGGAACGGGACGGAAATCATCTACGCGTAGAGCGGCAACGCGCTCGTTCTGCCAACCGCGCTTACTGGAGCGCTAATGCGCTTCTCAATTGTGCTCGCCTCGCCCGATGGAATAGCGACGCTTGTCGCAACTTCCATGACGGCTCATCGCACAACGAGCATGGGCGACGGCTGGCAGCCTTGCTGCTTAGAGCGTCGAGCTAGCCAACGCTGAGCCGATGACTTCGTTGGCGACCACATCGACTGCCTGCTTGACGATGCCGACGATCTCATCGACTTCCGCGCGCGTCGTGATCAGCGGCGGCGCAAAGCCGAGGATATCGCCGTGCGGCATCGCGCGCGCGATCACACCGCGTTCGAGCGCGGCGGCCGACACCTTCGGACCGACTTTCAACGCTGCGTCGAACGGCGTGCGGCTCTCTTTGTCCTCGATGAATTCGAGCGCCGCCAGCATGCCCGCGCCTCGCACTTCGCCAACGAGCGGATGTGAATCGAAGGCCGCGTGCAATTGCTGCTGCAGGTAGGCGCCGACATCGGCGGCGTTCTGGGTCAGCTTCTCGCGCTCGAGGATATCGAGGTTGGCGAGCGCCGCAGCCGCGCAGATGGGATGACCCGAATACGTCCAGCCGTGGCCCATCGGCCCGAACTCCTGCGAGCCTTTCTCGATGACGTCCCACACCTTCTCGCCGACGATCACGCCCGAGAGCGGCGCATACGCGCTCGTCAGGCCCTTCGCGATGGTGATGAGGTCCGGCTTGATGCCGAAGTGCTGGGCGCCCATCTTCGAGCCGAGACGGCCGAAGCCGCAAACGACTTCATCGGAGATCAACAGAATGTCGTGCTTGCTGAGTACTTGTTGGATCGCATCCCAGTAGCCTTGCGGCGGCGCGATGATGCCGCCCGTGCCCATCACCGGTTCGGCGATGAAGGCCGCGATGGTATCGGCGCCTTCCTTCGCGATCAGCTTTTCGAGTTCGTCCACGCAGTAGCCCGTGAATTGCGCTTCGCTCATGCCGGCCGGCGCCTTGCGATACCAATGAGGGCAAACGGTGTGCCTGATGCGTTCCACCGGCAAATCGAAGTGCTGGTGAAAGCTCGGCAGGCCCGTGAGACTTCCCGTCACGATTCCCGATCCATGGTAGCCGCGTTCCCGCGAAATGATTTTCTTCTTGTTCGGACGGCCGAGCACGTTGTTGTAATACCAGACGATCTTGACCTGCGTTTCGTTCGCATCCGATCCCGACATGCCGTAGTACACCTTCTTCATGCCTGCGGGCGACCAGTCGATGATGCGCGAAGACAGTTCGATGATTGCCTCGGTCGAGTGGCCCACGTACGTGTGGTAGTACGCGAGTTTCTTGGCCTGCTCATAGATGGCATCGGCCACTTCGGTCCGGCCATAACCGATATTCACGCAATAGAGGCCTGCGAAAGCATCGATGTAACTCTTGCCCTGATGATCTTCGATGCGAATGCCCTTCGCGCCCGTGATGAGCTTGCCTGGCAGCGCGCCGCTCGCGTGATCGTGGGCGTGCGTGGACGGGTGCATGAAATGCGCGCGGTCGTCGGCGAACAGTTGTTCGAGCGTTGGATGTTGTTGGCTCATGTGCTTCTCCTTGGATCTCGATTCGTGTCTTTGAGGAAGTCTCTTCAGGCTGCGCTCGTGAGCGGAAGCCCGAGGTTGCCGAGGCAAAAGTATTTGGTTTCGACGAAGGGTTCGAAGCCTTCCGCGCCACCCTCGCGTCCGAGTCCTGACGCTTTCATGCCACCGAAAGGAATCGGCGCGCCGGTGAACTTCACGCCGTTGACGGAAATCATCGCGAAGTCGAGCCGGCGGACCAACTGGAAGATGGTGTCAATGCGCGTTGCGCAGATGTATGCGGCCAAACCGTATTCGGTGTCGTTGGCACGGGCCACGACTTCATCGAGGCTATCGAAGGCGGACACCGCCGAAACCGGCGCGAAATTTTCCTCGTCGTAGATCCGCATGCCTGCCTCGGCTTCCGCAACGACGGTTGGTTCATAGAACCATCCGCCGCGCTCGTGCCGCTTTCCCCCGGTGACGATGCGCGCGCCGCGCGCTCTCGCGTCTTCGATACGCGCAACGGTCGCATCGAAAGCGGCCTGATGCATGAGCGGCCCTACGTCGACGTCCGTTTCGAATGCACTGCCGACCTTCAGCGCCTTCACTGCTTCGCTGTAGCGTTCGACGAAGTGCTCATAGACCGGACGTGCAACCAGAATGCGGTTGGCGGCGCAGCAATCCTGACCCGACGTCTGGAACTTCGCGCCTACCGCCACGCGCACGGCCTGTTCGATATCGGCATCGTGGGTCACGATAAACGGCGCGTTGCCGCCCAGTTCCAGTGCGAGTTTCTTGATGCCTGCCTGCGCCGCCGTTCGGGCAACGAGGCCGCCCACGCGCGTCGAGCCGGTGAAGCTGACGGCACGCACGCGCGTGTCGCTGACGAGCGTTTCCATCGCCATCTGAGGCTCGCCGATGACGACGTTGAAGACGCCCGCCGGAAACCCGGCTTCTTCCGCGAGTTGCGCCAGTGCGATGGCGGAGAACGGCGTCTCGTGCGCGGGCTTGACGACGACCGTGCAGCCCGCGGCAATCGCCGCAGCTGCCTTGCGCGTGATCATCGCGGCGGGGAAATTCCAGGGCGTGATGAGTGCGGCGACGCCGACAGGCTCCATTACGGTGCCGAGATGCGCGCCATCGATATGCGTCGGGATCGTGCGACCCGCCAGACGCTGCGCTTCGTTCGCGAACCAATCGACGAAGCTCGCCGCGTAGGCTATTTCGCCTTTCGATTCGGCAAGCGGCTTGCCTTGCTCCAGCGACAGAATGCCGGCGAGATCCGCCTGATGCCGCATGATGAGCTCATGCCAGCGCAACAGCATGGCGCTGCGCCTTTGCTGCGGCACCCAGCGCCATGACTGGAATGCGCGATCGGCTGCATCGACGGCGCTGACGATCTGCGGCTGATCGAGCATCGGAACATGACCGATCACCTTCTGATCCGCCGGATTCGTGACCGCGATCGATGCGGCGCTGTCGCTATGGACCCAGCGGCCGTCGATATAGCAGTGCGATTTGAAGAGTACGGGATGTCCGAGCAGCATGTCGAGGTCTCCGGTTGGAAAGATGCGTTCCATGTATCCACTTTAGGCTTCAGACGCTCCGGAATTTTTCGTTTCGACGCTATTCCGTTGATGTTTTTTCTGTTTGCTTGGCCATCTGCCTGCTGTTTTTTCAGAGCACCTCTTCAGCCCAGTCGGGTGGACCTTCGGCCACGTTCTTGACCACCTTGGTCACGATATAGGTGAAGTAACGTTCAATGCCGAGTTCTTCGACCAGCAACGAATCGATAAAACGCTGATAGTGATCGATGTCCCGCGAGACGACATGCAGCACATAATCGACGCCGCCGCCCGTCGCATAGCACTGCACGATTTCGGGCGCCGCGCTGACCCGCTCCTCGAAGCGGCGCATGTCGTGGGCGGTATGGCGCAAGAGCGACACTTCCACGACGATACGGCTGCCTTTGAAGGCAGCCGTCCAGTCGATGTCGGCGCGATAGCCTTTGACGAGACCGCTTTCCTCGAGCTTCTTGACACGTTCCCACGCAGGCGAGACCGAAAGATTCACCTCTTCTGCAAGACGGGATTTCGTCATGCGGCCATCCCGCGCGAGGATGCGCAGAATCGCGAGATCGTATCGGTCGAGCTTCATCACGCCGCGGGAACAGGAACATCGCGCTCGACGATCTCGGCGACGACCGCTACCGTATCGCCCAGTTGGACGAGACCGGGGAAGTGACGCGCCGCGAGCACTCCGGCGCGCTTCGCGGTGTATTCGACGGGCGCCGCGCCAGAGCGCGCGGTGCCATGAATGCGCGCGAGTACGTCGCCCGCTTGCACCATGTCGCCCAGATCGCGGCACATCTCCAGCAGGCCCGTATGTTCGCTCGTGGTGAAGCAGCTCGCGTCGGGCATATCCAGCAGCGTGGTCGTGCGCGCTTCGCCGCATTTAGCCGCCTGCCTTTCGACGATACCCGCCTGAGCGAGGAACCCGCGGACGCCGCGCTCTGCTATGGCAACACTTCTTGCCGTGGACGAACCGCCGCCGCCCAGTTCCGTCGACACGAACACCTTGCCTGCTTCTTCCGCCGCGCTGTCGTAAAGACCGGAACTGTCGAGTTCCAGCATGCGCATGGAATATGGCGCTCCGAACGCGCGCATGGCGGCCTCGCAGCGCGCCTGCTGTGCCGCATCTTCCAATACGTGGATGGCAGCGAATGGAAGAAAATCCAGCGTGCGGCCGCCCGCGTGAATGTCGAGCACGTAGTCCGCGAGCGGCAATAGATGACGCTGGAAATAATCGGCGATCTTCTCCGTCACCGTGCCGTCGGCTTTGCCGGGGAAGCTGCGATTGAGATTGCCTGCATCGATCGGCGATGTGCGTGTGCCTGCACAAAACGCGGGGTAGTTCATGAACGGCACGATGATGACCCGGCCGTTCACGTCCTCTGCCTTCAACGTCGATGCGAGCTTCGATAGCGCGATCGGCCCTTCGTACTCGTCGCCGTGATTGCCGCCCGTGAGCAGCGCAGTCGGTCCATCTCCGCGCTTGATGACAGTAACGGGAATCATCACTGCGCCCCATGCCGAATCGTTGCGCGAATACGGCAACTTCAGGAAACCGTGCTGAACACCGTCGGCGTCGAAGTCGACGGTCGGACTGATCGGTGACGCGCGCATCGTGCTACTCCTTCACGAACAATTTGCGGGGCGTATTGCAGAAGGTTTCGACGCCCGTATCGGTAATCAGGATGCTTTCCGTGATTTCGAGGCCCCAGTCGTCGAGCCATAGGCCCGGCATGAAGTGAAACGTCATGCCGGGTTCGAGGACAGTCTTGTCCCCGGGACGCAAGCTCATGGTGCGCTCGCCCCAGTCCGGCGGATAACTTGCGCCGATCGGATAGCCGCAGCGGCTGTCTTTTTCGATGCCCGATTTGCGCAGCACGGCAAAGAACGCATGAGCGATATCTTCGGTCTTGTTCCCCGGTTTCGCCGCAGCGAGGCCCGCTTCGATGCCTTCGATCACGGCCTTCTCGGCATCGATGAAATGCTTGGGCGGCTTGCCGAGATAAACGGTTCTGGACTGCGGACAGTGATAGCGTTTGAAGCAGCCGGCGATCTCGAAGAACGTGCCCGCGTTAGCCGAAAATGGCGAGTCGTCCCAGGTAAGATGCGGGGCCGCCGCATCGGAGCCGGTCGGCAGTAAAGGGACGATCGCGGGGTAATCGCCGCCGTGGCCTTCGATACCGGTGATGCCCGCCTCATAGATGTGCGCCACGAGGTCGCTCTTGCGCATGCCCGGCTCGACTTTCTCGAGAATGCGCGCGTGCATCTTCTCGACGATGCGCGCCGCCACGCGCATGTATTCGATCTCTTGCGGCGATTTCACTGCACGCTGCCAGTTGACGAGCGCCGTCCCATCGACGAATGTAGCGGCGGGCAAATGCTGTCTGAGCGACGCATAGGCCTTCGCGCTGAAGTAGTAGTTATCCATCTCGACGCCGATGCGCTTTCTGTCCCAGCCCCGTGCCGCGATGACTTCAGTGGACAAGTAATCCATCGGATGGCGCACCTGCGACTGCACATAGTGATCCGGGTACCCGACGATGTTGTCGTGCCCCATGAACACCGTGCGCTTCGCACCGTTGGCATCCTGCCCGCGTCCGTACCAGACGGGTTCGCCATCGGTTGCGAGCAGCACACACTGATGCACGTAGAAGGACCAACCATCGTAGCCCGTCAGCCACGCCATATTGGTCGGATCGGTCACGATCAAGAGATCGATGCCCGCCGTCTCCATCGCGCGCCGCGTCTTCGCGATGCGGGCAGCGTATTCGCTACGCTCGAACGGCAGGCGTACCGCAGGCGCCTCGCCTTCTCGTTGTTGCTTGATTTCGGACATCGTCCCGTCTCTCAGAGCGTCACGTCGTTGTGGAAAATGGTGCCTGCCTTCGCAGCGCGCGCCCGCTGCAGCGCAAGCGCCGCGATGGCGGTGTCCTGCGCGCCGGTGCCGGTCAGATCGCAAAGGGTGACTTGTTCGTCGCTCGTACGGCCGGGCGCTTGTTGCGCGATGACCTGTCCGAGCTCCGCGAACGATGCATCGGCTTCGACCACGCCTGCTGCGATGGCGTGATGCAGTTCGCCGAGCACGCGCGTTTGCTGGACGCGATCGCAAACATACAGTGCCTTCGCGAACACGTCGGGCGCAATCTCGTTCTTGTGCTCGGCATCCGAACCCATCGCGGTGATGTGCAAGCCGGGATGCAGATCGCGTGCATGAATCAGCGGCTCGCGGGTCGGCGTCGTCGTGATGGCGATATCGGCGTGTTCGAGCGCATCGCCGACCGTATCGGCCACATCGCACGGCAGACCCGTGCATTCGCGTGCGTATTGCGCTGCGTGGTCGCGCTCACGCGCCCACACGGTCACATGCTCGATCTCGCGCACAAGACGCAGCGCATCCAGTTGCAAGCGCGCCTGTTCTCCGGCGCCGATGATCGCCACACGCTTCGCATCGCGACGCGCGAGCCATCGCGCGGCCACCGCGCCCGCCGCCGCGGTGCGTACCGCGGTGAGATAGCCGTTGTCCAGCAACACCGCTTCGGTCAGTCCCGTCTGCGCGGACAAGACCAGCATCAGACCGTTCAGACTCGGCAGTCCCAGCGAGGGGTTATGGAAGAACCCCGGACTCACCTTGATGGCGAAACTCGAAAAGTCCGGCAAATAGGCGGTTTTTACGTCCACTTCGCCTGCGTGCCGTGCAATGTCGAGACGCAGGACGGGCGGCATGACAACCGCTTGGGTGGCCAGCGAACGGAACGCGGCCTCGACCTGCGCGATCGCATCGCGGTCGAGCGGCACGAGCTTGCGAAGTTGCGCTTGCGAGAGCAGAAGAGTGGATCGGTCGAGGGCGGACATGGAATTCACGCAGCTCCAATCAGACGGCGGTGTGTGTCGATATCGATGTTGCAGCCGCTGACGATGATCACGATGGGCCCTCGTGAACGCACATCGCCATCGAGCACGGCTGCGATGCCGACCGCCGCCGCCCCTTCGACGACGAGCCGCTCCTGGCGATATGCGTGCGCAATGCCGGCGGCAATCGATACCTCGTCGAGCAGAACGACGCGGTCGATCAACTCGCGGGTCATGGCAAAGGTATGCTGGTTATCGAGGCCGACGCCGCCGCCGAGCGAATCGGCGAGCGTTTCCAGTTCATCGACATAAACAGGCGCGCCTGCCTTCAGACTGGCATGCATGGCCGCGCCGCGTTGCATCGACACGCCGATCATTTCTGTCGCCGGCTGAATGCGCTTGGCCGCCAACGCGACGCCGCTGAACAATCCGCCGCCCGACAATGGCACCACGATAGCGGCGACATCCGGCAACGCTTCCAATATCTCCAAGCCGATGGTCGCTTGCCCCGCGATCACGCGCGCATCGTCGAAAGGCGGCACGAACGCATAGCCTTCCTCGCGTGCAAGACGTTGCGCCTCGAGCTGCGCATCGTCCTGACTTTTGCCGGCGATGACGACGCGCGCACCGAGCGCAGCGACCGCATCGACCTTGTTTTTCGGCACCAGCGAGGACATGCACACTGCCGCTTCGATACCGAGTGCGCGCGCGGCATGCGCGACGGCGCGGCCGTGATTGCCGGTGGATGCGGTCACGACGCGCTTGCATCCCTCATCGGCGATCTGCGCGAGCGCGTTGGTCGCGCCTCGCAGCTTGAAGCTGCCGGTGGGCTGGAGCGTTTCGAGCTTGAGATGCACAGGCACGCCCGCCACTTCGCTGAGCGACGCCGACTGCACGAGCGGCGTGACGAGCGCCCGCCCTGCAATGCGTTGGCGAGCGCGATAGACATCGGCGAGCGAAAGTGCGGACATATCGGCTTGGTTGCTGTTCGTTGATCGATGCAACCGAGTCTAATGTCCTAAAAAATCGATTTCGAATGTCCTAGTTCAATTGAAATCGTGCACGTGCGGATATTGTTCGAAGACCTCACGCATCGTTTCGACGGCCATGCGGAACGTGCGCTCACCGACTTCCGCGCCGACGCACAAGCGCACTGCATTGGGCCGCTCGGCGCCGCGCACGAGAAACGGATCGGGCGAAGTGACCGCGATGTTCCGGTTGCGCAATTCGCGCGTGATGCGCTCCGCTTGCCATTCGCCCGGTACGCGCAGCCATGCGGACAATGCATTCGGATGGCTGCCCAGCAGATATTCCCCAAGCAACTCGCGTACGACGCCCTGACGTGAGGCGAGCCGTTCGCGCTGGATATCCACGAGACGTTGCGCCGTGCCGTCCATGATCCAGCGCGAGGAGACTTCCGCTATCGGCGATGTCGCCATCCAGCAGCTCACGCGCAGCACGCTTTCGGCGCGCAACGCAAGACGGCGCGGCACGGTCATGAAGCCCGTACGCAGACCGCTCAACACGGACTTGGTCATGCTGGTGCAATAGAACGCGAGTTCGGGAATGAGACTCGCAATGGGCGTCTGCGTCTTGGCCAGCAGCGCGCCGTATACATCGTCTTCGATGACATACACGCCATACCGCTCGGCGATCCGCGCGATCGCACGGCGGCGCGCGTCAGGCATCAGCGCGACGGTAGGATTGTTCAGCGTCGGCGTGCACACGAGCGCGCTGACACGTTCGCTGTCGCAGACTTCTTCGAAATGTTCGGGCCGTATGCCGTGCTCGTCGATTTCCAGACCCTTGAGCGTAAACCCCAGGACGTTTGCGGAGCCGATGACACCGTGATCCGTGAGGCTTTCGCATAACACGGTATCGCCTGGACCGACAGTCGATGCCAACGCCAGGAAAATGGCATGCGCGGCTCCGTTGGTCACGAGCAAGGAGTCGACGCTCGCCGGCATGTTGAGCGTCGCGAGCCATTCGACGCCCGCCTGGCGATGGTTCTCGAACCCGGCAATGGGCCTGAAAGCGCGAATCCACGGTTGGTCTTCGATGGTCGACAAGGTCGCGCAGACCTTGCGCCACATCGCATCGTGCTCGGGCGTGTGGACGATACGCGCGATCGAAAAATCGACCACGGAGCGCTCGGCGGTATCGAGCATGTATTTGGACATGGTCTCCGTCACGCGCGCCGTGACGAAGCTACCGCGTCCGACTTCGCATCGGATCAGGCCTTGCCTTTCCAATTCCTTATAGGCGTTAGTGACCGTCTGGACACTGATTTTCAGATCCGCCGCCACGTCGCGCTGCGGCGGCAGACGCGCGCCCGAAGCGAGCGTGCCGCTTTCGATGTCCGCCGCCATGGCCTTGACGAGCCGCTTGTATTTCGATTGCACGCCCTGCACGCTGCGCACGGCGTCGCGCCATCGTCCGTTCACGTCGCTGCTCCCTCGATGCCCGATTAGTTTCCGCACGTGCCCAATAGTGGCGCAAAACTACCCTGGAAAATAATTGTCCTAGAGCAATCGGAACATATATATGGCTTTGTATTCTGCGTTCGTGGCTGCGTTGCAAGGCGGTCTCAGGCACCTGAGGCTTAAGGGTTTTCTCCCATATCGCGACGTCATGCGGCCTCATTTCTGCAAGCTAAGACACCATACGAACGGGATTAATATGAAGACGAAGCGACTGTCTGGCATTCTGGTAGCGGCTTGCGTCGCAATGGCGAGCTTCACGGGCTATGCGGCGAGCGCAGGCGCTGAAACGACGCTGCAGCGCATTCAGCGCACGGGCGAAGTCCGCATCGGCTACGCGAACGAAACACCCTTTGCCTTCACGACAGCCGACGGCACGGTGACGGGCGAATCGCCCGAGATCGCCAAGAAGGTGTTTGCCAAACTTGGCGTCAAGAAGGTCGATGCGGTGCTCACCGAATGGGGCGCCTTGATTCCGGGTCTCAAGGCGGGCCGCTTCGATGTAATCGCGGCCGGCATGTACATCACGCCGGAACGATGCAAGCAGGTTGCTTTCGCTGACCCGCAGTACCAGATTCCAGACACGCTGCTGACCATGAAGGGCAATCCGAAGAAGCTCCACAGCTATGCGGATGTCGCGAAGCAACCGGACGCGAAGCTCGCGGTGATGGCGGGAACAGCGGAACTCGGCTATGCGCGCGAAGCCGGCATCAAGGACGATCAGATTCTGCAGGTGCCCGACACGACCGCGCAGCTTCAGGCCGTGCGCGCTCGCCGGGCGGATGCCGCTGTCGGCACCGCGCTGACCATGAAAGGCCTTGCCTCGAAGGGTGGACCGCAAGTCGAAGCCATCGGCCAGTTCAACGACGACCCTAAGCACACCGGTTATGGCGCGCTAGCCTTCCGTCCCGAAGACACCGACTTGCGTGATGCCGTGAACAAGGAACTGCATGCGTGGCTCGGCACGGACGATCATCTGAAGACGGTCGCGCCGTTCGGCTTCGACAAGTCCAATCTGACAACGAAGAAAGCACCCGAACTCTGCGCCGGCTGACTCTGGCATCGAGGCGCGTGCCGCTTGAATCCATGAGCGAGGAAATGTCATGAGTGACCTCAATGAGCTTCTGCCCTTGATGATGCAGGGCACGCTCGTCACGATCCAGATCGCCATCTTCAGTATCCTGCTCGCGATCATCATGGCGAGCGTCGCCACTGTGATGCGCGCCGCGCCATGCCGGCTGCTGAGATGGACCGGCAACGCCTATGTCGAGATTTTTCGCGGCACGTCGCTGCTCGTGCAATTGTTCTGGCTGTTCTTCGTTCTGCCCCTGCCGCCGTTCAGCCTGAAGTTGACGCCGTTCACGGTCGCGATCGTCGGGCTTGGCCTGCATTACGGCGCGTACGGTTCCGAGATCTTGCGCGGCGCATTGCGGTCGGTCCCGGGCGGGCAGTATGAAGCGGCGCTTGCACTGAACATGCCGGCATCGGCAAGGCTGCGCCGGATCGTGCTGCCTCAGGCGATGATCAATGCACTGCCGCCCGCGACCAATCTGATGATCGAGTTGCTCAAAGGCACGTCGCTCGTGTCGCTCATCACGCTGTCCGATCTGACTTTCCGCGCGCGCCAGCTCGACGAAGCGACCTTCAAGACCGCCGAGATCTTCGGGCTCACCTTGCTCATCTACTTCGTGCTTGCGCAGATCATCGCCACCGTGATGCGCTATTTCGAGCGACGTGTCAGCAGTCACGTGGCGGTGCGTCGTGCCGTTCCGAGGGCCGCGTCATGACCACCATCAGCCAACTGTTCGATGTGAAATATGCACTGCATATCCTCCCCGAACTCGCGCGCGCAGCGACATACACCATCGGCATCACGCTGGTGGGCTTCGCCATTGCGCTGGTTTTGGGCCTCGTGCTCGCCATTCTGCGGCGCAGCGACATGGCGCCCGTTGCAAGGACCACGGCCTTCTTCATCGAGTTCATACGCAGCACGCCCTTGCTGATTCAAGTGTACGTGCTGTTCTATGTGGCGCCGCTCTATGGCCTGACGATGTCGGCGCTGACAGCCGGGACGATCGGCATTGCGGTTCACTACGCCTGCTACGTGTCGGAGGTGTATCGCGCGGGGCTGAACGGAGTTGCGCGCGGGCAATGGGAAGCGTCGTGCGCGCTCTCGCTCTCGCCGTGGCGCACGTATAGCGGCGTCATTCTTCCGCAGGCCATACGTCCGGTGATTCCCGCGCTCGGGAACTATCTCGTCGCGATGTTCAAGGACACGCCTGTGCTATCCGCGATCACGGTCGTGGAACTCATGCAGCAGGCGAAGAATATCGGCTCGGAGACCTTCCGGTATCTGGAGCCGATCACCATGACCGGCATCTTCTTTCTCATCATCAGCGTGACCTTCGCCTCGGGCGTGCGTCACCTCGAACGACGCGTGCGCTTGCCGTGATGCAGGACGCGACGCGTGCTGAACACTCGAACCCGGCGGACGGCGCACGGAAATGGATCTTCAGGAGCAGCAGATGAAACGAGACCTCGACCCCGCATTTGGCGCAGCGGCCGGCGCCAATGCCGACGCGCCGATCGTGCGCTTTCGGAACGTGACGAAACGCTATGGCGCATTGACCGTGCTGGATGGCCTCGACCTCGACATTGCCCGCAATGAGAAAGTGGCAATCATCGGGCCGAGCGGTTCGGGAAAATCCACGCTGCTGCGCGTGCTGATGACGCTCGATCCGCTGACCGATGGCGTCATCGAAGTCGATGGCGAACCGCTGACCCATGAAATGCGCGATGGAAAGCTGACACCCGCGTCGCCGCGGCACGTTCGCAAGGTGCGCAGCAAGATCGGCATGGTGTTTCAGAGCTTCAATCTCTTCCCTCATATGACGGCCTTGCAGAACACCATAGAGGCGCCGATTAGCGTACTGGGCCTGTCGAAAAAAGAAGCCACCGAACGCGCGCGCGAACTCTTGTCGATGGTCGGCCTCGAAGAGAAATGCAACCACTATCCGTCACAGCTGTCGGGCGGGCAGCAGCAGCGCGTTGCCATTGCCCGCGCACTTGCAATGCGTCCGAAGGTCATGCTCTTCGACGAAGTGACCTCTGCGCTCGATCCGGAACTCTGTGGGGAAGTGCTGAGTGTGATCCGCCGTCTTGGCGCGGAGCATGACCTGACGATGCTCATGGTGACCCATCAAATGGGGTTCGCCAGGGATTTCGCGGATCGCGTCTGCTTCTTCTCTGCAGGCAAGATTATCGAGCAGGCGCCGCCGCAATTGTTTTTCTCCGCGCCGCAGCATGAGCGGACGCAGCAGTTTCTACGTGCGGTGACGGAGGCGCTTTGAAGGCCGCCTCCCTCAACCGGAGCTTGGGGAAGATGCGTTGCCCAAGAAGATGAGCGTGACAGACCGTACCGGCAGCGCCGGCAAGACGAAGCAGCTAAGCGCCAAAGCCAGTATTGCCGAGAGATACATCCTCGTCGTCTGACTCCATTTGTCGCCTCAGTCATGTCACGGCAGCGAGAGCCATCTCGATGAGCTGCTGCTGTTCTGCAGTGGCATCCATACTGTGTTTACGCAAAATCATGAATAGGGAAATCGGATCGGGCGGATCCAACGCGATCTGATGGACCGTACATCCGGTTTCCTTGACCAATGGCTTCGCCAAGAAACTGGGTACTACGGCCCAAGCTCCGTTTCGCAACATCGGCGCCAACATATGTGCTTTCTCGACCCAGTTCACGTGCCGCAACAACCCGCGCCGAACGCGCCATAAGTCGAACTGAGGCGACCACGGCAAATGAATTTCTCGGGATGGATCGAGATCCGCCATGTCGAGAGCCTCGGGCAACGGGACCGTCCCCGACGAAGCATGGACCACAAGCATCGCGTAGTCGCGGATCTTCGTTGCAACGAGATCGACGTGGTCGGATGGCGTCAGAGTGAAGGCCACGTCCAAGTGGCCAGAAGCGACGCGGTTCGCAAGCTGGAAATAGCGCGAGCTTTCCATGTGCAGTCGGACGGGCGGTGTCGCATCGCGGAGCGCAGCGACAAACGGGGGAAGCACGTTGATTGCGACGGCGTCCACCGAACCGACAGCAAGGTGCCGAACCTGGTTGGCCTGAAGTTGCTCGGCCTCCACTTCCAGCATCTTCCACCGTTCAGCGATGTCGAGAAAACGCTCACCTGCGGAGGTCAGTGAGATCCCCCGCGCTCCCCTCGAGCGCCGCAACAGAGGCTGCCCTATCCGGCGCTCCAGTGACTGGATGCGATAGGAGACCGTCGACTGTGTCGTAGATACGATCTCGGCCGCCTGAAGCAGACTCCCCGACCGCACCACCGCCAGGAAAGTATTGATCTCCTCGCTGAACAGCATATCGAGCCCTTCGATATTTGATAAATAAATTCCGACGTTGACCGATATTGTGCCCGACCTTAGCTTAGTCGAACAGGAAAGAGTTTCGTACTGGTTCGATAACGTCTGGAGACGCGCGTATGGCAAAGGCACTCGTCGGCATCGAAGAATTACCTACGAACGGCTTCCATAAAAGGATTGCCATCGTGGCGGCTGGCGGGCCGTTCTGTGACGGCTACCTGCTAGGGATCATCGTCGTAGCGCTGCCGTTCATAGCCAAGGACCTTGCTCTAAGCGCGGTCCAGATCGGCCTGATCGGCGCGTCGAGTCTCATTGGCATGTTCCTCGGCGGCGTGGTTTTCGGACCCATGACGGACCGCTTCGGCCGCCAGAAGATGTATGTGCTGAATCTTGCTGTATTCGTTATCTGTTCACTCGCGCACCTGTTCGTGCATGACATGACGACGCTGTTTGTCCTTCGCTTCGTTATGGGGGTTGCGCTCGGGGCGGACTATCCCATTGCGACCGCACTCGCAGCTGAATTCCTGCCACGGAAGCTCCGCGGGCCGGTGCTCGCGAGTCTCGTTCTTTTGCTCTGGGTCGGATACACCCTGAGCCTTGCAACGGGTTTAATCATCAATGGCAGCGAAAGCGGCGTATGGCGCTACGTTCTTGCAAGTGCTGCTATCCCCTCGGCGGTTTTCTTATTGCTGCGCCTCAACATCCCCGAGTCGCCGCGATGGCTGATCTCCGCAGGACGCGTAGAGGCGGCCCGTCGTATCGTGACACAACATCTTGGGCCGCTCGTCGACTTCGATGCGCTCGTTGCCGAAACACGCGTTAGCACTACCCGGCGTGGCATGGGATTGTCCAAAATCCGCGAACTGCTTTCGCGGGGCTACGGACGTATGCTGCTGTTCTGCTCGATCTTCTGGATGTGTCAGATCGCGCCTTCCTTTGCAATCAAAACTTTTCAGCCGATGCTGTTGCAGTCGCTCGGGGTAACGCAGCCGCTCGCCGGATCGCTCGTGATCATTTCGTTTGCGATCGTCGGAACTGCAATCGGCATGTTCGTCGTCAACCGCATCGGCAGGCGCACGCTTTGTCTCGCATCGTTCGTTCTTGCAACGCTCGCACTCTTTCTTCTGGCGACGCCGATGTCGAGCATTGGCACGATTGCAATCGGTCTGTTCATTCTCTTCACCGTGGCCGAAGCTGCCGGTTCCGGGCTGCAATTCATCTACCCGAATGAGGTTTTCCCGACTGATCTTCGTGCAACCGGCATGGGACTCGCGATGTCTGCGAGCCGCATAGGCGCCGCGGCTGGAACATTCCTTCTGCCTACAGTGCTCGTGCGCTTTGGAAGCGCTACTGGGCTGCTCATCGCGGGCGGGATCAGCCTGATCGGCCTGCTTGTATCCGTTCGCATGGCTCCCGAGACACGTAACGCGTCGCTTGGCGCGGTGAACACTCAGGGCGGGGAAACGAGCGTCGGCGAACGCTCACTGCAGCGAAGAGAAGCTCGCAGCTGATGCGCAGGGACGCCGTACATCTCTACGCCGTACATCTCCAAGGCACGTCAGTCACAGCAACTTACAGTCACAGCAACTCACAGCTAATCTCTATGAATTCCGCACCTAAAGTCGTAATCGTCGGCGCTGGCATTATCGGCACGACGCTCGCTTATGATTTCGTGAAGCGCGGCGCGCGCGTCACCGTGCTGGACAAGAACGAAGTCGCTAAAGGCGCCACGTCGGGATCATTCGCGTGGATAACGAACCAGACGAAGTTCCGCAACGCGGACTCGCTCGGCGAGCGTGATGCGCAGCACTACTTCAATCTGCATCGACTGTCGCATCTGCGCTGGCGTTACCTGCAAAGCGAAATCGACGGTCTGCCGATCCGCTGGTCGGGGTGCATTCAGAGTGCCGAGCCCGGCACTGAGGCAGCACTGGAACTCGCGGCTGAACTGGACCGGCGCCAGCGCTGGGGCAGCCCGACGCACCGCGTCACCGCGGCCGAGGCACGCGAGATAGAGCCGGGGTTCGAACCGGGAGCGGAGACAGACATCCTGTACACGCCCGACGAAGGAATGATGTCCCCGGTGCAACTGACGTCGAAGTTGCTCGAAGCTGCGGTCGCACGCGGGGCTGAGTACTCCCCACACGATGCGTATCGAGGCTTCTCGAAGACAGGCAGCGGTTATGTGATACAGAGTGAGCGCGGCAAGCGCGATGCCGATGTTCTTATCTTCGCGGGCGGCATCGAGAACCCGGCACTCGTCGAAGGTACGCGGCTTAAGGCCCCGCTCGTTCACAGCACAGGGAGCGTCGTTCATCTCGGGCCGTTGCCACGCATTTTCGATTCGGTGATTCTTGGCGCGCATGTTCACGCGATCCAGCGCATCGACGGTCGCGTGGTAATCGCAAAGCACTTCTCGGGTTCGCCCGTTGGCGATCCGAGCACGCCCGACCCCGAAGAACTCGTACGTGTAGCGGCGCGAGTGCTTCCGGGCTTGAAGAACGCCGTTGTCGAGAAAGTCACCGAAACGCGGCGCGTCATTCCCGCTGACGGACTGCCCGTCGTGAGCCGTGACGAAGCGTTGCCAGGCGTGCTTTCCATCACGACGAATGCAGGCATCAGTCTTGCCGCCGCACTGTCGCAGCTCATCACAACCGAATTGCTCGACGGCGCGACGGTCAGCCTATTGGACCCTTATCGCTCGGACCGTTTTGCCGCCTAGGCCATCCTTGTGAGCCCGCCGAAGTCGGCGGGCATCGAGGGCCTTCTGCTGAAGCGCCAGCGTCGGCTATCAGCCGAATGTGTTCACGCGGCGTAATCCACAGCAAGACGGTCGAGATGGCGTTTGATGCTGGCAAGGTGCAAACGCCCGGCCACCGGCCCGAACGACGACCACTGCTTCGACGTCCGGGCGGCCGTCTCTTCGGCAACGCGGCTCAAACGGCCTTGCGTGCATCGCGCCATGTACTCGTTCTGACAGGCGCGCTCGAGATAATACAGATCGTCCCAGGCTTCTCCAATGGATGCGCCAACGACGATCACGCCATGATTCCGAAGAAACGCAATGCTGGCATGTCCCATGATGGAGGCTATGCGATCGCCTTCGCCGGGGTCGAGGGCGAGTCCGTTGTACTCGTCATCGACGGCAATGCGACCGAAGAATTTCAAGGATGCCTGGCTTGTCCACGAAAGCGGCGCGCCCTCGATGGAACACAGGGCTGTCGCGTAAGGCATGTGCGTATGGAAGCAGGCCTTCGCCGACGGATGCAGCACATGAATGCGCGCGTGGATATGGAACGCGGTGCGCTCAGGCTCGCCCAGGCCGTCGAGAACGTTTCCTTCAAAGTCGCAAATGAGCAATCGCGACGCCGTGATCTCCGAGAACGACAGGCCAAGAGGGTTCACGAAGAACAGCGACGGATGCCCCGGTACGACAGCAGACAGATGGTTGCAGATGCCTTCGTGCATACCGAGTTCGGCGGCCATGCGAAAGCAGGCGGCCAGGTCGATGCGCGCTTGGACGATTGCGGGCGCGGTGAAATCAAACGGTCGATGCATCGTCGCTCCTTGCGGCAGTGTCAGGACGAGACGGCAGCGGCCGGCTCCCCGTTCTTCTCTCCTCTCAATGCAGTCCGGCGACGTGGGCGATTGCGTCGTCGGCTGCCTGGAGGATCTGGAGAATATCCGCGTCGGTCATCGGCGTCGACAGCGCCATGAGTCCGTAGCTTGCCGAAAGCACGCCGCGGTTCAGCAGGGCGAGGTTGAACTGGCCGAGCATGCCGGCTTCGTCCGGTAACGGAAACGCGCTTCGGTAGTCGATGACCTCGCGCGCGGTGAAGTGCACTTTCAAAAGCGAACCTGCGCCGACTGCCTTGCCCTTTACACCATGTCTTTCGAAGGATGCGTTGAACCCGGCGCGAACGCGCTCGCCGATCTCATCGAGTCGGGCAAACGCTTGTGCATCGAGCAGGCGGAGCGCGGCAATGCCGGCGCGCATAGAGATGGGGTTCGCGGAGAACGTGCCGCCATGCGGAAGCGCCGGCTTTCCGTTCGACGGATCGAAGACATCCATCACATCCCGCCGCCCACCCACCGCTCCAACGGGGAAGCCGCCGCCGATGACTTTGCCGAAGGTGGTCAAATCCGCCTCGACGTCCCATAGAGGTTGCGCGCCGGCATGGCCCAGCCGGAACGAGATCACTTCGTCGAATATGAGCAACGCGTCGATCTCGCGAGTCGCTTCTCGTAGCGCCTGGATATAGCTCTTCGTCGCAGGCACCAGACCCGCCCGGTTCGGCATGGGATCGACCAGCACCGCGGCAAGCTGTCCCCTGTGGGCGCGAATAAGCTCGCGCGCTGCCTCCGGATTGTTGAACGGCAGCACCACGATGTCGTCTGTCACGCCGCTCGGGGTGCCTTGCGCATAGGCAATGGAGGCCGGCGCGCCGTTGCCCCAGTTGCCCGGATTGGGGTCCAAACTGACCTCCGCATAGTCGTACGACCCGTGATAGGCGCCTTCGACCTTCGCGATCTTGGGGCGGCCAGTGAAGGCTCGCGCCGCCTTCATCGCCATCATTACGGCTTCCGTTCCGGAGTTCGTAAAGCGCACGGTCTGCACTGAGGCAACGCGCTGAACCAGCATCTCCGCGAGTTCGACCTCGGACTCCGTGGGCAGCCCGAAACAGGTGCCGAGTTCGAGTTGCCTGCGCACCGCCTCGTTGATAACCGGATGAGCGTACCCGTGGATCTGCGACGTGAAGTTGTTGATGCAATCGATGCGCTCATCCCCGTCCAGATCCCAGACGCGGCAGCCCTGCCCGCGCGCCGCATAGAGCGGATATGGCTTCATGTACACGGTCGTTCTCGTATTGCCGCCCGGCAACGAGCGTTTGGCTTGCTCATGAAGCAACCTCGACGCCGACAGATCCGATGGGTAAAGCATCACCTAGCTCCTATTCCGATTTTCGGAATGATATTTCGATATATGTTAATGCTACCACTTGAAGCTCGGTCGAAGCAAAGCGTTGTTTGCCGATTGACAGCGGAAAATCCATCGCCCACACTTTATACAGAAATCGAGAAGGTATTCCGTAATTCGGAACGAACAGGGGAGCAATGGTGGCAATTCAGAAGCAGGTCGACCCTGCGACGGCCGCGAGCGTGGCGGCCGACCCATACTGGTGGAAGGCCGCGCCACTCGCGGCCGACGAAGGTGCTGACAACACGTTGCCTTCCCGTGCGGACGTCGTCGTGATCGGCTCGGGGTTCACCGGTCTCAATGCAGCGTTGACTATTGCCCGAGGCGGCAGGTCCGTCGTTGTCGTCGAAGCTCGGGCATTAGGTCATGGCGCAAGTACACGGAACGCCGGTTTCGTCAGCCGCGCCTTCAAGCACAGCTTCCAAAGCATCGTGAGCAAATACGGGCTGACGTTTGCGAAAAATCTCTACGGAGAGCTGGATGCGGCCGCGCGCTCGGTGGAGACACGCATCCGCGATGAGAACATCGACTGCCTCATGAAGGCCAACGGCCGGTTCATGCCTTCGGCAAGCGAAACTCATCTGACCGAGATGCTTCGCGATCTGGAAATGCAGCGCAAACATCTGGGCTTCGAGTTCACAGCCGTCTCGCGCGCGGGGGTGGCCGACGAACTGGGAACCGACCGCTATGTAGGCGGCGCGGTCATTCACGGATTGGGAGGGCTTCATCCGGGCCTGTATCACGCCGGACTGCTCCGTTCAGCCAGGGCGGCCGGCGTCACGCTGAAGAGCTTCACGGAGGTCACGGCTGTGCACGGCGAGCAAGGACACTTCGATGTTTCGACATCGTCCGGCTCGATCAAGTGTCGCGACGTTGTTATCGGCACGAACGGATACACGCGCGGACTTCTGCCCTGGCTGGACCGGCGGCTCATTCCGTTCGATGCCTTCATGATCGCCACGCGTCCTCTATCCGGCGCGGAGATGCGGCTGGCCCTCCCCGGCGGCAAGGTGGCCATCGACTCGAACCATAACGCGCTCTTCATTCGCCCTTCGCCGGACGGCACGCGCGTCCTGTTCGGCGGTTTGACGGGTTCTCGGCCAGGTCCGGCGGCTCAGAAGGGCGAGCGACTATCCAGGATTCTCGGCGGTCTCGTGCCCTCTCTGGCCGGGACCGCCATCGATCACAGCTGGACCGGCAAGTGCGCGGCGACGTTCGATCTCTTCCCGCACATGGGCTGCCACCGAGGCATTTACTTCGCTGCGGGCTATTGCTTCGTCGGCATCCCGATGGGCACGTATCTCGGGACGAAGATCGGTCAGGCGGTCCTGGGCCAGCGTGAAGCCGCGAGCATCTTCGCGGACAAGTCTTTCCGCACTCTTCCCTTCTATAACGGACAGCCCTGGTTCGTGCCGCTCGTCACCCGTTACTGGCAGTCACTGGACTCGCGTACACGGTCGGGCGTTCTCGCGTCGTAAAAACCCGCAACAACCTGGAGAAGCAGACATGAGCAACACCTTCGACTTCCCGCGGGTCGTCTATGCCAACCCTGGCGTGGACCTGACCGCGCTGCATGACTACCTCGATCAAGAACTGCCCAAGTTCAAGGCGAGCCTCGCAGGCAAGAAGTATCCAAACAGGATCGGAGCGCAAGACAGTTTCGATGGCGAGCCTTTCACTGTCTTCAGCCCTATCGACGGCAAAACCGATCTCGGCACCTTTGTCGCGGCATCGGCGGCTGCCGTGGATCAGGCGGTGCATGCAGCCGGGGCAGCGTTTCCGGCATGGAGCGGCCTCGGCTGGCAGAAGCGAGTGGAGATCCTTCGGAACTGGGCGAAAGTGCTCGAAACCCGAAAATACGAGCTTGCGATGGCCGCGCTATTGGAGGTCGGCAAATCGCGAAGCGAAGCGCTAGGTGAAGCCGACGAGATTCTCGACATGGTTCGATACTACTGCTCGGAGATCGAACGGCACGACGGTTACACGACGCCTCTGAACCGCGCGCTTCCGACCGAAAGCACCATCAGCATTCTTCGCCCGCTCGGCGTGTTCGCCGTCATCTCGCCGTTCAACTATCCGGCGGCGCTTCTCATCGGCATGTCTACCGGCGCGCTTGTCACGGGCAACACGATCGTGATGAAGCCGTCCGAAGGCTGTTCGCTGACCGCGCGAATCGTCATGGAGACGCTCGAGGAAGCCGGGGTTCCGGACGGCGTGGTCAATCTCGTTGCCGGACGGAACGATACGGGCCGCGAACTGATTGCGCACAGCAAGATTGCAGGCGTTGCCTTCACCGGCTCCTACGAAACGGGCATGCATATTTTCCGCTCGGTGAACGCGGGCAGTTATGCCAAGCCTGTAATCGCCGAGATGGGCGGCAAGAATCCCGCCTATGTGACGAAGAACGCCGACCTCGACAAGGCCGCGCAAGGCGTAGCGCGTTCCGCCTTCGGGCTGCAAGGTCAGAAGTGCAGCGCCTGTTCTGTCGTCTATGTCGACGAAACCGTGGCTGATGACTTCGTCCGGCGTTTGCAGGCGTACACGCAAAAGCTCGTCGTCGGAAATCCCGAACACCGGGAAACGTTCATCGGACCCGTCTACAATCAGGCCGCCGCACAACGAATGACTCGCGCGCTCGAATCGGCGCAGGCGAGCAATAGCGTCGTGTTCGGCGGCAGGCGCGCCGAGATCTCGCCAGAGCTGAGCGGTGGACACTATTTCGAGCCGACACTCGTCAAGGTCGAAAAAGGTCATGTCCTCACCAAGCAGGAGCAGTTCGTCCCGCTCCTCGCTCTGCGCACCTTCAGTCAACTGGATGAAGCAATCGCCGAAGGCAACGACGTGACGTATGGACTCTCAGCCGGCATCTACACCGAGGACAGAGCCGAGTTGGAACAATTTCTCAACAGTGCAGAAGCCGGCGCGCTATATGCGAACCGACCGGCCGGTGCAACGACGGGCGCATGGCCAGGCGTTCAGAGTTTTTGCGGCTGGAAGGGTTCGGGTGTGACATCGAAGGGAGGACTCGGGCCGAATTACCTTCCGCAGTTCATGCGCGAACAATCCCAGACCATTCTCGGTTGATCTTGGGGCAAGTCGTTGCCCATTCGGGCAACGACTCCTGGAGAAATACGCTATCCGATCGCCATACCGACCGACCCATTAGCCGATTCGTGAATAGGCGTCCTAAATTGCCTGGACAAGCCGAATCGCATGAAGTATCGACCGAGCTTGTCCGCCGCCTTAGTCTCAGTTCACGCTGGCCGCCATGGGAACCCACTTGTTGTCCTGAACCTGGTACAGCGTCGATACCGGCCTTTTGAGGTCGCCTGCCGCGTTGAACTCGATCTTGCCCGTCACGCCCTCGACCGAGATCTTGTGAAGTGCCTCGATGACGGCTTTCGAGTCCGTCGTGCCCGCAGCCTGCATGGCCTTGATCGCAGTCCACGTTGCATCGTAGGCAAAAGGCGCGTATGCCAGCACGTCCTGCCCGTATTGCTTCTTGTATTTCGCGATGAACGCGGGTCCTTGCGGCAGTTTCGTCAGCGGTTGGCCGTACTCGTATGCCTGGGCGCCCTCCGCCGCGCTTCCCGCGAGCTTGAGGAACACGTCGTCGACGATCCCGCCGCCGCCGAGAAACTGAGCCGGCATGTTCAACTGCTTCATCTTCTTGACCAGGTTGGCCGAAAGCTGGTCGAGCGCGCCGAAGTAGACGAGGTCGGCCC
Source organism: Caballeronia sp. AZ10_KS36 (assembly GCF_023631105.1). Classification (NCBI taxonomy): domain Bacteria; kingdom Pseudomonadati; phylum Pseudomonadota; class Betaproteobacteria; order Burkholderiales; family Burkholderiaceae; genus Caballeronia; species Caballeronia sp. AZ10_KS36. The sequence goes on along the minus strand of NZ_JALQDQ010000037.1, from coordinate 360,230 downwards.
GCTGTGACTTGAACACCGTAAGCTGCGAACTGAAGTCCACTGCCTTGTCATTAGTGAATTCGCGCGCGACGACCGTGCCGCCTTCAGCTTTCACCGCTTTCTCGAACTCGTCGGCCTCGCCCTGGCCGAACGCGGTGCGATCGTCGAGAATCGCAATGCGCTTCGCTTTCAGTCCCTTCACCGCGTACTGCCCCGCCAGGGCGGCGTTCTGGGCGTCCTGCGGAAGCGTCCGGAAAACGTTAGTCAGCCCGCGTGACGTGATGCCCGGCGCGCTGGCTGCCGGTGTGATCATCGCGACGTTTGCGCGTGCGTAAACGGTCGATGCAGGAATGCAGATACCCGAGTTGAAGTGGCCGATGACCACGGTCACACCGTCGTCGACCAACTTCTGCGCGGCCTGAACGCCAATACGCGGATCGCCCTGGTCGTCCTGGCTGTCGAGCACGAAATGAACTGTCTGTGCACCGACCCGGATGTTCTGCGCATTCGCCTCGTCCAGAGCAATGCGGACGCCATTCTCGATGTCCTTCCCATAGGCAGCAGAGCCCCCGGACAGCGGCGCTCCGAGTCCTATTTTCACTTCGATATCGGCCGCCCATGCCGATTGCACAGCGAACGCAAGCGCCGTCGGGATCAGGACGCGAGACAACACGGATTTCATTGAGTTCTCCAATTGAGTTCCGAAAAGCGGGATTGCGTTCCGGTCTATTAGCATCCTATTCGAAAAAAAAGCGGGTGCATATATAGGGGAAGCGTTGATCGCCCGCTTTCGCCCCCTTTCGGACGTTGTCGCCGCCCGACGCGTTGGGCATAATGGGAGCGTTCCGAAAAACGGTATGCAAATGGACATTGACCCAACCGCACGGGCCTCGAAAAGCGAAGACAAGCCACTTGATCGTTACTTCCGGATTCTGGAGGTGGTATGCGCGTTCCCTTCCGGGATTGGCCTCGCGCAGGTTTCGGAGATCGTCGGGTTGCCCAAAACAACGGTTCACAGACTATTGCGTGGCTTGTTGGAGAGCGAAGTGCTCGAGACAAGCCCAGCGTCGCCGCTGCTCTACATCCCGGGGTCACGCGTGCGCCGCCTGTTGTATTCGAGCGCGGGGGCAGATTGGGTCGAGAAACTGACGCGCGTCGTTCTCGGCGAAGTCGCCGAGCAGACGGGTCAGACGTGCTTCGTTGCAAAGTTCGAAGACCTAAAGATCCGGTCGGTGGCGATGGTTACGCCCAACGATCCGGCAAGCGGGTATGTCGTGCCCGGCCGCCAGTTGGCAATGCATGCCGCTGCTTCCGCCAAGGCCATCCTTGCCTTCCAGGAACCCGCATTGGTGCGGCGCCTCCTGCCCTACCCGCTGCCTCGGCTGACCGACAAGACGATTACCGATACCGATGCCCTTCTGGCCGAGTTCTCCCGCATACGTGACGGGGCCTTCGCGGTCTGCAACGGCGAAGATTACGAAGGCTTCGGCGGCCTGGCTTTGCCAATCCATTTGCCCGATGTCGGCGTCATTTTCAGCGTGGCGCTCACTGGCGGCATCTCGTCCCTGCTCGGCGAAAGACGCGAGGAGCATCAGCGCACGTTGGCACTGGCGGCAAAACGGCTTACCGTCGCGATGTCCGCAGGCGCTGAAAAAGCCTGACGATGGCTGAGTGCGATCTCAGCTAAGCGAAGACCATCCCGGACCTGCTGCGCGGCCGCTTCCCTATTGCACGCGTCGGCGCGTCGAAATGGCCGATGCGGTCGAGATGACGAGGTCGGCAACGCGACGTTCATCGCGCTCCGTGTTCCAGCGTGAGCGCGCCACAGCGATGTTCACCGCGCCGATGCCGCGCCCGTGGGCGTTGGTGATCGCGGCAGCGGTCGAGATATCGCTCACGAAGTATTCGTCTTCCGTATGCGCGTAGCCCTGCTTGCGGATCTGTTCTATCCGCTTCTTGATCTTGTGCGGTTCATGCACCGTCGATGCCGTGTATTGCACGAGATTCGAGCGCGACAGGATATCGTCGATATCGCCGTCGTCGAGTGTCGCAAGAATGGCGAGGCCCGGCGCCGTGCAATACGCCGGCAAGCGCGAGCCCGTGATCACGTGGGCATTGAAAACGTTGCGGCTCACGATGCGCAGCACGAAGACGATGTCCGTATCGTCCAGCACGGTGAGATTGGTCGCTTCTTCGGTTTCGGAGCCGAGTTGCTGGAGGTATGGCGTGGCACGACTGACGAGGTCGTTCGACGTGAGATAGTGGTACGTGAAGTCCAGAAGGCGCGGCGACAATTCGTACTTGCGGCTGTCCGGGTCCTTGAAGAGATAGCCGAGTGCACTCAGCGTATAAGTGAACCGCTGCGTGGCGCTCATATCGAAGCCTGTCAGCGACGCAATTTCCGAGAGCGACAATTGCCGCTTCGTGCCGTCGAAGGCCGTCAGCACTTTCATCGCTTTTTCCACGGACTGCACGTAGAGCGAAGACGCGCTCGGGTCCGCCGAATCACCGCCCGCCTTCTTTGCGGGCACCCGGCGCCTGCGCGTGGCTGTGGTTTTGGATTCGTCGCTCATCGCTTTCATGTTGTTGCTGGACGCCAAATTATCACATAGCGCCAGAACATCATCTATATGAGATATACCTGCACTCACGCTCGCGCGGCGGCGAGCCGATCCCATGCGTCGTCCACATTACGCGGCAGAAGATGCTTGCGAATGCGTTCGCTCGCCGTCAGTTCGAAGCCCGGCACCGCGCGGTAATAGCGCGGCAACTGGAAACTCGCCAGCCGTTCGCGCGCCCACGCGTGCAGCGTTTCCCATTCGACGGGCGCATCCTTGAACTGCACGTTGAGCAAAATGTCCTGCTCGCCGATGGCCGATGCCACACCGATCGCGGCGCTTGCGCGCACTGCCGGATGCGTGGCGAAGACCCGTTCGATTTCCCACGCCGATACGTTCTCGCCGCGCACGCGCATGCTGTCCGTCTGCCGTCCGATGAAGAAGAGATCGCCATCGGCATCGCGGCGCGCGCGGTCTCCCGTGTGCAGCTTGCCGTTGCGCAGGGCGGCGCGAGTCGCATCGGGATTCTTCAGATAAGCCGGCAGGAACGTGCCTTCCACCTTGCTCGACAGCACGATCTCGCCGGCTTCGCCCGGCTTCGCAGGAAGGCCGTTATCGTCGAGCAGTTCGACCTCGATCCACGGCAGCGCGCGGCCGATGGAACCCGGCTTGCCCGTCACATTCAGCGTCGCGAAGCTCGCGCATTCGGTCATGCCGTAGCACTCGCGCAGACGCACGCCGAGGCGCGATTGAACCGCTTCCCACGCCGATGCGCTCACCCCCGCGCCCCACGCGACGCGCAAGGTATGCGCGGCCGGCTGCGCGGATTCGGGCAGCCGCATGAGAATGTCGAGCACGCCGCCGAGGTAATGCAGCTGCGTCGCGCCCGCGCGCTCGACCTGCGACCAGAAGCGCGATGCGGAAAAGCGCGGCACCGCGTGCAGCGTGACGGCTTCGAGAAACGGCAGCAGCAGCATCTGTGCGCCGCCGATATGGCACAGCGGCTCCCATAGAAACAGCCGGTCGCCTGCGCGCACATCTGCGACGCGCAACGCGGCCTCGCTTGCAATGCGCATCATGCGATGCGTGAAGATCACGCCTTTCGGCGCGCCGGTCGTGCCCGACGTATAGATGATGCACAGCGGGTCGTCCACGGCGATGGCGGGCGTCGCGAAGGCGTCGTTGGTATCGCCCGGATCGAACGCCGGCAAGCGCGTGCGGCGCGCGCGACCGCAGTCGATGATGGCGGTCGCCGCATCGAATTCGTCGTCGACGACGAAGAGCTTCGGCTCCGCATGCTGCACCAGATATTCGAGGCCGGCCGCGCGCAGCTTCGTGTTCACCGGCACCCAGACGAGGCCGCTCAGCACGAGCGCGTAGATCAGGTGAATATGCTCGGCGCTATTGCCGAGCATCACCGCGACGCGATCGCCGGCGACGAGACCCACGTCGGCGAACCAGCGCTGCAATTGCGCGATGTGCCGCGACGCTTCCGCGCACGTAATGACGCATTCATCGAAGTGGACGACGGTGCGCCCGGGTGCGGCGCGCAAGCCCGCGGCAAGCAGCGGCGCGCAGTCGAGATCGTCGTCTGCGTGGCGATGCGCGAAGTATTCGGGGTATCGGTGCATGTCTGAAGCAGATAGGAAGCCAATCAGCGCGCGCGGCGCTTGAGCCAGGAGGACACCGCGACCACCAGCGCGATCAGCACGATGAGCGTGGTCGAGACCGCCGCCAGCGTCGGTGTGACCGCGAGCTGAATGTCGTCCCACATTTGCTTGGGCAGCGTCGAGTTGATGCCGCCGCTCACGAAGATGGCGATGGTGAGATCGTCGAAAGAGACGAGGAACGCGAACAGGAATGCGGCTGTCACGCTCGCCATCAGAAGCGGCAGCACGACCGACGTGATGCGCCGCAACGGCGATGCGCCCATCACGCGCGCGGCGTCGTCGAGCCGCCAGTCGAAACGCTGGAAGCCCGCCGCGAGCGTGACCACGACATACGGAATGGCGAGCACCGTGTGACCGATCACGAGGCCGAGGTTGGTTCCCGTGAGCCCGAAACGACCGAACAGATACAGAAGCCCGACCGCCACGACGATGCGCGGCACGATCAACGGCGCGACCAGCAGCGCGAATACCGGCTTGCTCGCGCGGCGCGGCATGCGCGTCATGGCGAGCGTCGCGCCGAAGCCGAGCAGAAGCGACAACAACGCGGTGCCGAGTCCGACTTCGAACGAACGCACGATGGCGCTGTGCCAAACGGGCGATTCGAGAAAGGTGCCGAACCATCGCGTGCTCACGAGCTTCGGCGGAAACGCGATGTAGTCGCTCTTCGTGAACGCATACGGAATGACCGACAGCACCGGCACGACCAGCATCGCCATGATGACGCACGTATAAAGCCCGAGCGGGCTCGCCGCGCGTGCGGTCGTGTCCGCGTTCACTTTGCGGCGCATGAGGAAGGGCGCGAAGAAGCGGCCTGCCGCGATGAGCACGCGCAGCCTCAAGCCTGCCGCACGGGAGCCGCGCGAGCGCTCGGTGACTTCGCCTGTCAGCGAGGTGAGTCCGACCATACGGTCGTAGACGAAGAAGATGACGATGGAACAGAGCAGCAACACGGTCGAAAGCGCGCCGGCGAATTTCATGTCGAAGAGTTCGAGCACGGACGAAATGACCAGCTGCGCGATCATCGTTTCTTTCGGCGAGCCGAGCAGCGCCGGCACGATGAAGAAGCCGAGGCTCGAAATGAACACGAGCAAGCCCGCCGCCGCGACGCCCGGCGACGACAGCGGCAGAAACACGGTGAAGAAGCTCGTGCTGCGATCCGCGCCGAGCGTTTCGGCCGCCTGCGCGAGGCGCTCGTCGATGCCGCGCATCACCGGAAGCATGGTCATCACGGCGAGCGGCAGCATCGAATGCACCATGCCGATGAGCACGCCCGTCAGCGAGGGAATGGTGCCGCTCGTCTCGCGCACGAGGCCGAGCGACAGCGCGATGGTCGAGAGTACGCCGGTCTTCGACAGCAGCAGCATCCACGCGTAGGTCTTGACGAGATAGCTGGTCCAGAACGGCAGCATGATCCACAGCAGCCAGCGTTCGCGCACGCGCTCGGACAGACGGCTCAACAGGTAGGCGACCGGATACCCGAGCAAGATGGACAGCGCCGCCGTCAAGAACGAGATGCCGAAGGTGATCCCCAGCACCTTCGCGTAGACCGGCGTGCGCGCGATGCGCTCGAACTGCGCGAAACCGATCTGCCCTTCCGCGCTGACGAGGCCGCCTTGCAGAATCTCGCCGACCGGCACGATGAAAAACACCAGCAGGAAAACGAGCGTCGGCAGAATCGGCAGGATGCGCAGCGTGCGCGCGATCCACACCGAACGACCGCGCCGCGATGCCTCGTTCTCGCGTTGCGCATGCAGTGCAAGGGTCATGGCATGTCCTCAGGCGGAGAGCAGCGTCGTGCGATACGGGTCCCACACGAGGCCCACCCGATCGCCGATGCGCGGGCTCACGCTACGTTCGCAGCGCACGGTGAGCGCGCTGCCGTCGTTCATCGCGAGTTGCACGCGCGTGTCGCTGCCGAAGAACACGACGTCGGCGATCGTGCCGTCGACGAAGCCGCTTTGCGGTTCGACGAGACGCGGCGCTTCAGGACGCACCAGCAAGGTATGACGCGCGGCAGGCCTGATCGACGCGCCGAGCGGCAACGGAATGCGCCCGCCCGCCGCGAGCAGGATCGGCTCGCCGCCACTGCCGCGCGCCTCGTCGAGCGCGCCTTCGAGCAGATTCGAGTGTCCGATGAAACCCGCCGCGAAACGCGTAGCGGGACGGTCGTAGAGATCGGCGGGCGTGCCCACCTGTTCGACGCGCGCCTGATTCATGAGGCAGATGCGGTCGGAGAGCGTCAGGGCTTCGTCCTGATCGTGCGTGACGTAGACGAACGTCGCGCCGAGCTCCCTGTGCAGGCGGCGTATCTCCGCCTGCATGTGCTCGCGCAGTTTCTTGTCGAGCGCGCCGAGTGGTTCGTCGAGCAGGATCACCGATGGCCGATACGCGAAGCACCGTGCCAACGCGATACGTTGCTGCTGTCCGCCCGACAGCTCCTTTGGAAAGCGCTTCGCGTATTCGGTCATGCGCACCATGGCGAGCGATTCGTCGACGGCCGTGCGCACTTCGTCGCGTGATTTGCGGCGCATGCGCAAGCCATAGGCGACGTTGTCCCACACGCTCATGTGCGGAAAGAGCGCGTAACTCTGGAACACCATGCCGATGCCGCGCTTGCCCGGCTCCGTGTGCGTCACGTCGCGCCCGTCTATCTCGATGCGTCCCGCGCTCGGCGCGACGAGACCCGAGATCATCTGCAACAACGTGGTCTTGCCCGAACCCGAGGGACCGAGCAGCGTCAGGAACTCGCCCGCCTGCACGGCGAGGTCCGTCGGTTCCAGCGCCGTCGTGTCGCCGTAGCGCTTGGCGATGCCGATCGCCTCGAGTTTCGAGCTCATCGTCCGCTCCTCAGGAAATGATCCACGAATTGAATCGTTCGGTGACTTTCTGCCGGTTCGCTTCCCACCATTGCGGACTCGGCAGCTTCATGTCCCTGATGTTGTCCGGCGCGGTGGGCAAAAGCGTCGCGCGGTCGCGGCCGATGGCGTCGAACGCGCGCTTGTTGGTCGGCCCGTAGGCCAGCGTGCGCGTGAGCAGCGCCTGGCGCTTCGCGTCGGCGCAAAAGCGCACGAACTGCTTCGCCGCATCGGCGCGCGGCGTGCCCTTCGGAATGCCCCAGCCTTCGATCGAATAGAGACCCTGGTTCCACACGATCGCGACCGGCGCGCCCGCATCCTTCGCGGCTTGCGCGCGGCCGTTCCAGGTCGAGATCATGTCGACGTCGCCGCTCTGGATCGCCTGCATCGCCTGCGCGCCGGAAGTCCACCAGATGTCGATGTGCGGCTTGATCTTGTCGAGGCTCCTGAAGGCGCGGTCCACGTCCAGCGGATAGAGCTTGTCGAGGGGCACGCCATCGGCGAGCAGCGCCTGTTCGAGCGTGTCGAGCGGACTGCGGCGCAGGCAGCGGCGGCCCGGAAATTTCTTGACGTCCCAGAAGTCCGCCCACGACTTCGGCCCGTTGTCCTTGAACTTGTCGGCGCGATACGCGAGCACCGTCGAATAGACGTCCACGCCGAGCCAGTTCGGCGTGATGGCCTCCGGCATGATGTCCGGAAAGTCGCCCGGCCTGAGGCCGATGGGTTCCAGCAGGCCCTTGGACTCCAGATACGGAATGTCGGCGGACAGCGTGAGCGTGGTCACGTCCCACACGTAGTTCTTCGTCTGCACCATCGCGGCGAACTGCGCGACCGGCTGCGATTCCCGCGCGACGCTCACGACCTTGATGCCGGTGGCTTTCTCGAACGGATCGTAGAACGCTTCGCGATAAGCCGTCGTGTACGGTCCGCCCGGGTCCGACACCACGATTTGCTTGCTCTCTGCACGCGCGGCGAGCGGCATTGCGCCCGCGACGGCGAGGGCGCCCGCGCCGTGCAGAATGCGGCGGCGCGTCGGGTTGAAGTCTTGCGTCATGTTCAGGTCTCCCGCACTGGGATTAAAAGGAACGGCCCGCTTCAGCCCGATTTACTTCGCGCGCTTCTTGAAGAATTCTTCCATCATGCGTGCCGGCTCCCCGGAGTCGTAGGCTTCGCGCTGGATGCGCATGCCCGCTTCGATGCAGTCGATGAAGCCCGGCTCCGTCATTTCACGGAAACGCTGCTTGTCCAGACGCATGGCGACGGGCGGCTTGGCGGCGAGTTCGGTGGCGATCTCCAGTGCCTTTTCGAAGACCTTCTCCTCCGGCACGAGGTGATGAATCAGGCCGATTCGATGGCATTCCTCCGCGTCCATCAGCCGTCCGGTGAGCGTGAGTTCGATGGTGCGCGACATGCCGAGCATCGAGTTCATGATCCACGGACCCGTGGTGCTGGCGATGCCCGCGTTGATTTCCGGCTGGCCCATGCGCACGCCCGGATGCCCGACGCGGATGTCGCCGAGCAGCGCCACCTGAAACGCCGAGCCTGCGGCCGTGCCGTTGAGCGCCATGACGAGCGGCTTCTTCAGGCCACGCAGTGCGGCGTAATAGCGCTGCCATTCCTTGACCCATGCCACGGCGCGCTCGCCGTCGAAGTCGTGCGCTTCGGACAGGTCCTGTCCCGCCGAGAATGCGCGGTTGCCCGCGCCGGTCATGATGATCGCGGCCACTTCATCGTCGCCGTTGTAGCGGTCGAGCGCGTCGATGATCTTGTTTCGCATCGGCGTCGTCCACGCATTCAGGCGCTCCGGACGATTCAGCGTGATGACCGCGACGCGGCCGTGACTCGAGAACAGAACGTCGTCGTCCATAGTTATCGCTATGCAATAGTTGATGGTAGATTGCAATATATCCCCATCAAAAATACGATGCAAGCGGGTTTACGCGGTTGGCGGCGAGCCGGATTTCTCGGTCGCTGCCTTGGGAAGAGAGAGTTGATGCGTCAGCTGACATGCACGCGTAGCGTGCTCCGGACTGCGCCGCCTATGGCGTGACGAGCGGCCGCACGCGACGGCCTTTCGGGAAGTGCTTGATGGCACCGTGACTGAACGGTCCACACACGTCGGTATCGTTCGACGGCCGTCCGTTGCACACGATTAACGCGTACCTCGACAACAAGTGCTAGGAAGCATGAGCCTGCACGAGCACGTCCCACGGGGCGGGAGACGGAAAGATGTCCTGCAAGAATCCGACAAACGCCCTCACCGCCGGATTGCTGCGGCGGCTCTCGGGCCACACTGCATGCAGATGGAATCGGTCATAAGCGAACTCATGCAGCACAGGCACGAGTTCGCGCCGTCGAACGAAGGGCGCCGCGATATACGTCGTCGAGATGCCGATACCGGCGCCGGCCGCCAACGTCACGGCGATCGCGTCGCTGACGTCGATAATCAAACTCGACGCAGGCGTGAACTCGACGAGCTTGCCGCCCACGTCGAACGGCCACGCAGCCTCCTGTCCCGTCGACTGATATCTGAAGTTCACGCAATCGTGTTGCATGAGATCGTTGGGATGCTGCGGTAAGCCTCGGTCCCGCAGATATCCGGGCGACGCGAACGCGCAGATCCGATGCGGCGCGAGACGGCGCGCGATCAACCGCGTGTCGCCGGGATCGCCCACGCGAATGGCGACATCGACGCCCTCCTCGATCAGATCGACGTATCGATCGCTCAGGCGCACGTCGACGGTCACTTTCGGATGTTGCCGGCGAAACGCGGGCAACGCGGGCGCAAGGATGTTCACGCCAACGGGCAGCGGCGCCGTCACCTTGAGCGTTCCGGCCGGCTCTGCGCGCGCGGCGGCGACGCCTTGCTCGATACCTTCCGCCTCGCGCAACAGGCGTTGCGTGCGCTCGAGAAGATCGCGTCCCTCCGGCGTCAGCGTCAGTGAGCGCGTGGTCCGGCTGAACAGCCTGAGCCCGAAATGCTGCTCCAGCCGCTGAATGCTCTTGCTTATGGCCGATGGCGAAACGGACAGCGAACGCGCGGCAGCCGTATAGCTGCCAAGCGATGCCGCGCGCGCGAAGGCGATCAGCCCAGTCAGTCTTTCGACGGCGATTTGTTCCATGATGGCATCATTAAAACGAACCATAGCCTGATTATCAAGCTGGATTTCGCGAATTAACCTTCTTCCATCGACGCCACACCGGCGAAGTCAACCAGGAGAAGGACATGAACGCGAATACGAAAGCGCAGGACGAAAAGGCCACGGAAGTTCGCAACGGCGCACTGGCGGGCAAGACCGCACTCATCTTCGGCGGAACGTCGGGGATCGGGCTTGACGCGGCGCTCCAGGCGCAGCGCGCGGGCGCGGAGGTCATCGTCGTGGGAAGATCGGCGGATACGGCTCAACGCGTCGCCGCGCAACATGGCTTCGCTGGCTGGCGCGCAGCCGACGTAACCGACGCAGACGCGCTGCAACAGGCGGTCCGCGACATTCCGAAGGTCGATCATCTGGTCTTGCTCGCCGGCACGTTCGTCGCGGGGACGGTGCGCGAGGCGGACGTCGCGCATCTGCGCAACGCCTTCGAGGAGCGCATCTGGGCGGCCGTGCACGTCATTCGCGCGCTGGGCGACCGCTTGAGCGCCGATGGCTCGATCACGTTCATCTCCGGCAGTCTCGCCGACCGTCCGAACGCCTACGGCACCGCGGTGCTCGCGGCAGCATCGGCTGCGATGGAAGCACTCGCGCGCGGCCTCGCGCTCGAACTCGCGCCGGTGCGCGTCAACACGCTGTCGCCCGGTCCGATCGATACGCCGATCCTGCGCAAGGCGCTCGGTGACGCGCGCGATGCGGTCGTCGCAAACATGGAGAAGACGCTGCCGCTGCACCGTCTCGGCACAGCCAGCGAAGCCGGCGCCGGCGTGGTGTTCCTGATGACCAATGGCTTCATGAACGGAGCCACGCTCAACGTCGACGGCGGCGCGCGTCTCGTGTAACGCCACGCCAACGCAGTCGTGTCAAAGGAATCAGAGGCCCGGAATCTGCAAAGCGTTCAAAGCCGCCCCCGCGATGCGCTGCGCGTTGCGGCTATCTTGCGGGCGCGGCTGCATGGCCGGACTCACTCCCGCCAAGTGCGAGCGTACGTGGAGTGACGGGAACCCTTCCCTGCATCATGCCCGCGCCACGCACGCATCAACACCTGAATGGCGCTTCACGCGTCCACTGCAGATGTCATCGACGATGTATTGCGCATCACGCGCAACGCCCGAGAATCGGCCCGACCCCCACGTATGCAGCCACGGCAGGCCGACGAAATAGACTCCCGGCACGGCCGTCACGCCGCGTAGATGCGAAGGATGGCCCCTGCCGTTGAACACCGGCACGTCGAGCCAGCCGAAGTCCGGCCTGAAGCCGATACACCAGACGACTGTACTGATGCCGCTCGCCTGCAGGTTCAGTGCCTCGCGCTCCGCCTGCGGTTCCCATAGCGGCTCATAGCGTGAGGCGGGCGGCGCATCGATGCCCTGCCGTTCGATGAAACCGTCGATACTCGCGTTGATGTTGTTGTACGTCTTGTCCGCGTCGTCCAGAGCGGCGCGTAGATTCGGTGCGAAGCGCAGGTTGCCGTCGCGCAAGTCTTCGAGCCGCCCGAACAGCTCCATGCCTTCGAGCGCGAAGCGGCGCAAATCGATATCGCGCCCGCCGTCGCGACCCGTGACGTAGTGATTCGTGTTGTCGCGCACGCCCTCGCGCAGCGGATGATCCGTCACGGGCATATCGTAGTAGCGCATGTCCGCGAGCCAATCGACGACATCGCGTCCGCGATAGAACCGCGCGCAGCGCGGCGCTTCGCCAACGGCGAGATGCACCTTGCGGCCGGACAAGTGCAGATCTTCCGCGATCTGTGCGCCGGATTGTCCGGAACCCACCACCAGCACCGCGCCGGGCGGCAACGCGTCCGCGTTCCGATAGTCCGACGACTGAATCTGCAGGATGTCCGCCGGCAAGCGCTCGGCCATGCGCGGCACGATAGGCTCGTGATAGCCGCCCGAAGCAACCACGACGTGATCCGCCGTGAATGCGCCGCGCGTGGTCTGCACGTCATAGCGGCCGTTTGCGTCCCGCTTCACGCGCGTCACCGCCGTGTACTCCAGCACCGGCGCATTCACCTTGGCGATGAAGCCGTCGAGATACGCAATGATCTCGTCCTTCTTCATGAAGCCGTGCGGGTCGGCGCCCGTATAGGGATGCCCCGGCAGCGCGCATTGCCAGTTCGGCGTCACGAGGCAGAAGGTGTCCCAACGCTGCGTGCGCCAGGTATGCGTCAAGGTGTGCTTTTCGATGACGAGATGATCGATGGCCGACTGCTGCAGAAAGTGGCTCACCGAAAGCCCCGCCTGTCCGCCGCCGACGACGATCACGCTGGAGTGTGGGTTCGACATGGCCGTATCCCTCGACGAAGTGTCATTCGAATCCGAGCACGGTGACATGTGCGTCGCGTGTATCGCTGAAACGGCTCGCGTCCTCTTCGATGCGCGCAAGCTGATCCATCGCCGCCGAGCACGCGAAGCCGAACTTCGCCCGCACGCGCTCGGAGCCTATGCTTAAGGCTTCGCGCGAGCGCGCAACGAAGTCATCGACGGGATAGCGGCTGCCTGCGGTGAAGAACTCGCCGACGACCGTCGAGGGCGAATAGCAGTTGGCTTCGACGCCATCGGGCCAACGAATGCGAAAGTGCATGACTGGCATTGAATCGTCCTCAGTCGTAGGTGAGCAGCGCGTTTGCGAGCCACTGCCGGTAGATGTCGAGATGACGGCGCGCGCTGGCTTGCCATGCGTAACGTTTCAGCAGTGCCGGCACCGCATGATCGAAGTCGATGCCGCCCGTATCGGTCAGTGCGCGCGCGATGTCATATGGATCATGCGGGTCGGCGAAGACGCAGGTGCGATCGTCGAGATGCTCGGTGAACGGCGCGATTCTTGAAACGACCACCGGCCGGCCGCTTGCCAGCGCCTCCAGCGCGACGAGGCCGAAGCCTTCGCGCAGCGAGATCATCGCTACGACGTCGGCGATGCGGAACAACGCTGGCATCGCGGCATCGTCCAGCGGTCCGGTGATGACGATGGGCGTGCCGCGGGCGTCCGCTTCAAGTCCTAGTTGCGCAGCGCGCGATAGAAAACGGCGCGCATAAGCATCGTGATCCAGCAAACTCGCGCCGCCCGCGAGCACAAGTTGCGCGGAAGGCTTCGCCGCGCGCAGCAAGGCGAACGCTTCGAGCAACATGGACGTGTTCTTGCGTTCCTCGATGCCGCCGACAGCGAGCACGACCGGTCCGCATCCCGCGATGCCGAAGCGTTCGCGCAAGGCGCCGCAATCCACGGGCGCGCTGTATCGGCTCACATCGACGCCATTGCTGACGGTACTTGCTTCGATGCCATAGGTCTTGCGCATGGTGCGCGTCCACGTCTCGCTGACGCACAGCACCTCATCGGCGTCACGCCATGCGCGTTGTTGCCAATGAGCGAGTCGCGGGTCGTCGAAACGGTCGAGATGATGCACCGTGCGGATAAAGCCGCGTATCGCGCCCTCTTCTTTTAGCTCGGCGAGCGCGTTGCCGCTGATGCTGTCCTGTGCGTGATACACATCGAAAACCTGACTCGCCAACGAGGCCTTCAACGCACGAATGCGTTCATCGACCATCTGCGCGACATCGCGCTTTCCTTCGACGCGCGCGAGGACGACAGGAATGGGCGTCGCGCGAAACATGACCTCGTTCTCACGCGCCGGCGCAAAGACGGTCACGTCATGACCGCTCTCGTGCAACGCACGCGCAAGCTCGAGCGTATGCACGACGCCGCCGCGCGGATTCACCGAATGCGTCAGCAGCGCAATGCGCAACGCCTTCATCGCGCACATATGAAAGGCTCCTCGCGCAGGTTCCACAGCAGCGCGTTTTCGTGTGCGCGCGTGACGACGACTTCCTGCGAGGCATCGACTTGCCCGATCACGGCGCATGCCAGCGAACGCGAAGCGAAGCGTGCGAGCACTGCATCCACATGCTCCTGACGCACCGACAGGACGAAGCCGAAGCTCGGGAACGCACGGAGCCAGCGCTCGAAATCGGGGTCATCGGGACGCGGCACGGCGTCGAGATCGATGCGTGCGCCCACCTTCGAGCATTCGAGCAACATGAGCGCGGTGCCCAGCACGCCGCCCATGCTGATGTCTTTCGCGGCATCGCAAAGACTCGCTTCGGCAAGCTCCGGCAGCAGTTCGAAGTCGCCGCGCGCGCGGCGCTCCGGCGCGCTTACCGAGGCGTTCCAGAACGGATAGGGCTCCTCGTAGTGGCCACGTAGATCGACGGCCATGATGAGCGCATCGCCGGGCCTCGCGACGAAGCTCGTCAGCAACTTGCGCGCGCGTCCGACGATGGACACCGCGAGTTGCGCGCCATCGCTGCGCACGTTGGTGTGTCCGCCGACGATAGGCACGTCGTACGCTTTCGATGCCGCCGCCATGCCTGCGAGCACATCGTTGGCTTCATCGGCGCTGCCGCTCCATAGTGCATCGACGATCGCAATCGGGCGGCCGCCCATTGCATAGATGTCGCTGACATTGACCATCACGCTGCTATAGCCCGCGAACCAGGGCATCGCGCGAACGAAATCGCTGACCATGCCCTCGATGGCGAAGAGCAGATAGCCGTCGCCGTCGGGAATCGCGGCGCAGTCGTCGCCGATGGCAACGGCCGGATGCGGCAGGCGCGACAGCACGCCGGAGATATCGCGCTTGTGACGAAAGCCGCGGCTTTCGCGCAGGCGCTCCACGATGCCGTGCAGCGCGCTCACGACGCTCTCCGCGCCAGCGCGACGAAGCCGCTTTGCGGCGTGACGCACGGCGGATACGCATCCAGCGCTGCCTGCATCAGATGATGCGCGCGACCGAAGAGCGCTTCCTCCCTGATCGACGTCCAGTTCAGACGCTCGAACAACGGCACGTTCTGCACCTGCACGTGGGCGAGGAACGTCTTGCAGCCTCGCGCATGAGCGCTCGACACCGCGAGGCGAATCAACGTCGCGCCGATCCTGGCCTGCGACCGAAACGCCGCATGCACCGCGAGCCGCGAGCCGAACCACACGCCCGGCGATTCCTCGTGAATGCGCACGGTGCCGACCACCTGCTCGGGCATGCCCGCCACGCAACTGGATGCCACGAGCAATTGCGCGTGCGTATCGATGTCATCGCGGTCATCGCCCACGAAGATGCCTTGCTCGATGCAGAACACCGCGCGACGCAGCTTGCGCGCTTCCTGCACTTCCCAGGGCAGCGTCGCCCATTTCACGCGAAACTCGACCGGAGCGTAGTCGTGTTCGACGACATCATCGACGGTATCGGCGATCACCATGCTCACACCTCGTACGATGAAAGAGAGGAACATGCGCCGCATTTGCCGCAGCCCGCCTTGATGTCGGCGGATCGCATGCCGGCATCGGCCAGCATCGCGCCGATGGGCGCGAGCACCGAGCGCATGAAGTCAGGCGTCGGTGCGGGATGGTCCTCGAGCGGAGTGCCGCTGATCGGCACGAACGGCACGACGAACGGATACACGCCGAGGCCGATCAGATCGCGCGCCATATCGACGATGGCCGCTGCGCTGTCGCCGAGGCCCGCCAGAATGTACGTGCTTACCTGTCCCCGCCCGAACACTTTCACGGCGGCACGAAAGGCCTCCATGTAGCGCGAGACAGGCACGGTCGCCTTGCCCGGCATGATGCGTGCGCGAACCTCCGCGCTCACCGCTTCGAGATGCATGCCGAGCGTGTCGATGCCGCTCGCTTTCATGCGCTCGAACCATTGGTCGTCATCCGGCGGTTCGCATTGCGCCTGAATCGGCAGGTCGACCGCTGCCTTGATCGCGAAGGCGCTCTCGGAAAGAATCTTCGCGCCGCGGTCCGGGGTCGGCGGCGTGCCGGTCGTGAGAACCATGTGCTTTACGCCATCGAGCAACACGGCCGCGCGCGCGACTTCCGCGAGTTGCTCGGGGGTCTTGCGCGCGATGGTGCGCCCCGCCGCGAGCGACTGCCCGATCGCGCAGAACTTGCACGACTTGCGGCGGCTCTCATAACGGATACACGTTTGCAGCACCGTCGTCGCAAGCACGTCCTTGCCGTGCAAGGTTGCGATATGCGAGTACGGCACGCCGTCGAGCGTCTGCATCGCATAAAAGCGCGGCGCGCTCGGAAAGCTGATGGATGCAATGGGAATGGCATCGCGCATGAGCGCGCTGTTGCCATCGGCATCGGGTTGACCGGCGACGAACGGCGAGTGCCACGCGGTGTTCGTATGCACCGGCACCATGATAGTCACGCCGTCGAGCGTCACCGCCTTGTGGTCGGACGGACCCGCGCCGCCGCGTCGGCTCGACACGCCCGCGCGCGCATCGGCGAGCCTGAGGCCCGCGGACTGCAGTTCAGTCATCAATTGCCGGCTCGATGCCGGCAGGTTCTCTCTGGCGCTCATCGTCTGTCGTTTCCTTGAATGTCGTCACGGGCGATGCAGGGCGATCGTTGATTGCGAGACTCAGCAGTTCGGGCCGCGCATAGTGACCGACCGAATCCATCATGCGTTTGCGCTTGGTGATGAGCGACATGTCGAGATCGGCGATCACCATGCCTTCGCCTTCCCGCAGCGGCTCTGCGAGATGCTGGCCTTCCGGCGACACGATCGCCGTGTTGCAGCCGCCGCGCAATGCGCGCTGCAAACCGGCATCGGGCGTGATGGCTTCGATCTGCGCATCGGTGAGCCATCCCGTTGCGTTGACGACGAAGCAGCCGGACTCGAGCGCATGATGTCGGATGGTCACCTCGATCTGCTCCGCGAAGATGGGACCCACCAGCGAGCCGGGGAACTGGCTGCAATGGATCTCTTCGTGCTGCGTCATCAATGCGTAGCGCGCAAGCGGGTTGTAGTGCTCCCAGCACGCGAGCGCGCCGACGCGGCCCACTTGCGTCTCGACCACCTTCAGTCCTGCCGCATCGCCCTGGCCCCAGATCATCCGCTCGTGAAACGTCGGCGTGATCTTGCGGCGCTTGAGCAGGAGCTTGCCGTCGGTATCGAAGACGAGCTGCGTGTTGTACAGACTGCCGTGGTCGCGTTCGTTGACGCCGAGCACGACGACCATCTGCGCCGTGCGCGCACGCTCGGCGACGGCCTGTGTCACCGGCCCCGGAACGACGACCGCGCGCTCGTACAGTTTCATGTGATCCGCGCCCGATGCCACCGGTGCGCGCACGAACGAGAAGTACGGGTAATACGGCACGAAGGTCTCGGGAAACACGATCAGCCGCACGCCCTTCGCGGCGGCCTCGTCGATGGCCGTGCAGACCTTGTCGAGCGTGCCTTCGGGGCGCTCGAAGTCGGGTGTGATCTGCACTGCGGCGGCGCGTACCGAGCGCATGACGATCACACGGTCCAGGTGTGAATGATCAGCGCGTTCTCCTTGCGGTGAAGCAACTGGATATCGAGCACGTCGAGCGGATTGATCGGCCTGATGCCTTCGATAAGCGACGCTTCGCCATGACCATAGAGCGCCTGGAGCGCGAAGCGGCATGCATAGACCTTGCCCCCTTCGGCCATGAACTTCTGCAGTTGCTTGTTGAAGTTGAGATGGCCGGGAAAGGCTTCGTCGCCGAGCGTGGGAAAGCCGCGCTGCAGTCCTAGCGTCACACCCGGACCATACAGCAGCACCGAGGTATCGAAGCCCTTGCGTTGCAGACGCGTTGCCTGCAGGAGATTCACGAAGCCGATGGATCCTTCGAACGCAACCGTATGAAACGTGACGAGCGCCTTCTCGCCGGGTTCTGCCTTCACGTCTTCGAATACCTTCTCTTCGTAGTCGACGAGATAGTCGCCGTTCTTGTGAAGCGGTTGGGTGACTGCGGGCATGGCATTCTCCGTTTGCGGGTGACGTCTCGATGAGGTTCGATGTGGCGAGCCATCAAACGCAACGGGTATGCCAATGATTGGCCCGCGAAATGCAATCACTTTGCAATCAAGCAAAACGAACGCGCTCGAGAGACGCGAGAAATTTTCGAAAGAGCCTTTCTACAAGGGACTTTCGCGCTGTCGACGCGAGCGATGCCTTCTTCATGGACGCACGCTTTAGGCGCACGGGCGCGTGTGCGTGGTGCGATTCACACTAAAGCCGTGCATCGATGCGATCAATGCGATCAAGTTGCATCGCCGCGTGCGATGGCTATGCTTGAGCGATCGATCGCGAAGGACACACGAATGGCCGAGACGTCGCATCACTGGATTCGCAAACTCGAAGAAAGCCGCAAGCCGGCTTATCTGGCCATTCCGGATCTCATCGAGGAAGATCTGGCGAGCGGCCGCCTGCGTCCGCGTGACCGGCTGCCGGGCCTGCGCGACCTCGCCGCGACGCTCAATCTCAACTACACGACCGTTGCGCGCGCGTATGCCGAAGCGGGCAGGCGCGGCCTGCTCGATGCACGCGCCGGCAGCGGCACCTTCGTGCGCGGCAAAACGCAGAGCCTGCCGCTTGCAGGCGGAAGCAGCATCGAGATGTCGATGAACATGCCACCCGAACCGCCCGCGCTTGCCGCGCGCCTGCGCGAGTCCGCAGCGCGGATCATGCGCGACGCCGATCCGTACCAGCTATTGCGCTATCAGGACTTCGGCGGCATGGCGGCGGACCGTGCGGCGGGACGTCAATGGGTTCAGACACGCGTGCCCGACTGCTCCGACGACACGATACTCGTCTGTCCCGGCATTCATAGCGCGCTAGTGGCGCTGGTATCGCAGCTTGCGCGCACGGGCGAGACGGTGTGTCTGGATACGCTCGCGTATCCCGGCATCAAGGCGATCGCATCGCAACTGGGCGTGAAGTTGCAGGCCCTGGCTCGTGACGACGAAGGTCCGTTGCCGCATGCGTTCGAGGCTTTATGCAAGGCGCAAAAGCCCGGCGCGTTCTATTGCAATCCGACCTTGCAGAATCCGAGCACGCTGACGCTGAGCCAGCAACGTCGCGAGGCGCTGGCCGACGTCGCGCTGCGATACAACGTACCGATCATCGAAGACGAACCGTACGGCATGCTACCCATCGACGCGCCTAATCCGCTCGCCGCCCTGGCGCCGGAACTGACGTATCACATCACGGGTCTTTCTAAAACCTTCGGCGCGGGCTTGCGCGTCGCTTACCTCAAGACGCCGACGTCGAGGCAGACGCAGCGCATCGCGGGTGCCTTGCGCGCGACTACCGTGATGCCCAGCCCTTTTACGGTTCTGCTCGCGACACACTGGATCAACGATGGAACGGCACTGGACGTACTCGACGCGATTCGTGATGAAGCAATGGCGCGCCAGGCAATCGCAGCGCAAACACTGAGCGGTTTGCCGTTCGATGCGAATGCTCACGGCTTTCATATATGGCTGCCTGTGCCGGCTACCTGCGACTGGAGCGCGTCGGAGCTCGCGCCACAATTGCGCAATCAGGGAATCGGTGCGGTGGCGGGCGCCGCGTTTTCCACGGACGGCGATCCGCCGAACGCGTTGCGGCTGTGTCTGGGCGGTCCGCAGAATCGGGAAGATTGTCGTGAGGCATTAACGCGGCTCGTCAATATGCTGGACGACCCGCATCGTCTGCATACGCCGATGTTGTGAGGTTCGGGTGGTCGGTGGGCGGGCGGCAAACAGTTAGGGTTGAAGCGCCGCTCTTCGATGATACGCGACGACGTGTATGACGAGGTTCACATGTCGCGTCGTCCGGACTTTCAGACGTCACCCCCCGTCCAGTAAGAAGCCGTTCCATTGGCGAGGACGGACGTTGCATCGTCATCGGCCTTTGAAGACATCGAAGCCAATGGCGCTCGCTCAGCGCGCTGTATTCGAAACGCACGACGAGGACGTCTTTGCGGATCGCCACCATCTCGTAGACAATGCCTCATTAGGTCGGCAGACGGGACGACGCCACGGAGCGGGACCTGGCTGGGCCATAAGCACCTTCCATGGCGCACAGTCTGTATCGTCGTCGCAGTGATTACTCAATACAGGATTCAAATGGCAACTTCTAGCGAGAACTCTTC
Source organism: Caballeronia sp. AZ10_KS36 (assembly GCF_023631105.1). Lineage (NCBI taxonomy): Bacteria > Pseudomonadati > Pseudomonadota > Betaproteobacteria > Burkholderiales > Burkholderiaceae > Caballeronia > Caballeronia sp. AZ10_KS36. Next base: position 340,065 of record NZ_JALQDQ010000037.1, on the reverse strand, counting down.
GGGACAAGGACGTTACGCGAGCTATCCCAGCCTGGTAGACCGCGTCGTGCTCATCACGGGCGGCGGGAGCGGCATTGGCGCTTCGTTCGTCGAGCACTTCGTTGCACAAGGCGCACGTGTGGGCTTTCTCGACATCGACACCAGCGCGGGAACGGCTCTGGCCGATTCGCTCAGTGGCGCGCGCCATAAACCGCTCTTCGTCGCCTGCGACGTCACCGACATTCCTGCCTTACACGCGGCCATTGCCGAAGTACGGGCTGCATTCGGACCGATCGAGGTGCTCGTGAACAACGCGGCGAACGATCGCCGCCACGCGCTCGCCGACGTGACGCCCGAGTCGTTCGATGCAGGCGTTGCCGTTAACGTGCGGCACCATCTATTCGCAGTGCAGGCCGTGGCCGAGGATATGAAGGCCGCACGGGCGGGCTCGATCATCAATCTCGGCTCGCATTGCTGGATGCTCAAGAGCAGCCAGTTCCCGGTGTACGCGATGAGCAAGGCGGCAGTACAGGGCCTGACGCGCGGGTTCGCCAAGGACCTCGGCGCCCACGGAATCCGCGTGAACACGCTTGTGCCGGGCTGGGTGCTGACTGAGAAGCAGCGCAAACTGTGGCTCACCGACGAAGGCCGCGAAGAAATACGACGCGGCCAGTGCATCGACGAGGAAATGGAGCCTGGCGATATCGCTCGCATGGCGCTCTTCCTCGCGGCTGACGACAGCCGCATGATCACGTCGGAGGATATCCTCGTGACAGGTGGCTGGTCGTGATGGCCGACTTTTCCTGGGCGATGTCGCCCATTGACGAGCGGTAGTGGCATGTCGACTTCCGAGGAAAGCCTGGCCGATCGTGTGACCGCGATCGCGACCTGGCGCAACCGAGGGAGGCCGGAATGTCGTGGACCAATCCAGCCGAGTTGTCGACTGACCGCTCTTGGCCACAACGACGCGACCTGAATACGATGGACGACCCAAAATCGCTTTCCCTGGCACTGCCCGACGGCTCTGCGGTCTCTGCGCTCCTCCAAGTGCCGAAGGACGCGCGAGCCTTATATGTGTTCGCGCACGGCGCCGGGGCGGGCATGCAGCACGCCGGGATGTCGTCATTGGCCGACGCGCTTGCGGCGGTCGATGTCGCCACATTGCGCTACCAGTTTCCGTACATGGAGCGGGGCTCCAGGCGGGTAGACTCGCCGGCCGTGGCGTATGCTGCCGTGCGGACAGCCGTCGCAGAGGCGCGCCGGCGGCTGCCAGCCCTGCCGCTCTTCGCGGGAGGCAGATCATATGGCGGTCGCATGACGTCCCAGGCCCAAGCCATCTCCCCGCTCGACGGCGTGCGTGGCCTCGCGTTCGTCGCGTTCCCGCTGCATCCGGCGGGCGCGCCCGGCGTGGAGCGGGCACGACACCTCGCGGACGTCGCGTTGCCGATGCTCTTCCTGCAGGGCACGCGCGACAAGCTGGCCGAGCTTCACCTGCTGAGGCCGGTCGTCGAGACGCTGGGGGCACGCGCCACGCTGCATCTGGTGGACGACGCAGATCATTCGTTCCACGTGCGCGCGTCCTCCGGCCGGACCGACGCGGACGTTGTGCTCGAACTCGCACGGACGATGTCCGAGTGGTTCTTCGCCGAAGCAGAGTTGGTCCGCGCGAACTGAGCAATCGCAGGAATGCTTGTAGCCGCGCGCGACTGGATCAATAACGCGAGCGGCGTTTCCGGAGCAACGCGATTCCGCCAACAACCGCGGTGGCGATAAGCGCCTTGCGCACTAGCCGCGCAGGGTTGTAGCGCAGCTCAGACCGGATGCCCATTTCACCGAGCACATTGGGTACGTGGCCGTGCCGCAGGTCGTCGACGATGCCTTCAACCGCGTTGACGCGGTCGGCGGCAATCAGCATCAGCCAGTGGCGAAGATCGTTCTCCGGCAGCTTGTACGCAACCCGCCTTATCGCACCCGACAGCCATTTCGGCGGCTGGGCAGTACCGAAGAGCGGCGTGATGCCCGGCCGTTCCGGCGAATAGAACACTTCGACGGTCTGCGCCTGCTGTACCGGCTGCCCCTGCGGCACGTGAATGAAGCGTGGCGGCGTGCGCTCCATCGGGATGGCTGGACGGTTCTTGTGGTCGAGGTCCGAGCCCCAGCCGGGGATGCGCTGCAACTCATCGCGGGGCGGACTGTGCCGGTTAAGGTCGTAGTCCATCTGGCGCTCGCAGTCGACGTGTCCGTGGTGTTGCGGGTTGCGCCGCTGCTCGGCAAGATCGCGGCGCGCGATTTCGTTATCCATGGCTGCTCCTTTAATGAGCGACGCTGGTCACCATCGAGCGCGCCGAGCCGGCACGCGGAGGAATCAGCACAGGTTTGATGCAGTTGTCGTACTTGCTCGCGAAGACGTGGTACGCGTCCGAGGCCTCTTCCAACGGCACACGGTGGGTAATGATCTCCTTCGGGTTCAAATGCCCTTGGCGGATGTGTTCGATCAGATGCGGTACATGGCGCTTGACCGCCGCCTGGTTCATCCGCATCGTGATGCCCTTGTTCAGCGCGTTGCCGATTGGCACTGCGTTGAAGGTCGGTCCGTAGACGCCAACGATCGACACGTTGCCCGCCTTGCGCACCGAGTTGATGGCCCAGAACAGCGCGGTGGCCGAACCCGCTTGCAGCATGGTCCAGCGCCCGGTCAAAGTTTGAGTCAGGCTGCCCGCCGCCTCGCAGCCGACCGCATCGATGCAGACGTCCGCGCCCAGCCAGTCCGTCATCTTCTTGATGTGCAAGGCCACGTCGCTCACCTCGCGAAAATTGACGACTTCGCAGGGAGCGTATCGGCGCACGAAGTCGAGCCGGTAATCGATATGGTCGACCACGATCACGCGCCCGGCGCCGAACAGCCAGGCCGATCTGGCGGCGAAGATGCCTACCGGCCCCGCGCCGAACACGACCACGGTATCGCCTTCATGAATGTCGCCCATCTCGGCGGCCTGATAGCCGGTCGGCAGCGCGTCCGTCAGCAGCACCGCGTTGTCGTCGTCGATATCGTCGGGCACCTTGTACGGTCCCACGTCGGCCATCGGCACGCGCACGAATTCCGCTTGGCCGCCGTCGTAACCGCCGGTGGTGTGCGAGTAACCGTAGATGCCGCCCACCGCAGTCGCTTCGGGGTTGGTGTTGTGGCAGTTGCTGTATAACTCGCGCTGGCAGAAAAAGCACGAGCCGCAGAAGAGGTTGAATGGCACCAGCACGCGATCGCCCGGCTTGACGGTCTCGACCGCGGACCCGACCTCTTCGACTATGCCGACGATTTCATGGCCGAAGGTGTGCCCAATGCGCGTATCGGGCACCAGCCCATGGTACAGGTGCAGATCCGAGCCGCAGATGCAGGCGCGCGTCACGCGGACGATGGCGTCGCCTGGATGCTCGATCAGGGGATCCTGCTTTTGCGACACACGGATGCGGTACGGTCCGCGAAAGTTTGTGGCTAACATAAAACCTCCGTCAGGAATTCTCCACGATCCCGCACATGCGTTCGCAGTACCGTGGCGTGGCTTATCGTTGAGCGAAGGCGGTGTTGCAGCTACGCCATCGCAAGCGCTCAACCCCAAAAGAAGTAGCGGTCGTGCGTTCTATTCCTGCCTCCGTGTGTCGCTGTTGCTGCCGGCCACGGCTCGCACGACGCGGAACATCTCGCATTCGTCGTGCCGTCTTCGCAGCGTTGTCCAGCTGCTCAATCGAACTTGATATATCGATGAAGCATCCCGGAGCGGGATGCCGTTCGGGCTTTCAGTGCGTATCTTGCTTCTGAGAATTGAGCCACCGTTGCACCGCTCCTAACAGGCGCATTCGGCGATGCTTGCGTTGCTCCCGTTCGCCCGGTCGCGCATGAACGGACTCTCCCCGCTCGGCCACATATCTTTTTAGAAAGCGCTCAAGGTCATCGGCCGTTGGATGCGTGCCCCATCCGCTTCCTTCTGCAACCGAACTCAAAGCGATCCATGAGTCAGGAGGACCAATGTCTTCTACGACCGCTCCGTCGCTCGTGATACGGATCCGGCCGGCCGACACGTCGAAGTCGGCCGCGACTTCCTGATCGCCTGCCGTCACTACCGCTGCTACCGTCTTCGTCTTCATAGGACCTCACGCGTCCATGCGCTCGCACTGGTAAGGCGAGAACGCCTCGACTAGCGTAGAACGGCAAAAATACTGTGGTGCCGATGCATCCTTTGAAAAGTCGTCGGTCTCCGACTCGACTACCGCGAGCAAACATCGGTGATACGCGGAATACGGCTTGCTGCCCTACTAGGCAACATCGGAATCGAATGAATTAGGTGACCAACATGGCACAAGACACTCCCAACGTAGAAGCGCAGGATCAGAGCAAACAGAATTCGCCAATAGAACTGGCTCCCTTCGCGGTCGAATCGACCCCGTTGGAGGGCGAATGCTTCTGGAATGGACAGGCTTATTCGAGCGGCGCTTTCATCTGTAGTCCGTCAGGCAGACTGATGTGCAACCGAGGCTCGTGGTGGCCGGCGGGGAGCTGCTGATCGACCGCGTGCGGAAATGAAGCGCACTTCCCCGACCAAGACGTAATGCGTGCTTTCAGGCTGAGCCGCAGAAGGGATGCGCAGGACGGGTGGTCCACCGGTCGTCGGGCGATTTTTCAGGCGGCAAACGAAGCGTGGTGCGGGACATGACAAGCCTCGGTGTATCACGTGTGTGCTACATGAAACACCACCGCCTGCAAATAGAGCACTGCATGAGCAGAAGCGGCTCCTCTAAAGGCGCCCGGCAGATCGGGCTCGTCGAGAAGTCGGCATACTCGCATCATCGAATCGCAAATGCGCTGGCTGTTCGATGGAATGCCGAGAGCTTCGGGCCGGCTGGCGAAACCCGTGAAATTCTGCCCATTCGTCGATGGGATGGTTTCCTTCGTCATGCTAACTAAGCAACACTGTCTCTATGTCGAGCAAGCCGTAACCTTGACCGGTTCTGCGCCTATCGATTAGGCCTCGTTCTCGTCGCAATAAAGGACAAGCGTGTCCAACCGTAGGCGCGGTGAGCTTCGCCCGTCAGAACGACGGTGCGGATTTGCGTCCCGTGCGGCGCGGACCGTTGCGTTGCGCGCTAACCGTAAAGTCCGCCCCTGGGGTGCGCTGCGCGTTGCGCACTATCTCATTGCCGCGAATCGCCATGGCGTTTCGCACCTTCAATCCTTTCGACGCCGCGTGCCGAAGTGCAGATCCACCACGCTGCGGATGTGATACGTCATCTCCGCGACCCCAATGGTCGCGTCGCGCCGTTCAAGCGCGCTCACCACACGCGAATGTTCGTCTATCGAATGCCTGAGCCAGTTCCGCACCTCGTATTCGCGTCCGCGTGTGAGGCGAATCTTCTCGTGGATCGCAGTCAGCTGCTGCAACAGAAGCCCGTTGCTCGCACCTTCCGCGAGCGTCAGATGGAAGGCCGTGTCGCATGCGGAGAATCGTTGCCGGTCGTTCGCGGCCAGTGCCTCGACTTGCCCCGCGATCGTCTCGTGCAGACGCGCGACGATGACGTCGTCGGCACGCTCCACACATAACCGGACGGCCGTGGTTTCGAGGCTTTCGCGCACTTCATACAGCTCGCGAATGTCTCGCGGCGTGAGGTGCTTCACCTGATAGAAGCGCCCCTTGCGTTCGACGAAACCTTCGTCGAGCAACTGCCTCAAGGCTTCACGCACCGGCGTGCGGCTCACGCCATAGTGCGAGGCGAGTTCCTCTTCCTGCAACGGCGCGCCTGCCAGCAGCCGCAATTCGAGAATCTCGGCCTTGATGCTTCCGTACACGCTGCCGCGCAGTGGCCCGTTAGCCACGGCGCTTTGCGGCGGCCAGTCGTCTTCGGACATCGCTTTCCTCGATCGATCAAGTCCATCGCGCTATCTTGTCCGCATACTGAAGGCAAGAGCCGTATGCGAAATATAGGGCAAAGTCGGCTAAATTTGCTTGTGGGGATTTTTTTATGTGGCTAGTGTATACCGAACGCGGGATACGTTCGTACGTGAAGTGAACGTCAAGGCCGCAACGACTACCGCGACTGGGAGCTTCGCAATGAGAGACTGGCTTGGGATCTTCGCGGGAATCGCCATAGTGAGCGGGGTGATCCTGGGCGGCACCGCACGCGCCGAGTCGCTGAAAGTCCGTTCGAGGCCGACGGGCGTTACGTTCACGTCTTTCGGCACGAAACCCGGCAACGTCGCCCCTGAATTCGTCGGCGAAGGCCACGCGGTGATGCCCAGCGTCGCCGACGAGCAGACGACGTTCATCGCGATGACGCATGGAGTGGGCTTGGCGCGCGACGTTGCGGACCGCTTGCTGGGTGCGGCTAAAGCGGTGCTCGGCAATCCGCGGCATCCGCGTATCGAGGACTGTCTAAAGCGAGTCCTCAAGCATGTCTGATCCCACGACAGGCAGCCCGTTCGGTCGGGCGCGCCCCTCCGCGCGTCCGCGGGCATCCGAGCCCCGCGAAGCTCCATTCGTGGCCCGATCCCTGTGGGCCGACACGGCCGTTCCCGCCGTTGCCACACTCCGACTCGGCGAGAGCCGCACCGCGGATGTCGCGATCGTCGGTGCGGGGTATGCCGGTTTGTCGACTGCCTTCCATCTCGCGAAGGCGGGCGTCGACGTAGCCGTGCTGGAAGCGCGGGAGCCGGGCTGGGGCGGCTCGGGCCGCAACGGCGGCCAGATCATTCCCGGCCTCAAATACGACCCGGACGAACTCGAAGCTAGATTCGGCCAGGACGCGGGACGCGCGGCGGCCGCTTTTGCCGGTTCCACGACCGAGCACGTCTTCCGAATGATCGACACCGAGAAACTGGCGGTGCCGCACGTGCGCCACGGCTGGTTGCAAGGCGCGCACAACGACGCGGCGCTGCGCACGGTCGAGAAGCGCCTGCGGCAATGGGAGCGGCGCGGCCTGAAAGGTGCGCGCCTGCTCAACGCCGCAGAGGTCAACGAGCTGCTCGGCACGCATGCCTACAAGGGCGGCTGGCTCGATCCGCGCGCGGGTGGCCTGCAACCGTTGACGTATGCCCGTGAGCTTGCCCGCGTGGCGATGGCCTCGGGCGCGCGCATCTTCGGGCAGACGCCGGTCACGGGCTGGCGGCGCGAGGGCAGCGCGTGGCGGGTAAGCACTGCCGCCGGACCGCATGTGACGGCCAGGACCGTCATCGTGTGCAGCAATGCCTACACGCGCGAGCTGTCGGCGCGGCTATCCAGCACCGTGCTCACGCCGAACTCCTATCAGCTTTCGACGGTCCCGCTGACGGTCGCACAGGCCGAAAGCGTCATGCCGGGCGGACAGGTCGCCTCCGACACCCGCAACCTGCTGCTCTATTTTCGCAAGGACCACACGGGCCGTCTGTTGTTGGGCGGGCGCGGGCCGTTCCGCCAGCCTGCGTCGAACGGCAACTGGGCGCATCTGGAACGCGCCGTCGTGACGCTCTTTCCGCAACTCGCCGGCATCGCGTTCGATCATCGCTGGTGCGGTCATGTCTCGGTCACGCGCGATTTCCTGCCTCACCTGCACGAGCCCGAGCCGGGCCTGGTCATCAATATCGGCTGCATGGGCCGGGGCGTCGCGCTCGAAACCGCGATGGGCGACGCGCTCGCCCGCTACACCCTGACGCGCGACGCGAAAGCGCTGCCCTTCCCGCTCACCCGCATCGCGCCCATTCCTTTCCACGGTTTGCAGCGGCTTTATCTCGCGGCGGTGGCCAGCTGGTATCGCGTGCGCGATGCAGGCCTGCTTTGATTGCGGCGTTGCGCTGGCTTTCCAAACATGCGGCTGCGCCCGACGGTGCGCTTGAATGGCTGTTCATGCTCTGCCCAGTACTACCTCGTCTATTGAACAGTGACGCGGACATCCGCGTTACACAACGGCATCCGGCGGCCGCCCCGTCCGGTCAATACTGCAAAGGATGAATATGTTGAACAAAGCCAGCACCCTCGACGCCCCCGCCGTGGATCAGCCCGCTCGGAACCGCGTGCGGGACGTCGTTGCCGCGAACTTCGGCACCTTCTTCGAATGGTTCGATCTGCTGGTGTACGCGATGTTCGCGATCACCGTGTCGAAGTTGTTCTTCCCGACGGGCGACGGGCAGTCCGCGCTGCTGCTGAGTCTACTGACCTTCGCGAGTTCGTTCGTCATTCGTCCGGTCGGCGCTATCGTGCTCGGCGTTATCGCCGACAGGCGCGGACGGCGCTTCGCGCTCAGTCTCGCGGCGCTGTTGATGCTGCTGGGCACGGCGGCGATCGCCGTCGTGCCGACCTACGAGCACGTCGGCTTTCTCGCGCCGGTCATCCTGGTCGCCGGACGCCTGCTGCAAGGCTTTTCGGCAGGCGGGGAATTCGGCGCCGCGAATTCCTTTCTGACCGAGCAGGACAAGAGCCGCATGGCCTTCTTCGGCAGCCTGCAGTTTTCCGCGTCGGGTCTCGCGGTACTGACGTCGTCGCTGTTCGCCTATTGCATCAACCACTATCTGACGACCGAACAGGTCAACTCGTGGGGCTGGCGCCTGCCCTTCGTCTTCGGCTGCCTGATCGGACCGGTGGGCTTATACATCCGCCGCAAGGTGAGCGAAACGACGGCCTTCGAGCAGACCCGGAAGACCGAACTCTCTCCGCTGCGGGAAACCGCGCGTTCGCACAAGTCGGCTGTGCTGATGGGTGCGATCATCGCCGGTGCGGGCGGACTCGCGAGCTTCATCAACATCTATATGCCGACTTTCGCGATCAACAATCTCGGCGTCACCAAGGATGCGGCCTTCGCCTCGTCGATCGCAAGCGGCATCGTATGCGTGTTGATGCCGCTGGCCGGCGGCATGACGGCCGACCGCTTCGGCACCGTGAAAGTGATGCGTGTCGCGCTTGTCACCGGCATGGTGCTGATCCTGCCGCTGTTCTACATGCTGACGCGGGCGCCCGGTCCGGTCACACTCGTCGCGTTCCAGTGCATTCTCTCGCTCGTCTTCTACAGCTTCTATTATTCGCCGCTCGGCTCGCTGCTGTCGCAGCTCTTTCCGGCAAGCTGCCGCACGACAGGCGTGTCGCTCGCCTACGTGATCTCGATGACGCTCTTCGGCGGCCTCACGCCGGTGGTGACGAGCATGCTCGTCAAGGCGACCGGCAGCATCATGTCGCCGGCGTGGTATCTGATCGTCGTCTCGTCGCTTGCGCTCTGCGGTCTCGCTGCGAGCAGGAAACGCGTGGTCTGATGCGTCCATTCCGGCGCCACCGCCCTCTCGGTCATCTGGAGCTTCCTCGTTGAAAACCGATCTACCCAAGCAAGTGTCCGTCGCCATCGTCGGCGGCGGGATCATCGGTGTAAGTTGCGCGTACGCGCTGGCCCGCAGGGGCGTAGACGTCGCCGTATTCGAAAAAGGCACGGTGGCCTGCGAGCAGTCGTCGCGCAACTGGGGGTGGATACGCAGCGTCGGCCGCGACGTCCGCGAACTGCCGTTGTCGATCCTCGCGAACAGCATCTGGAAGGAGATTCAGGCGAAAGTCGATGTCGGCTACCGCACCACGGGTCTCGCCTATCTCGCCGCGTCCGACACCGACATGGCCGCTCATGAGACGTGGCTCGACGCGGCCCGCATGAAGGGCGCGCAGGCGCGGCTCGTGCGCGGCGAGGAACTAGCGAAGCTGATTCCACGATCGAAGCGGCCATGGGCCGGGGCGCTGTACAGCGCAACCGATGGCGTTGCGGAGCCGCTCGCCGCCACGCGCGGCATCGCCGGACTGGCGGTGGCGAACGGAGCGCGCATCGTCGAGCACTGCGCGGTGCGCGGGCTCGACGTGGCGGCAGGACGCGTCGCGGGCATCGTGACCGAGCACGGTCTGGTGAGATGCTCGGACGTCGTGCTCGCGGGCGGCGCGTGGTCGCGGCTCTTCTGCGGCAATTGCGAGATCGATTTCCCGCAACTCAAGGTGCATGCCTCGGTAATGCAGACCGCACCCATCGATGCCGGGCTGGACCTCGCCATCAACGGCGGCGATTTCACCTGCCGCAAGCGCAGCGACGGCGGCTATACGGTGTCGAAGCTCGGCGCATCGGTCGCGGATCTCACGCCCGACAGCATTCGGCTGAGCACGAAGTTCATGCGCGCCTGGCTCAGTGAGCGCAAGTACCTGAAGCTTCGCCTGGGCCGGCGCTTCTTCGAGGAGCTTAAGGTTCCGAGGCGCTTCGGTCTCGACCGTCCGTCGCCGTTCGAAGCCTGCCGGACGCTAGATCCGGTGGCCAACCTGCCGATGCTCAACGACGCGCTCGAACGCCTGAAGGCGACCTTCCCGAGCTTCGCGGGCGCTTCGATTCTTCGCACGTGGGCGGGCATGATCGACGTGACGCCCGATGCCATACCAGTCATCTCGAACGTGAAGACGCTGCCGGGCTTTCATCTTGGCTCGGGCTTCTCCGGACACGGTTTCGGCATCGGGCCTGCGGCCGGAGAGATGCTCGCCGATCTGGTGACGGGCGAGCGTCCGCGCGCCGATTCAGGCGACTTTGCCCTCGACCGGTTTTCCTCCAGGGATGTCGGCTTCCGCGCGTCACGCTGATGTACTGTCGCACCGTCCGCTGCGCAACGTCGGACGAACCTTCGTCTCGTCCACGAAGAAGTTTCAGGACGAAGGAATGCGGATGTCGCCGACGATCACATAGACTTGCGTTAGGAGAGGCGCATTCATGTTGTTACTGGTCAATTCGGGCGGCCCCGCCGCTGTCGGCGAGTGGCAGGATCATTTCGCCGAATGCATGCCCGAGCTCACGGTTCGCGGCTGGGACGATCCGGAGGTCGACGACGCCCAGGTGGACTTCGTGCTGGTCTGGGAACCCACGGCGGGCCGTATCGCGCGCATGACTTCGTTGCGGATCGTGTTCAGCGCCGCCGCGGGCGTCGATCACATCGTATCGGACCTGTCCGTGCCCGGGCATTTGCCGATTGTGCGAATGCTCACGCCCGAAACCACCGAGCGCATGTCCGACTATGTGATGGCCGCATGCTTCGGCATCGTGCGGGAGTTCCCGGCCCTTCACGAAGCGCAGCGGCAACGCCGGTGGAACGACGACCTGATCGGCATTCGTTCGAGCGAAACGACAGTGGCGGTGCTCGGGCTCGGCGGACTCGGCGCGGCCTGCGCGCAACGTCTCGCGAGCAACGGGTTTCAGGTCAGGGGCTGGTCCCGCACGCCCAAGACGCTCTCAGGCGTCGCGTGTTTCGACGGCAACGCCGCGCTCGATACCTTGCTGGCGGACGCGCACATCGTGGTGAATCTCCTGCCCGACACGCCGCAGACGCGAAAGATGATCGACGCCGCTTTTCTCGCCAAGTTGCCCGCGTGCGCTTCCATCGTGAACGTGGGCCGCGCACCGCAGGTCGTGCTCGACGACGTCCTCGCGGCGCTGGACGCAGGCCGGCTCCGCAGCGCCTGGCTCGACGTATTCGACAAGGAGCCGCTCGATAGCGGCAGCCGGCTCTGGTCGCATCCGCGCGTGATCGTCACGCCCCATGTCGCTTCGCTGCCTTCCCGCCGAGCCCGCGCGCGGCAGGTCGCGCAGGCGCTGCGCGACTGGCTGGAAGGGAAACCCCTGCAGCATGTGTACGATCGGACGCTCGGGTATTAGATGCGTCGCCATGGGTCATCTACGCCGCGACCGCAGACGGTGCAAAGTCCAGCGCGTCAAGAGCGAGTGCGAGTCTGCCACAGACAAGTAGTCGCGCCGATGCCAGAACACGGGAAGCGAAAAAAGTCGAGGCATAGCTCAACGCTAAACGGTCCGGGCTAGCCGCATCAAACGTCGATGATCGGACGGAGCAAAGCCTGGCCCTCATACAAGAATCGGAGATACCGTTCGCGGATTTCCAACTGGGTCATCGTCGATACCTGCATCGTGATAGTGAGGCTCGCGCGCATTTCGCCGTTACGGTTCGTCAAGGGCACGCCGAGAATGCGCATTCCGACTTCATACTCCTGGTCCAGTTCGACGTATCCCTGCGTTCGAACCTGCTCGACCTCGCGCTTGATATCGCTTTTCGACGTGCGCGTGAATGGCGTCAAAGCCTGCAACGTCACACGTCCCAGATACTGATCGAGCTCTTCGTCGGATTCAGATGCGAGCCATAAGCGGCCGCTGCCTGTGCAGTACATCGGCAGGCGATATCCCTGTCGTATCGAGAGCGAAGAGACGTTGGCGACACGGCTTCGGACGATATGGACGACCTCATCGCCATCACGCACTGCAACGGACACGTGTTCGCGCGTTTCGCTGGCAACCTTCTCGACAATCGGCCTGAGCATGCGCGGCAATCGCGCCGAGTCCACATAGGCCTGGCCGAGCCGCAGAGTCTTGGCCGCGAGCCAGTAATGGCGACCATCGGTTTGGGCGTAACCGTCATGGACGAGAGTAAGAAGAAATCGCCGCGCGGCACTCGCGGTCATGCCTGACAGGCGCGCCGCGTCGGGCACGCTCAGCCTCGGAGTTTCATCGGTGAACAACTGGATGAGCGCCAGGCCCTTCTGAAGACCGACGATCAAGTCCCGCTCGCGAATTCGCGGTGTATTCACGCCTCTCACCCTTTCGATGCGTTGACAGAGTGCGATTATCGCATCGCAGATTCGATGAGCGGCCTACTCGTTCGTTTGCGGCGTTGCCGGTCACCACGGTCGGTAGCATCATCGCCGCTCATCAACGTCATCGAGCGCGCAATATGATCAGCGGTACGACCGAACTCCTGGCCATCGTCGGGTCCCCCATCACGCAGGTAAAGTCGCCACATAACTTCAACGCGTGGTTCGAGCGGCACGGCAAGGACGCGTCGATGATTCCGGTCGATCTCGACCGAGGTTCCGTCGATCACTTCATCGACGCGATGCGCGCGTGGCGCAACCTTCGCGGATGTGTCGTTACCGTGCCGTACAAGCAGGACATGGCCAGCCGAATGGACCGCCTGAGTGACCGCGCTGCGGCGCTCGGGTGCGTCAACGTGATTCGCCGCGAATCGGACGGCACGCTAATTGGCGACATGGTCGACGGCGACGGATTCATGCATGCCGCACTTCGCCACGGCTTCGAGCCGCGCGGGGCGCGGGCGCTCGTCATCGGCGCCGGGGGCGCAGGCAGCGCAATAGCCTGGGCGCTATGCGAGCACGGAGTAACGGCCGTCACGCTGACCGACCCGGACCGCACCCGCCTCGATCGCCTGACCGCGCTCCTCGCAACTCGCTTTCCACACGTCGCCACCGGTCACGCGCTCGAATCGCTGGCACCGTTCGATCTGGTCGTCAATGCGTCACCGGTAGGGATGACGGGCAACGAAAGCCTGCCCCTTCCCGATGCGCTGCTGGCGACCCTTGACCCCCGCAGCCTCGTGGCGGACGTCGTGACGTCGCCGGACATCACCCTGTTCCTCGAGACAGCACGCGCAGCGGGATGCCGCATACAGACCGGCGGTGAGATGGCGCTGGCACAGCTTGGGCATCTCGGTGCCTTCATGAACATGACGCCGCTCGGCATCTGAGCGGGCAACGCGCCCGCGCGCCGCATCTGCGAATGCGCGCGGGTTCGGATGCAACACAGCAAGAACCATAAAGGAGACACACATGCAGGCCACACGCAAGAACGCGAACACAACCACACAGCAAACCCGGCGCGCGACCGCCAGCGGCTGGATCGGCTCCGCGCTCGAGTATTACGATTTCTTCATCTACGCGCAGGCTGCGGCGATGGTGTTCCCACAACTGTTCTTTCCGGCCGGCAACCCGAAGCTGGCGATCGTCGCTTCGCTCGCGACCTACGGTGTCGGCTACGTGGCGCGTCCTATCGGCGGCTTCATCCTTGGACGGCGGGGAGACACGCACGGACGCAAGCACCTGCTCCTGCTGTGCATGTTCCTGATGGGCGTGTCGACGTTCATGGTGGGACTTCTTCCAACCTATCATCAGGTCGGCGTACTGGCGCCGATCGCTCTGGTGCTGCTGCGGCTCGTCCAGGGCTTCGCGGTGGCCGGCGAGATTTCCGGCGCCAGTTCGATGATCCTCGAGCAGGCTCCCTTCGGCCAGCGGGGGTTCTATGCGAGCTTCGCCTTGCAGGGCACACAGGCCGGCCAGATCTTTGCCGCGGCTATCTTTATCCCCCTCGCCTATTACATGCCGGCGGAGGATTTTGCGTCGTGGGGCTGGCGCATTCCGTTCCTTCTGAGCGCACTGGTGCTGGTCGCGGGCTTCGTTATTCGACGCAAGGTCTCGGAATCTCCGGCATTCGTGCAGGAAGATGCTCAGGGCGGCGTCCCGTCCTCGCCGGTGACCATTGCACTGCGCGAGAACTGGCGCGATATCGTGCGCATCGCGATCATGGCGCTTGCCGCAGTTATCGCAATGGTCGCCACCATCTTCGGCGCAGCCTACGCAGTGCAGCCATCGTACGGAATCGGCTTTCATGCCAACACGTATCTGGTGATTCCGTTCGTCGGCAACATCGTCGCCGTGATCGTGATTCCGTTCGTCGGAAAGCTGTCGGACCGCATCGGGCGACGCATCCCCGTGGTGGTCGGTTCGGTGGGAGCGGGCTTGCTCTCCTACGCCTATCTCTACGCGATCAGCGCGAAGAATGCACCTTTGGCGATCGTCACGTCGGTGCTGATGTGGGGCGTGATCTATCAGGGCTTCAATGCGGTCTTTCCCAGCTTCATGCCTGAGTTGTTCCCGACCCGCACTCGCGTCTCGGCAATGTCGATCGGGCAGAACATCGGCATGGCGATGACGGCCCTCCTGCCTTCCCTGTTCGCGGCGATTGCACCGCCTGGCACGCGTGATATTCCCCTGGTGATCGGTACGGCCACGCTCGTCATCGCAACCCTGGCGGCGCTCGCCGCATGGACGGCGCGGGAGACGTATCGCACACCGCTCGATGAGCTCGGCTCGCGCCGATCGTCTGCGGGCATCGCGGCGGGAAGTGCAGCGGGAAGCGCCGTGCCGAAGAACACGCCGACAGCGGCTGTCAGCCGTTCCCGTTGAACGCCCGTGATTTCTTGCGCTAAACAATAGGATATTCACCGCGGCCATCCCGTGGTGTCACGTTCTCTCAGTTCTGGCACGGCCCTCGGATCGCCAGAACTTTAGCCGGCTCACCAGAGCCGGCCTTTTTTTCACTCAGCAACAAAGAACTTTCCGCTCAGGAAATCGGTAAGAGACGTCAACACCTCATTCGGCGCATCCTCGGGAAGCAGATGGCCGCCGGGCAACCCCTTTCCCGTTACGTTCGTTGCCCATCGGGACCAAACGTCGATGGGAGATTCGCTTCTCGCCTGCTGCTCCCTCTCACTCCACAGTACCAGGACCGGACAGGTCAGTTTTCGGCCCGCCGCAAGATCGCTCGCATCGTGCTCCAGGTCCTCGGAAGCCGCGGCGCGATAGTCTTCGCATATGGCGTGGCGCACGTTCGGATTCCTAAACGAAGTTCGATAAGCGTCGAGGGCCAAGGGATCGATCCGCTCGAGACCGCCCGCCATCTTCTTGAGCGCAGTGTCGAGATAAGCGTCGGGATCCGCTGCAAGCATCCGCTCCGGCAGATCGCCCGGCTGCGCCAAAAAGAACCAGTGCCAGGCGTTCAGCGCGAAGGTCTTGTCGACGCTCGCGAACGCATCGAGCGTGGGTATGACGGTCAGCGATGCATACGCGGCGACGCGGTGCGGATGATCCAGCGCGAGACGGTATCCCGCACGGGCGCCGCGGTCGTGCCCGACCACGGCGAATCGTTCGTGCCCGAGCCGATCCATCAACGCCACGAGCGCGCCGGCTACGCGACGTTTGGTCCATCGAGGCTGATCGTTGCGGGTCCGGCTGTCGCCGTATCCCGGCAGATCCGGCACGATGACGGTGTGCGACCTCGCGAGCGTCGGAGCGATCAATCGCCAGGCAACGTGCGTTTGCGGGTAGCCGTGCAGCAACAGAACCGGCGATCCGGTCCCGCCGATCCTGCCGCGAAACGAGACATCGCCCGCCTCGACGTCGAGCCGCGCAAAGCCCGGAAAGAAGTCCTGCGCCATGGTTATTCCCTCGTCAACGTGACTTCATAGCTCCGACGCCGACCTGACGAACTCGGCCAGATCGCGATTGAAACGCTCGGCTTCCTCGATGAACGGCGCGTGACCCGAGTCCGCATACACCTTGCTGACGATGCGCGGATTCAGCTCGGCAGCCCGAGCCAGCGTCGCATGCGTGTCGACCAGTGCGTCGTGACCGCCGTAGATGAAGAGCAGCGGGACGCGCGCCTTGCCGAGCCCCTCTGCAGCGAAGACCGTCATCGTCGGCACTTCCTTCTGCATGTCCCACGATGCCATCGCGGCATTCGCGAGCAGCCGGTCGAATGTTGTTGCGTCAGGCCGATGATTGAAACACAGACCGACGAACGTGCGCTCACCGTCGAGATGCGTCTTCAGATCCGGCGAATTCATGTCCCGATAAACGTCGGGAAGATCCACGATCTGACCCGGCGCAAGCTCCACCACGCCGTCGACATACACGGCCCCCGCGATCGCGCGATCGCCATGCTTCGCGAGATAGTTCGATATCACCACACCGCCGAGCGACCAGCCGACCACGACGGGCTTGCGGGCGTGCGAGCCCTCGATCACCGCTGCAAGGTCGTCCCCCCAACGGTTTCCGTCGCGATACGGCTCGGCGCCGGATGGCTTATCCGACAGACCGTGGCCGCGCATATCGTAGGTAATGATCCGGTACTGGCGCAGTTCGGCACTCTGCACCTGCGCGTCCCAGTTCAGGCGGCTGCCGAGCAGCCCATGCACCAGAATGATCGGCTTGCCGTTGGGATCGCCGCTTTCCTGGACCGCCAGCTTCACCCCGTCCGTCGATGTAACCGTATAACTGCTCGGTGCTGCGATCGAGTCAGGGACGGAAGCAATCACCGTCGCCGCAGAGAACGCGGACATCAAAAAGCGAGGGAACGTTCGTAAGCTCATTGCCTTTTCCAAGAGAGTGTCAGTGCGCCTAGTCTCAACCCTTACACTGATGTGAGAGTCAAGCGAATCGTGCTAACCTGCTTTTCATGAAAGACACGCCTTCACAGGAACTGCTGACGATTGGACAACTCTCGCAACTCACCGGCGCGAGCGTACGATCGATCCGGCATTACGATGAACACGGTCTTCTCGCCTCGATACGTGCGAGCAATGGCTATCGCATGTTCCCGAAGAAAGCAGTCACGCAGGTCAAGCAGATTCAGCGCATGATCGCGACCGGTTTCACGATCGACGACATCCAGGGCTTTCCGGACTGCATGCTTCTGATCGAAGGCGCACGCTCTTGCGATCAGATCACCGACGTCCAGCGCGTCAGGCTCGAAGCTATCGATCGTCAGATCGCAGACCTCGAAAGGCGCCGCGCGCGGCTCATCAAGACCTTGCTGGAAGGTGCGGTGCCGCCCGTCGAATGACGCGGGCAGCCGACGCAACGATCGCCCTCAAACGGGAACATCGGACGCGGTTTTCTTCCTGCCGATATCCGCACGCAGGCTGTCGTACTCCTCCTGACTGATCGGCGCTGCATCTCGCTGCCCGAGCGCGTTGACGGGCAGCCGATAGGTTTCGCGCGCCGTCCATGCGCCTAGCGCCCCGACGCCGCAGATGGTCAGCGTAATCGTCCCGACGATCAATGGGATGTGCTGTGTACCGGGCGGCACCGCGGCCGCGATGAACGCCGGCAGGATCGCGGTGATGGCCGTGCCGATGTTCTGGCCGATCGCCATGGCAGTAACGCGGATACGCGTAGGGAACAGTTCGGGCATGAAGCTCGGATAGACCGCGTTGAAGCACTGATACACCACGCCCCACATCACGATAGCGATGGCGATCGCCAGCATCGCATTGTGCAGGCTGATCGCATAGAGGTACGCATAAGACAGCAGGCCCGAAGCAAGCGCGCCGAATATGATGAGCGGCCGGCGTCCCCATCGATCGGACAGACTGCCTGCAAAGGGGATGAAGAACATCGCAGTGAAATTGGCGAGCAGCGGAATCCAGAGAAAGAAGCCTTTCGAAAAACCGATACCGTAAGCGGGCTGCACCGCATAGGCCGCGCCGAAGATCGAAGTCACTGCAAGGATGATCGCAATCAATGCGATGGCAGCGATGCGGACAATATCCCGCCAGCCATCGCGCAATGCTTCCTTGATGGGCGACGCCGGTATCTGCCTATGCTGCGCTTCATCGACGAAAGCCGGCGTCTCCGACACTTTGCGCCGAATCACATAACCGGCTACGAGTACGAGCACACTCAGCAGGAACGGTATGCGCCAGCCCCACGACAGGAACTGCTTTTCGGGCAGATAGTAAGCGAGCGGCATGAAGATGGCCGCCGCCAACACCTGGCCGGCGGTCACGCCCTGCATCGCGTAACTGGCAAAGTAGCCGCGGCGGCCGAGCGGCGCGTGCTCCAGCACGAGGGAACTCGAACCTGAAATCTCCCCGGCGACGGCGAAGCCCTGAATGAGCCGCAAGAGCACGAGCAAGATCGGCGCTGCGAATCCAACTTGCGCGAATGTCGGCAGAAGACCTACAGCGAGCGTCGACAATCCCATCATGAACATGCAGGTAAGAAGCAGGTTCTTGCGGCCATGCGTATCACCACGACGGCCGAGCACGAATGCGCCGACCGGCCGTGCGAGATAACCGACGCCATACGTTGCGAGCGACGCAGCGATCGCAACGCGACTGTCTCCGGACGGAAAGAAGAGTTGCGGAAAGACCAGCGCAGCGGCCTGCGCGTAAATGAAATAGTCGTAGTACTCCAACGCCGAGCCGATCCACGCGCTCGCGGTGGCGACTCGTGTCTGATTACTGCTCTGCTGATGCGTTGCTGGCATTTCGTCTCCTGCATGTGTCTTGTCGATGGCCGCGAACGGGGCTCGCATAGCGTCGCGCGATCAGTACGTCGCGCGGCCGCCCGACAGGTCGAAGGTAAAGCCGGTCGTGAAGCTGCATTCGTCGCTCGCAATCCACGCCACCATTGCGGCAATCTCCGGCACGGTAAGAAATCGCCCCATCGGAATGCGTGCTTTGCTGCTCTCGATGTGCTCCTCCGTCATCTCCCGGAAAAGATCCGTTTCGGTAATGGCAGGCGCGATGCCATTGACCGTGACGCCCGTTCCGGCCAGCTCGCGCGCGATCGACTTCGTCAGACCGATGACACCCGCCTTCGCCGCGGCATAAGCGCAAATGTTCGGATGCCCTTCTTTGCCGACGATCGACGCCACGTTGACGATACGTCCCGCGCCACGCTCGCGCATGTGTGGCACGGCGAGGCGGCATGTGTGGAAGACGCTGTTCAGATCGACGGCGAGAACGCGGTTCCATACGTCGACCGGATAGTCCTGGATCGGCAGGACCGGTCCATTGATACCGGCGTTGTTCACGAGGATGTCGACATGACCGAAAGACTCGAGCGTGGCAGCGAACGCGGCCTCGACGGAACATGCATCCGCAAGATCGACGGTCTCCACAAGGGCCGCGAACGACTCGCCGCCTGTTTCGACCGATGAACAATCGATGTCCCAGCAGGCGATCCGGCAGCCTTCCTCCGCGAGACGCTCCGCGATACCGCGCCCGATGCCGCGCGCGGCGCCCGTCACGATGGCCGTGCGTGTTTCGAATCTTCGTGCCGTTACCGGTTTCGTTTCCATATCCGTTTGTTCCTCCATATAACTTGATTCCCATGCTAGAAGCGAGATTACGGATCGTCAACGGTCCTTCCGCCATTCATTCACATACGGGAACAAACTAGGGAATGCCCCGGTTCGCCGCAAAAACTGCTTGACCACGCGCCGTCAGCGGTACCACCATAGAAACGGATTTCTATATGTGAACGTCACGGAGCGATAGATGGAACAGGCGATGATTGATCGATTGATGATCCGCGAGACGATCGAAAACTGGGCGGTATGGCGGGATGCGGGAGACTGGGAGCGCTTCGCGATGCTCTGGCATCCGGACGGCCGCATGATGGCGACGTGGTTTCAGGGAAGCGGTCGCGAGTTCATCGAAGTGACGAAGGCCGGCTGGGCGAAGGGCGTGAGCATCCTGCATTTTCTGGGCGGGGCGTCGATCGAAGTGAACGGCTCGCGTGCCGTCGCGCAGACAAAGATGACCATTTCGCAGCGTGGAGAAGTCGAAGGCACGTTATGCGATGTCGTGTGCACCGGCCGCTTCTACGACTTCCTGGAGAAGGTCGACGACCGATGGCTGCTGCTGCTTCGTCAGCCCATCTATGAAAAGGATCGTCTCGATCCAGTCAGGCCGGACGCCCGTCCCGTTCTCGATGCGGCACTGCTGGCGGAGTTTCCCGCTGGCTATCGGCATCTCGCGTACATGCAGACCCGAATCGGCTACAAGGTCAAACCCGACATGCCGACGCTGACGGGCCCGGAAGTCGAAGCGCTCTATGCGCGCGGCCGCCAGTATCTGCAAAGCGGAGTGCTGTGATGCAGGACGTCTCGCCGATGCGCTTCGATTACCACGCGCTGCCTTCGCGCGTGCTGTTCGGCGCGGGCAGGCGTCTGGAAACGCCTGACGTCGCGCGGCAATTGGCCTGCACGCGTCCGTTGATCGTCTCCACGCCGGAGCAGAAAGATTTGGCTCACGCCATTGCGTCATTGTTCTCCGGTTCACCGACGCACATCTTTGCCGAGGCCGCGATGCACACGCCATGGGAAGTGACAGCGCGTGCACTCGTGGTTGCCCGCGAGGCGGGCGCGGACTCCCTCGTCGCTGTCGGCGGCGGCTCGGCAATCGGCCTCGCCAAAGCAGTTGCACTGCGCACCGGCCTGCCGCAGATCGCGCTGCCCACTACGTATGCCGGCTCCGAAGTCACACCGATCATCGGCGAGACGCAGGACGGCGAGAAACGTACGCGTCGTACGCTCGACGTGTTGCCGGAGGTTGTGATCTACGATGTCGAACTCACCCTGACGCTGCCCGCGCGCTTGTCGGCAACGAGCGGTCTGAACGCGATGGCCCACGCGGTGGAAGCGCTCTATTCCGTCGACGCCAATCCGGTCACGTCGGTCATGGCGGAACAGGGCATCGCGGCCCTCGCCGCCGCGTTGCCGGAGATTCTCGCCAATCCCGCAAGTCGTGATGCGCGCAGCCGCGCACAATACGGCGCATGGTTGTGCGGAACCTGCCTCGGCTCCGTGGGCATGGCGCTGCATCATAAAGTCTGTCATGTGCTCGGCGGCACCTTCGATTTACCGCACGTCGACACGCATGCGATCATGCTCAAGCACGTCGTCGCTTACCAGGCTGGCGCAGTGCCGCATGCAATGCGCCGTATCGCACGCGCACTCGACGCCGATGAGGCATGGACGGGCTTGCACGCACTCGCGGCCAGGCTGCATGTTCCGCAGTCTCTTGCCGAGATCGGCATGCCGCACGAGGGGATCGGGCGCGCGGCGGAACTGGTGCTGCAAGAGACCTATGCCAATCCGCGCACGCCGGACTATGAGTCGATCAGCGCGATGCTCGAAAGAGCGTGGCGCGGCGCAGCACCACAACCGGATTCGCTGTGAGGAACACGATGCGCAACTTCAACGAAGACAACATCACGGCAGCGGTCATCGAGCGTCTCGCGGGAAGCAAGAGCAAACGCGTGCACCAGATCAGCGACGCGCTGGTTCGTCATCTGCATGCGTTCGTGAAGGAAATCGAGCCGACCGAAGACGAATGGGCCGCGGCGATTCGCTTTCTCACCGAGACGGGACAGACGTGCACCGACACGCGCCAGGAGTTCATTCTGCTATCCGACACGCTTGGCGTATCGATGCTGGTGGACGCGATCAATCATCGCTATCCGGGCGACGCAACGCAAACCACGGTGCTCGGTCCGTTCTACGTCGAAGAAGCGGCTACGCTGACGCTCGGCGCTTCGATCGCAGATGGCGAGCCGGGCGATCCTCTGCTGGTAGAAGGCACCGTACGCGATGTGAACGGGAAAGCGATTGCGGGCGCGCTGGTCGAGACGTGGCACGCGGACAGTCATGGCTTCTATGACGTGCAGAAGGCGGCGGGCAAGGCGGACCTGCACATGCGTGCTCGCTTCCTGACCGATCCGGCTGGTGCATTCTGGTACCGCTCGGTCGTGCCCGCAGCCTATCCGATTCCGAACGACGGACCGGTCGGCCGCATGCTCGATGCACAGGGGCGGCATCCGTACCGTCCGGCTCACGTGCACTTTCGCGTCAGTGCGCCCGGCTTCCAGACCCTCGTTACGCACGTGTTCGTGGGCGGCGACATTTACCTTGATTCAGACGTCGTGTTCGGCGTGAAGGACGCACTGATCAAGGCGGTGGTGCCGCTCGCACCGGGCCTGAGTCCGGCCGGACATCGCGTCGATGTTCCGAGTGCATTGCTTGCGTATGATTTCGTACTGCCGCCGCAGAACTGATTGCTCTGCGCGACTAGACTTTCTTTAAGTTATGGACGCGTTCCCATGCATGAACTGTCGCTGCATCATCTGACCATCCTCGACGCGCATCCGCTGCAAGTCGTCGATGCGGCCGCCGCCGCAGGATTCGAATACTGCGGATTGCGGCTCGTCGCGCCTACCCATGCGGACACGATCGTGGATGTCGCGAGCAATCCCGCCCTCATCGGCGAGCTGCGCGCGCGGCTCGACGCAACCGGCGTCAGGCTGCTGGATATCGAGGCCATCTGGCTGAGTCCGCAGACGGACGTCGCGTCACTATCATCTGCACTCGAAGCGGGCAGTACGCTCGGTGCGCGGCACGTACTCTGCGTCGGCAACGACACGGAACGCGATCGTCTGCGGGACAACTTCGGCCGTCTGTGCGAAGCTGCGGGCGATTTCGGCCTTACGGTCGGACTCGAAGCGATCACGTACTGCGCGGTCGGTACGCCCGCCGACGCGCTCGAGGTCGTGCGAACCAGCGGACAGCCGAACGCGCGTGTACTCATCGACGCACTGCAGTTCTTCCGCTCGGGCGCGACGTGCGAGCAGATCGGTGCGATCGACCCGGCGCTCATCGAATACATTCAGATTTGCGATGCACCGAGCGCCGCACCGCCGTCTCTTGAAGCACGTCGACAGGAAGCGAGAACGGCCCGGCTGCTGCCCGGCGATGGTGAATTACCGCTGCGCGAACTGCTGTCGAGACTGCGGCCCGATCTGCCACTCGCCGTCGAGGCGCCGACGCTCGCACTGCGTGGCCTCCCGTTCGATGAACAGGCGAGACGCATCCATGCGCGCATGCGGACGTTTCTCGCCGATCCAGCATCCTGATGCTAGTATGTTTCCATATGTAAACAGGAGCGGGATATGCTGTTGGAAGACGAATCGAACGGAGTGGTGAAGTCGGCGGATCGCGTGCTCGACGTGATCGAGTTGCTCGCGAGATGGGGACGCGAAATGTCCCACACGGAAATCGCGGAAGCGCTGGATATACCGAAGAGCTCGCTCACCAAGCTGCTCAAGAATCTTACGGCGCGTGACTTTGTCGAATTCGTCCCTGCCACCAAGGGTTATCGCCTCGGCGAAGCGCTGATCCAACTTTCCAAACAGTCCACGCACAGCCGCTCGCTCGTCAGTTGCGCCCAGCCGGTGCTGGCGGACATCACACAGCAGACGCTCGAGTCGTGCGCGCTCAATCAACTAAAGGGCGACCAGGTCGAAGTCGTTGCGACGGTGACCAGCCCGCAACGGTTGGTATCGCATCTGCGACTCGGCGATCTTGCGCCGCTTTATGCCGTGTCGGGCGGAAAGGTCATTCTCGCGTTTCTTCCGGATCAGATGCGAAGCGAGTACATCAAGACCGTGAAAATGCAAGCCATCACATCAAAGACGATCACGACCAAGAAGGCACTGCTCGCACAGATCGAAACGATCCGACAGACCGGAGTCGCCTATTCGATGGACGAATACACGCCGGGCATCGTCGGCGTCGGCGTGCCGGTGTTGTCATCGTCGGGCTTTCCGCTCGGATCACTTAACGTCGCGATTCCGTCGGTGCGTTATTCGGATCGTGTCGGCGCACGGGCCGTCACCGTTCTCCAAGCCGCCGCGCAACGCGTGCGCCGCGATTACATCGCCGCAAACGAACATACGCGGTAAGTCCATTGACACATGTTCGGCACCCGCCGTCTTTCTAGAAGCGGCAGATCGATGCAACTCACTCGATCGTTTACAAAGGACACCGAAGTTAATGAACACGCGAATTGCAGAGCCGAATCAAACTGTCAAGTTTCCTCGTGTAGGAGTCGGAGCCGGCAGCCTCGCGAACGCCGCGGGCGAACAGGCCTTCTTCGACATGATTCACGCCGCATGGGCGAACGGCGTTCGATATTTCGACACGTCGGCCGCTTATTTGGGCGGTCAAAGCGAGCAACGACTTGGCGCAGCGCTGGCAGCGTATCCGCGCGACGAGTTGTATGTGTCGACCAAGCTCGGCAGGTACTTGAGTCAGCCCGGCGCAAGCTCTTTGCCAGGCGGTAGCGACTTCTATCTGGACTACACCTACGACACGACGCTCCGCTCGGTCGAGCGCAGTCTGTCGCGACTCAAGGTCGATCGTCTCGATGCGGTGTTTATCCACGATCTCGATCCTGGCTTTGCCGGGAGGGCATATCGCGAGGAACTCAAGACAGCCGTCGAAGGTGCGTTTCCGGCGTTGCAGCGACTCAAGGATGAAAATGTGGTCGGTGCGATAGGTGTCGCCAGCATGAACTGGCAGGCTTGTTTGGACTTCGCTGAGCTGGCGGACGTCGATGTCGTCATGCCCGCAGGAGAGTACTCATTGCTCCGGGCGCGCAGCACCGCCTTGCTCGCGCATTGCATCGAGAAAGGCATAGTCTGGATTGCAGCGTCGCCATTCAACTCGGGCATTCTCGCGACCGGTTCGCGTCCCGACGCCTTCTACAACATGCGGCCCGCGACACAGCAAGTCCTATTGCAAACGGCAGGACTCGAACGCATTTGCCGGCGCCATGACGTGTCGCTGGCTACTGCTGCCCTGCTTTTTCCGCTGCGGCATCCGGCGATAAGCACGATCGTTTTCGGTGCGAAGACCGCAGGTGAATTCAATGAGTCTATCGCGCGTCTCTCTGAAAACCTGTCCGATCAGTTCTGGAAGGAATTGGATGCGTTTCTACTCGAGACGAAGGATTGGGAGAAGTGTGATTGAGTGGATATTGCTTTACGCAGGAAAAGTAAGCAGCCATCGCGCTGTGCGCCTGATATTCACGTTAATGACCTTAATAGTTCTATGGCACGAGCAGGACCTTGATCCACAACGTCGGCGGAACCCTTCGGTCGACTCTCACGACGCTTCGCTTACCACGGAATTGCCGACAATCTGCTTGATGACGGCCTCCATCAAGCCGGGAAAGCGAGCATCCAACTCCGCGCGCCGCAGTGAATTCTGATGCACGGTGCCGGCAACGCGCGTACGCACCAAGCCCGCTTCGCGGAGGATTCGGAAATGATGGGAGACACTCGACTTCGGTCGACCGCCGTCGAGCTCGCTGCAGGTGGCCTCATCTACCGTCGATAGTTGACGAACGATCTCGAGGCGCACCGGGTCGCTAAGAGCGTGGAAAAGCCGTCCGAGCGTGAAGTCCTCGGCGACAGGATGGGTATCGGCGCGCATTGTGCAAACAGTGGTGGGTTCTGCGATACTCGCTAGTTCGATGTTTATCGAAATAACGTACAAGCCTCACGAACGGGAGTTTAGCCTGATGTCCGCATTATTTCAGCCCTACAAGCTCAAAGATGTTTCCTTGCGCAACCGCATCGCAATTCCGCCGATGTGCCAGTACACCGCCGAAGACGGTTTGATCAACGACTGGCACCGCGTGCACCTGGCTGGGCTAGCACGTGGGGGCGCGGGGCTGGTGATCGTCGAGGCAACGGCCGTGTCGCCCGAGGGCCGGATTACACCGGGCTGCGCGGGCATCTGGACCGACGAGCAGGCGCAGGCATTCGCGCCCGTGGTCGCATCGATCAAGGCAGCGGGCGCGGTGCCGGGCATTCAGATCGGTCACGCGGGCCGCAAAGCCAGCGCGAATAGACCGTGGGAAGGCGACGATCACATCGCCGACAGCGATCCCCGAGGCTGGGAAACGCTCGCGCCCTCGGCAATCCCCTTCGGCGGCGGTCTGTCGAAAGTACCCAAAGCGATGACGCTCGACGACATCGCGCGCGTTCGCGAAGATTTCGTCGCCGCTGCCAAGCGAGCGCGTGACGCGGGCTTCGAGTGGCTCGAGTTGCACTTCGCGCACGGCTATCTCGGCCAAAGCTTCTTTTCCACGCACTCCAATCAACGCGACGACGCGTACGGCGGCAGCCTCGAGAACCGCAGCCGCTTCCTGCTGGAAACGCTGGCTGCCGTACGCAAGGTGTGGCCGGAGCACCTGCCGTTGACGGCGCGCTTCGGCGTGATCGAATACGACGGCCGCGACGAAGAAACGCTCGCTGAGTCGATCGAACTCGCGAAGAATTTCAAGCGCGAGGGGCTGGACATGCTGAGCGTCAGCGTGGGCTTTTCCACGCCGACCGCGGCGATTCCGTGGGCGCCGGCCTTTCTCGCGCCGATCGCGGAACGCGTGCGCCGTGAGGCTGATATCCCCGTTTCGTCGGCATGGGGCATCGATACGCCCGAACTGGCGGACCGTTCGGTGAAGAACGGGCAACTGGATCTGGTGATGGTTGGCCGCGCGCACTTGGCCGATCCGCACTGGCCGTACTATGCCGCGAAGAAGCTGGGTATCGAGCGTCCGTCGTGGACGCTGCCCGCACCGTACGCGCATTGGCTCGAACGCTATGCGGTTGCGTGAATTTAAGCGTCGGTTCTCTTCTATCGTAATGTGTTGATGGGCTGATGTGTCGTTTGCCTCGAGCTTGATGCGTCGGGGCAGACGGCATGTTGGCTTGCTTGCCCGCGCGAACGACATCGCGTGTTGCGACACGCTGGCAGCATCAACAGTTACGTCAGGACCGCATGCGCGCGCCGCGCTCGCGCATGCGGTGCCCCAAGCACAAACCGTTGTGGTGATTGCGAGCGTGACTGCGGCCGACGCCCCTCGACTTGAACCCTCCAACACCTGCCTCCTCGATTCCATCGTGAAGATAGAATCATCGCGTCACGCACCGGCGTCCGAACGCGTCGCTTCGACTTGTGAGACTTTTGGCGCCCGCCGAGAAAAGCCGTACGCGTTTTATGTAGCACTACAGATCGTCTCCTGCTGCGTCCCTGCAGATGCTGTCAAGGCCTTGGCCGTTACTGGCGGCACCGCGCCGATCAGCATCGCCCGCGCCACCCGCTTCCTGCGATAACGACCAACGTATCCCCGCGACCTCGCTTCCCGGGTGGCGTGGCGGTGGCTGCCGGCGCGTCGAGCGCATCTGGCAATGCCGCCAGTCCGTCTCCGTCGCAGGTCCGGGCGAACGTGACCGCGACGGTCGTTTTCGAAGACGCCGACGTCCGTGCTCGGCGCGGCAAAACGCATCTACACATTCCAAGCATTGGCACCAAGCGGCCGCGCGTACGATGCACGAGACGGCGCGATCGGTGCGTCGCGTTCCACGCAAGTCCTCGATGCTCTACGCGTGATCTCCCTGTGCCGCAGTCGCATGGCCATTTATCTCCGAACTAGCCGCTGCTTTTGCCCTGCCATGTCGCAACTCGGTGCGCTCATGCACGATGGAGAGGCCGTTTCCACATCCGTGGTGCACCACATATTTTTCTGCTTACGCGCTCTACGGATGGAACGTCCGCTAGAAGCGTATTGCGCCGCCATAGATCGTTGGCATACCACTTGCATAGTCCGAGACGGCCTTCTCAGTTCACGAACGAATCGTCTCTTTGACGGTCGCCATCCAGCAACCGCGCATGGATTGAACCTGCGCGTCAATCAATCACCAAAGGGGCAACTATGTTAGTTCGTCTTACCCGTCGCGATGCTGGTCAGTCCAAACACCGCACCGCTGTCATGCTCCTTCGCTCGTGCGCGCTCGTGGTCGTCGCTACCGTCGGCCTGAGCCAGGCAGCTCATGCGGCGGGCGCCGATGAAATCAAGGCGCGCGGTTATCTGAGCGTTGCGACCGAAGACGACTACAACCCCTTCGAGTTCGTCGAGAACGGCAAAAACACCGGCTACGACAACGAGTTGCTCGCGCTGATGCGCAAGAAGCTCGGCGTCGATGTGAAGCAGCAGGTGATGCCGTGGTCCGGCATTCTGCCCGGCGTCACGACGGGCAAGTACGACATGGCATTGAGCGCGGTGCTCGTCACCGAAGAGCGCAAGAAGAACTTCGACTTCGCGTCGCCGACCTGTGAGGCCGTCACCATGTACGCGACCAAGAAGGGATCGTCCATCAAGACCACGGACGATCTCGTCGGCAAGGTGGTGGGTGCGGAAACGGGTAGCGCGATGCTCGCAGACCTCAAGCAGTTCAACGAGGAGCTGAAGAAGAAGCACGGCGGCAACGGTCTCAAGCAGATCGTCGAATATCAGTCGTATCCGGAGGCCTATCAGGATCTCGGGCTCGGCCGTGTCGATGCCGTCGCCAATACGCAGATCAGCCTGAATTCGCTGGTGAAGACACGCCCGGACGTCTTCGTCGTCGGCCAGGCAATCGGCAAGCCTACCTACATCGCGTGGGCCGTGAAGAAGGGCAACACTGAGGTCGTGAAGATGGTTGATGCCGCGCTGCTCGAACTGCGCAAAAGTGGGGAGATGTACCAGCTCCAGCAGAAATGGCTCGGTGCGAGCTACAAGGACATGCCGCAGTCGGTCAACTGACTTCCACGCCTCTACCATCCCGCATCGATGAACGCCTTCGATTACTGGAGCATCGCGCAGGGCGCGCTGGCGACCGTGCTTCTTTCGGTCGCCAGTATCGTGCTCGGCGTGCCGCTGGGGCTCGGACTTGCGTTGATTCGCTGGGCGCGCGTGCCGTATCTCAACCGCATCGCGCTCGCGTACGTGAGCCTCATCCGTTCGTGTCCTGCCGTCACGCTGACGTTGCTGATTTTCTTTGCACTGCCGCAGTTCGGCATCTCGCTGGACCCGACGCCCGCCGCGATTCTCGCACTCACCATCAGCACGGCAGCGTTCAATTGCGAAATCTGGCGCGCTGCGCTGATGAACTTTCCACGCGATCAATACGACGCCGCCCTCGCCTTCGCCATGCCGCGCAGCCTGCGGTTCCGGCGCATCGTGATGCCGCAGATCTGGCGCGCAAGCCTTCCGGGTCTCGTCAACGAAATGACCTTGCAGATCAAGTCGACGCCCGCGGTCGCGGTCATCGGCATCGTCGAAATCACGCGCGCCGCTCTGCGTGTGGGCGCGCGCACCTATGATCCGCTGCCGCCGTTCGTGTTCGCGCTGGTGCTGTACGGGCTGATCGTGTTCGTGCTGATCCGGGCGCAGCGTCTGATCGATCGACGCCAGCCCGTGGAGGCACGCGCATGATGGAACATTTTCTGATCGTCTGGCAGCAGCGCGCGGACGTGCTTGCAGGCCTGCTCGACACGCTCGGACTGCTGGCCGTCGCCGCGGTGGCTTCGCTCCTGCTCGGCGCACTGCTCGCGCCCGCGCTCATGTCGAAGCGCCCGGCCATCGCGCGGCTCGCCATGCTCTATGTCGATGCGATGCGTTGCGCGCCTTTCCTGCTCTTCGTTTATCTCATCTATTTCGGTCTGCCGACTGCTGGCATTCGTCTGTCGAACTGGTGGGCGGGCGCCATCGCGCTGATTCTCTATAACACCGCCTACATGGCCGAACTGTTGCGCGGCGCGTGGGCCGGCCTGCCCGTGCCGATGATCGAAGCCGCGCGCGCCTACGGCTTTCACGGCTTCGGTCTCGTTCGCCGCATCATTCTCCCGCAGGTCTTCACCGTCGCTCTGCCGATGATCGGAAATCAGCTCGTGCAGATCGTGAAGGACAGCGCGTTCCTCACGGTGATTGCGGTCGGCGAACTGACGCATCAGATGAACGGCATTCAGGCTACCTATTTCATCCCGTTTGCCGCGTTCATTACAGCCGTGCTGCTGTACTGGGCCATCTGCCTCGTGATCGAAGGCGGCAGCGGATTATTGTCGAGATTCGCCGAGGAACGCAGAGCATGAACATTTTCAACGACGTCCCGCTCACCGCCATGCGCGCACCCGACGCGGCAAGAAGCTCGAGCGGCCTCGCATACGGCGCGGCGAGCGAGACGGCGCAGACGGTCCTGCAACTCAACGGCATTTCGAAGTCATTCGGCGACAACCACGTGCTGCGCGATGTCTCGCTCACCGTGCACAAGGGCGAGACCGTATGCCTGCTGGGACCATCGGGTTGCGGAAAGTCCACTCTCCTACGCTGCGTGAACTGGCTGGAGATTCCGGATGCCGGCACCATCCACGTATCGGGTCGGCGCATGGGCGTGCGCGAGGGCTCGTCGATCAAGATGAACGACGCCGAACTCGCGCGTTCCCGGGCACGCATCGGCATGGTGTTTCAGCACTTCGCGCTATGGCCGCATCTGACTGTGCTGCAGAACGTCATGGAAGCGCCGCTCCACGTGCTCGGACGTCCGCGCGACGAAGTGCGGGCGGACGCCGAGCGCCTACTGGAACGTGTCGGCCTCGCTGCCAAGCTGGATGCCTTTCCCTCGCGGCTTTCGGGCGGTCAGAAGCAGCGTGTGGGCATCGCGCGGGCACTGGCGATGAAACCGGACATCCTGCTTTTCGACGAACCCACCAGCGCGCTCGATCCGATGCTCGTCGGCGAAGTGCTGAACGTGATGCGCTCGCTCGCGCACGAAGGCGCGACCATGGTCATTGTCACGCACGAGATGGAATTCGCGCGGCAAGTGGCAAGCCGCGTCGTCTTCATGGACGCCGGACAGGTGATCGAGAGCGCGCCGCCCGCGCAGTTCTTCGGCACACCGCAGACCTCGCGCGCGCGGCAGTTTCTGGCGCGCTTTCGCTCGCCGCATCAGGCGGCCGACGACTGAAGCGCATCCCCGAACGCGCCTGAGCTTCACGCTCGCGGCGGCCTGCACGGGCCGCGCGGCGAGCGCAAACGGACTCACTGCGGCGCGACCATGTCCGCAGCCTGCTTCACTTCACCGTCCTTGTACTTGCCCCACGTTTGCGCCAGTTCGCTCATCGAGCGCGGATCGCAATCGTATTCGGGCAAGGTGTCTGCATCCCAGTGACCGAAGCGATCGACACCGCGTACGAGCGTCGCGCGGCGGCGGCCAGTCGTGGATCGCACGTGCGCCGGCACGTAGAAGAACGCGAAGCCGATGCGCCGGTCATCCGAGCGATTCGGCAGCGAGCTATGCGCGGTGCGTTCGTGATGCATCGAGAATTCTCCCGGCTGGAGCGGCATCTCGACCGCCAGGTTTTCGTCGATGCCGACGAGCGTCTGGCCTTTCGCAAGCATGTTGTCTTTCGCGTAGGTCTCGACGTGCTTCAGGTCCGGTCCGCTGTGCGAGCCGGGCAGCACGCGCAGCACGCCGTTGACCGAATTGGCCGGTGTGAGCGCGACCCACACGGTGACTTCTTCGTGCGGCGTCAGCCCGAAGTACGTTGAATCCTGGTGCCACGACACATAGCGCGGATCGCCACCGTTCTTCGCGAAGATGGACGCGCCGAACAGCATGATGTCCGGTCCGATGAGATCCTCGACCGCATCGAGAATGGCCGGATGACGCCCCAGCTCGACGATCGCCGGCAAGGCCAGATGGCCTTTGATCTTCAGCGTCTTGTTGACGTCCTCGCCGGTGGACGCCTCATACCGTTCGATGATGCGGCGATACTCCGCCGCCTCTTGCGCGTCGATTGCGCGCATCGGATAGACATAGCCGTGCTGCTTGAAGTGGGCGACCTGGGCTTCGGTCAGATGCTTCGTCATGGACGTTCCTTTGAGTGGGCTTTGTTCGGAAACACGCCTGCTCGTCCGGCGGCGGGCCGTGCCCGCGCGGACGCTTACTGCATGACTTCGTGCATCGCGCGCGCGACGCGCAGCACGCCTTCGTCCGCGCCGCGCGCGCCGATCACGGAAAGGCCGACCGGCGCGCCGTCGATGCGTGCCCACGGCATGCTTACTTGCGGCAGGCCCGCGAGACCCGCGACGCACAGCATCTGCTGCGCGCGCGCGCGCGCGTGATCCACCGCTTGCGCAGATGTATCGGCGCGCGGCGCGCCGCCCGGCACGGTCGGAATGAGCCAGTAGATGCCGTGCGGCAGGGCTTCGGCCATTGCGCGGATAGCTTCGGCGCGAATGCGCTGCGCCTGCGCGATCTGCTCGCGCGTGATGGTCAGGCTCATCGCGAAGCGCGCGCCGACGTCCGCGCCGAAGCTCGCGGCATGAGCGCGCGCCCACGCGCCGTATCGCTGGGCGATTTCCGCCGCCTGCAACACGCGGAACGCCTGCGCCCAGTCCGCGAGCGACGCTTCCGGCGCGACGAAAGTCACGCGCTCGCCGAGCGACTTCATCGTTGCCTCGATGGCCGCCTCGAAGCGCGCCGCGACGGGTGCATCGGCGCAGGCGAGCAGATTGCGCGGAACGTGCACGGAGAAGGCATCGTCATCTGCGGCGACGACGCTTTGCGCCAGTACCTCGAACACGAGCGCCAGCGTGCGCGGGTCGCGCGCAAACCAGCCGACCGTGTCGAAGCTGTGGGCGAGCGTCAGACATCCATCCGCGGCGATACGGCCATGCGTGGGCCGCATGCCCCATACGCCGCAATAACTCGCCGGCAGCCGCACGGAGCCGCCGCAATCGGTGCCCAGTGCAATGTCGGCATGACCCGCCGCCACCGCCACGGCAGAACCCGATGACGATCCGCCCGGAATCCTCGCCGGATCGGCGGGATTGACGGGCGTGCCATAGTGCGCGTTGACGCCGGCAAGGCTGTAGGTCAGTTCATCCGTGACGGTCTTGCCGACCCATTGCGCGCCTTCTTCGAGCAGCACGCGAACGGCGAGCGCGGTGCGCGCGGCGACCGGCTGCTGATCGCGCCACACGGGATTGCCGCTGCCCGTTCGCAAGCCGGCGATATCGAACACGTCCTTCACCGCGAGGCGCAGTGTCGCCAGTCTTTCGCCGGTGCGCGAGGGCTGCGCGGCGGACGGCAGGGAATCGAAGCCATCGGCGACGAACGCTCCGTGCAAGCCCGCTTGCAGCAAATCGTTTTTCGTCATGACGGGTCCATCCAGCTGACATGAGCGGCGACGACGCGCCACCGGCCGTCGATGCGCACCCATGTCTGCGACTGACGCCCGATGCGCGGCTCGCCCGCGCGCGAGAACGTGATGTTCGCCACGGCAAAGTCCGCACCGAAGGTCGTCACCGACCGGTCGATGATCGTGCGCATCAGGCCCTTGGCCGTGCGCTGCGCCCGGAATTCGCGGATGGCGTCGTAGCCTTGCAGATTTTCGGTCGCGCCGTAGCGCAGCGTGTGCGGGCTCATCCAGAAGAGCGTGTCGAGAACGGCCACGTCGTTGGTCGTGAGCGCGCGCTCGTATTCATCGAAGGCGGCTTGGACCGCCGCGAGCGTGGCCGGATGATTGATCGGGTGCGCGCTCATGTGGCCTCGGCGGAGAGCGTCTGCAAGGCACGCGCGAAAAGCTCGGGCGGCGCTGCATAGAGGCCGCGTCCGAGCAGCCCCGCTCGACCGTCGGCGCCGATCATCGCGATGGCGGCGAGCGGCGCGATCCCTTCGCTCTCGACGCGCGCCGCGTCGAGCACGCCGGGCAGCCGCCCGAACGCGGGGTGAGACTCGGTATGAACGCGCGCCTGCCGTTCGCGCCAGCCGGCGGGCAGAAACGGCTCGAACGCCTGCGCCGGCTCCGGGGCGAACGCGAGCGCCTGAGCGCCGAAACCGGCCGCGTCGATGACGCCGCTGTCGCCGGTCAGCGGCGCAGCGTGCGCGGCCTGTCGCGGATCGATGCGCGGTCCTTCCGGCGCGTGCGCAGCCGCGGTGATCCAGCGTGAGGGCGCGCCCGCCAGCCGAATGCCGACGCGCTCGCCGTTGCCCGAGAGCGCAACGACGAGCGTCGACGAAGCGTCGCCCGCACTCGCCGCCGCAAGCATGAGCGCGCACGCGGCCATCCATGGCGTGAGGAAGAAAAGCGGCGTCTCTGCCAGCATGGCGTCGATTTCGGCGGATGCATCGGTAAGGCGGCGAGCGAGCTCAGCGCGCAGCGCGGCGGTCGCGGCCGTGGTGCGCGCATGCAGGTCGTCGCCGTCATGGAGACCGGTCTGCGCCAGGGCGAACAAATCGAGCGGTCCACGAGCGAGCGCGCCATCGAGCGCGGGCGCGAGCACTTTGTCCCGCCACTTCATGTGATCGAGAATGCGCGGGTCGCGGGTTCCGAAGCGAATCTGCGGACCCGCACCGCTGCTTAGCAAGGACCACGCGCGTGCCGCGGGATCGTTCGCATCGCTCACCTCGACGAGCGTCGTCTGCGGCGAGATCACCGCCGCGAGCGGCGTCACCACGCCGTACGATTGCGCGCTTTCGAGCCGCACGTCGCCCTGCGCGATCAGCCGCTCGGCGTGCGCTTCGTCCATCGCCCAGCCTTCATAGAGACAGCAAAGGATCGCGGACGAGCGCACGGGCGGCGACGGCTCGCGCGGATTCTCGAACGGCGGCCCCGCGTGAAGCAAGGTGAAGTCCGGCAGACACACCGCGTCGCGCGCCGCCACCACCGCCCGCCATTGCGGACGCACCGCGTGAATGCGGCTCAACGCGCGCGTGTTGGCATCGTCGGCGCGCATGGTCAGCGGGCCGCGAAACTGAATAGTCCGCGCAGGCGCGACCACAGCATCTTCCAGAAGAGATTGCCGACGTCGAGCGGCGCGTTCGCCGGTTTCGCCGCGTTCACCGATGCTGCACTCTCGGCCGGGCGCGCTTCGACAGGCGCTTGTGCGGCGGACGCAGCGGATGCAACGTGCTCCACCGGCGCGACGCTCGCCTCGGCTTCCTGCACCACGGCCTGCACCGGCAGGCTGTCGGATGCCGCGCCCGCCTCGTCTAGCTTCGCCTTCAGATTGGCCGCGAACGCTTCGGTCATGCGCGTCGCCAGTTCCTTCACGATGCCGCCGCGCGAGAACTGCGCGAGGCTCCCGCCGATCGTGTAGTCCACCTTCACGTCGACACGCGTTTCGCTTGCCGCCGTGGCCTCGAGTGCGAACGACGCTACGCCCTTCACGCGCGATGCACTCTTGCGGTCCACGCCCGTTCCGGTAATGCTGCCGCGATACTGCGCATCGTCGAGCTTCATCTCGCCGTCGCCCGCGAACGACGCGACGATCGGCCCGAGCTTGACGGTCATCGCGAGCTTGAGCATGCCGTTGTCGACCGGCGCCGTGAGCGACGCGCCCGGCAGGCATGCGACAATCTCCGGCGTGTCGTGAAAGCGCGCCCAGACTGCATCGCGCGGATACGGGACGGTGAAGCTTTGTTCGATTTCCATTTCGTACGGATTCCGTATCAGTTTCAGGCGGTCACGGCGGCGACCGCAAGCGGCGTTGCTGCGCGGGCGCGACGCGCATCGAGCACGCGGCGGATCGCGCGGACGATGCCCACGTACCCAGTGCACCGGCACAGGTTGCCGGAGAGTTCGAGGCGCACGCGGGCGTCGTCGGCGTCGGGCAGGCGCGTCACGATGTCGCGCGCCGTCATCAGCATGCCCGGCGTGCAGTAGCCGCATTGCAGCGCGTGCTCGGCGCTGAACGCGGCGCGCAACTCGTTCATGGTGGCGTCGTCGTCGAAGCCTTCGATGGTGCGTACCGTGCTTCCCGCGCACGTGACCGCTGGCGTGATGCACGAACGGGTCGGCACGCCGTCCACCTCGATCGTGCAGGCGCCGCATACGCCCTGCTCGCAGCCGATGTTCGTGCCGCACAGCATGCGCTGCTCGCGCAGGAAATCGGCGAGGCTCGTGCGCGGCTCGACGCGGTCCGCGACCGGCGCACGGTTGACGATGAGTTCGATCGTCTTGATCATGGGCTCGCTCATGCTTTTCCGTCCTGATTGCGAATGCCCGCGGCCGCGCGCACCAGCGCGACGCGATGCACTTCGTGTTCGTAGCTTCCGGCTTCGATGCCCGCCGCTTCGAGATGCGCATCGAAGCACGAGGTCCGCGGATCGGCGTCGGCAAGCAGGCCGCGCGCATCGTCGATTAAATAGGGCGGTGCGTCGATCGCGCCGATCACGGCACGGCACACGCCGCGCGCCGCATCGTCGATGAACACCGCAATGGCTTCGGCGAACTCTCCCGGCTTGCGGTTGAACTTGTAGTAGCTCCAGCGCGCCGTGGGTGAAAGACGCGCAAAGCGCACGCCGGTGAGGATTTCATCGGCTTCGAGCGCGGTCGTGAACGCGCCGGCCATCCAGTCCGCGCAGTCGATGACCCGCGCGCCGCCCCGTCCCGCGACGAGATACTGCGCGTCGAGCGCGCACATCGTATTGATCCAGTCGGCGGCGGGATCGGCGTGGGCGAGACTGCCGCCCAGCGTGCCACGGTTGCGCACGGCGCGATACGCGATGCCGCCCGCCACGTATTCCATGAGGCCGCGCGTGCCGGTCTCGACTTTGCCGTCCTCGATCTCCGCGTGCGTGATGCACGCGCCGAGCGTGACCGTCGCGCCATCGGCGCGGCACGCGCGCAGCGCCGCGATTCCGCGCAGATCCACGAGCATTTCGGGCTGCGCGAGCCGCAGGTTCATCATCGGTCCGAGCGACTGGCTGCCGGACACGAACTTGCCCATGCCGTCGGTCGGTGCGATGAGTGCAATCGCATCGTCGCAGGCGAGCGGCTTTGCGTAATCGTAAGTCGCAGCTTTCATGCGGGCATTCCCTTCATCGCGTGGGCCTGGCGCTGGCGCTCTCGGGCGATTGCTTCGACGATGAGGCGCGGCGTGATCGGCAACTGGTCGATGCGCACGCCGAGTCCGCGCAGCGCATCGTTGACGGCGTTGGCGATCGCGGCGGGCGGACCGATCGCCCCGCTCTCGCCGATGCCCTTCTGCCCGAACTCCGTGTACGGGGCGGGCGTTTCCATGTGTTCGATGCGAATGGCGGGCACCTCGGTCGCGCCGGGCAGGAGGTAGTCGGCGAGCGTCGAGGCAAGCGGCTGGCCGTCGTCGCTGTA
The DNA here is from genome assembly GCF_023631105.1 of Caballeronia sp. AZ10_KS36. NCBI lineage: Bacteria > Pseudomonadati > Pseudomonadota > Betaproteobacteria > Burkholderiales > Burkholderiaceae > Caballeronia > Caballeronia sp. AZ10_KS36. Next base: position 302,862 of record NZ_JALQDQ010000037.1, on the reverse strand, counting down.
CGGCATCGCCTCGTAGAGCGCCGTGCCGATGCCCTGCGCCGCGCCGCCGTACACCTGTCCGTCGACGACCATGGGATTGATGAGCACGCCGCCGTCTTCCACGATCACGTAGTCGAGAATCTCCGTCTGGCCGAGCGCCGGATCGACCGCGACCACCACCGCGTGACATGCGTAGCTGAACGTGCCCGAGTCGCGCTTCGCCTGATAGGACGTCGAGACTTCGAGTCCGCGCGGGTCGACATCGGACGGCAAGAGTTGCGGCGCGAGATACCAGGTCCGCGCGATCTCCCGCAGGCTGCGCGAGCCTTGCGTGCCGACCGCCGCGCCGTTCTCCCAGCGCACCTCGCTCAACGGTTCGCCGAGCAGATGCGCGCCGATCTTCAGGAGCCGCTCCTTCAATTCCTTCGATGCGCGGCCCACCGCGCCGCCCGCCATCACGATCGAGCGCGAGCCCCACGTGCCGGTGGAATACGGCGTGACGCCGGTGTCGCCGAGCACGATGCGCACGCGGTCCGTGTCGATGCCGAGCACTTCGTGCGCGATCTGCGCGAGCGTCGTCTCCATGCTCTGTCCGTGCGAATGCACGCCGGCGCGCACTTCGAGGACGCCGTCGGGCGTGAGGCGAATCACGGCCGGCTCGTAACCCGGCACCATCGGAATGCCCCAGGCGTGATACACCGACGTGCCGTGCGCGCCCTGCTCGCAGAACACCGACATGCCGAAGCCGATGCGCCTGCCGTCAGGTTCCCCCCGGCGCTGTCTTGCGCGCACCGCGGGCAGGTCGATGGCGGCCATCGCGCGGCGCACCGCCTCGGGATAGTCGCCGCTGTCGAAGTGCTTCTTCGTGATGTTGTCGTAGGGCATTTCGTGCGGCTCCACGAGATTGCGTAGCCGCACCTCGAACGGCTCGATGCCCGCTTCGAGGGCGATCGCATCCATGATGGATTCGATTGCGTAGCAGACACCCGTGCGCGCCACGCCACGGTACGGCAGGATCGGCGGCTTGTTGGTCGCCACCGACCACGTCCGGCACCGGAAACGCTCCATCTTGTACGGCCCGGGCAGAATGCTGCCGACCTGCGCCGCTTCGAGGCACGCCGAGAACGGATAGGACGAGTACGCGCCTGAATCCACATGTGCCTCGCACTCGACCGCGAGCAGGCGGCCGTCGCGATCCGCGTAGCCGGTGATGTCGTAGTCGTGCTCGCGGCAGTTCGCATTTGCCGTGAGCTGCTCGCGGCGATCCTCGACCCAGCGCACCGGCTTTTCGAGTTGCATCGCGAGCCATCCGCAGCACACTTCCTCGGGAAGCAGGATGCCCTTGTAGCCGAAGCCCCCGCCCACGTCGGGCGCGATCACGCGCACTTGTCCTTCGTCGAGGCCGAGACATTCCGCGAGCCCGGTGCGCGTGATATGCGGCATCTGCGCGGACGTGTGCAGGATCAATTGCGACAGCCGCCGGTCCCAGTGCGCCACGCATCCGCGGCCTTCCATCGGCGCCATGCTCTGGCGCGCCGTGCGCAGCTTGCGATGCACGCGGATGGGCGCGTCGCGGCGAATTGCATCGAGATCGACGTCCGGATTCGCATCGACGAACGTTTCGAGGAAGACGTTGTCACCCCAATGTTCGTGCACGAGTGGGGAATCGTCGCGGCGCGCGTCCAGCATATCGACGACGGCGGGCAGTTCCTCGAAATCGACGAACACTTGCGCGGCGATGTCCTCTGCCTGCGCGCGCGTCGCGGCCACGCACATCGCGATCGTCTCGCCGACCTGCCGCACCTTGGCACTCGCTAGAACAGGCTGTTCAGAGCTCTTGAAGCCCGGAAGGCCCGAGTTCGCGACGATAGGCTTCACGCCTTCCATGTCGGCGAGCGTGTAGATCGCGTGTTCGAATTCCTTCGGCTTCTCGATGCCGACGATATGACCGTGCGCAATCGGGCTGCGCACGAAGGCCACATCCACCATGCCGACCATGCGTATGTTCGGTACGTATTCGCCGCGCCCGTGCATGAAACGCTCGTCTTCCTTGCGCGTGAGCGATGCACCGATGCCTTGCGGGCGGTTGCTGCCTTGATTCTGCGGGCGTTTGATCATCGTATGAACCTCACGCGGCGCGCGCGAGCGGCAGCGTCGGCGAGACGGCGTCGTGGCGCACGCCGTCCCGCAGGCAAAAGAGCGGCGACAACATGCGGTCGGTGATGACCTGCGTGCCTTCGTTGTCCTCGAGCACCCAGCGCCCGCGACGGTCATCCAGCACGCTGATGTCCGCGCCCCGCCCGACTTCGAGCGTGCCGATCTCGTGCTCCATGCCGACCATCTTCGCGGCGTTGCAGGTCGCCATCGCAACGACGTGACCGAGCGGCAAGCCGAGCGCCAGCATGCTCGTCATCGCGCTGACGAGGCTGAACTGAGTGCGGCCGAGGAACGAATGCTCTTCGTCCGGGTGACTGTCGGGCGTGCCGGCGGGCGCGGGCACGTGCGTGTTGTAGCCGTGCATGTCTGCGCCGAGCGTGTCGGGGACGACACCCGCGTCGAGCACGATACGCGCCGTCTTGAAGCTGAAGTGCGAGCCGTGGCCCACGTCTATCTTCAGGCCGCGCGAGACCGCTTCGTGCACGAGCGGATGCAGTTGCCCGTTCTCTTCGACGAAGCCGCCGGGATGACGGCTGAACGGATGCGCGAGGATGTCGCCGGGCTTGAGCGTCTCGACCACCTGATTGAAGATGCAGTCCGGCTGCACCGGCAGTCCGCCACTCTGAGGCTTCGGCCACAACTGACCGAAATGGATATACAGCGGCAGTTCTGCGCCACGGCCGATCTGCGCGGCGATCTTCATGACGTCGAGACCCCAGCGCGCGAACCCGCCGATCTCCGCATGCGCCTTGATGCCCTTCACGAGATCCGGATTGGCCTTGATCGACTTGATGGTCGCATCGGCATCGAGACAGTCGGGGCGATACAGGTCCGGATAGTAGTGACCTTCGAGGCCCCCGACGAGATAGGCCGAAATGAACGCCAGGACGCGCGTGGCCGAACGCTCCGCCACGTAGTGCCGAAAGCCCGGAATGGTGATGCAGCTCGGGCCGCCCTGATCGACCAGCGTCGTGACGCCCGACTGCACGCCGCACTGATCCGCGTTCAGGCCAAAGCGTCCCGTGACGTACTGGTAGACGTGACCGTGTGTATCGATAAGACCGGGCAGCACCAGCTTGCCGCTACAATCGACGACTTCTGCATGCCGCGCCTGTGCCGCGGCGTCGGCGCCGATTGCGGCGATGACGCCGTTGTCCACCAGAATGTCGAGTGTGGCGTCGATCTTCTGGGCCGGGTCAATGACGCGCCCCCCTTTGAGCAGAACTTGTGACATGTGCCGTGCGCATCGCGAGTGGAAAGATGCGTGGTGTACCGCAAGTTGTATGCCGGTTTTCCTTTGCCATGCCTCGCAGGCCTCTTTCCTCGTCGATTCAGGGGCTTACGGCCTTCGAAGGCGTGCAATGCGTGCCGTACCACGGATTTCGTCGGGAGCCATCGCACCAAGTCGGACAGTCACGGACGCGCGCCCGCACCACGCCCATGCGCGATGCCTTCTTATGGTGATTCGTAGGTGTACCACGGATTTGCGGCGCGATGCGGTTTGGGCCTAAAATGCGGCATCGGGCGCCCGACGCTCAATCCTTTTTCTAAAGAAGTCGCTGACATGCGAAACATGGCCACCGATCGAATCGACATCAAGAGCGTCCGGGCCGAGCTAGCCGAACGACAGACTCGCTCGCCGCTCTTTGCACGGCCGGGCTTTCTCATTCGTCGCCTGCATCAGATCCATACCTTCCTGTTCGTGCAGGAAACGAGCGAATTCAATATCACGCCCGTGCAGTACAGCTTGCTCACGGCGCTCGAGTCGCTCGGCGAGATGGATCAGAACTCGCTCGCTATCGAAGTCGGACTGGAGCGATCCAGCGTCGCGGAAGTGATTCCGCGCCTCAACGCGCGCGGGCTCGTCAGCCGCACGCAGGCGGAGCATGACAAGCGGCTGCGGCTTGTCAGGCTCACGCCCGCTGGCAAACGCCTGGTCAGGAAGATGGCCCCTGCGGTGCAGCGCGCGCACGAGCGCACCATCGAGCATCTGTCGCCCGCCGAGCGTGATTTCTTCATGCTGCAAATGATCCGGCTGGTCGAAGCGAACAACGCGGATAACCTCGTACCCTTCCGGCTGCCCGACAGCCAGTTGCTCGCGCAGGATGAAAGCGAAGCCGACGCCAGGTGAACACGACGCCTCGGTGGGGCGCCCCGACATCGTGCCGGACGCGTATGCTGTCGCCAATTGTCGAGCGCTCGACGCACATCGCCAATCGGAAATAGCCAAGCAATGCATCTCGCGACCAATTACGCGGACTGAGAGCTGAAACGCACCGCATGCTCCGCGAAAGCGCGTACTTTAGCCGGTAGTAGAGCCCTGGCGCTGTAAGCGATGCGAATGTCTGTCGTCGCGTCGACCAGTTTGTACCCCGCCAGCAATCGCACTAGCCGACCCATTCTTATCTCGTCCTCGACGAGGACGCTCGGCAACACGCCTATTCCAAAACCGTTGGTCACCATTTCGCGATTGAACACCGCGCTGTTAGACGATATGTCGTGCTTGAGTTGTACAACGTAATCTTCTCCGTCGACACGAAAGGTGAGCACGGGCTTTCGAACCGAGGGAGACATCGCAACGAAGGAATGTTGGACCAAATGCGCTGGCTCGCTAAGTTCCGGGTGGCTCGCCAAGTAACCGGGACTTGCAACAAGAACTAACGGAATGCTCTCCAAACGACGGGTGACTGCAGTGTCTGTCAACAGCATGAAAGGAAGAACAATTGCAACGTCATACCCTTCGCCAGCCAAGTCAACCGGCCGCTCAGTGAGCGTCACGTCAATTCGAATGTTCGGGAACGCGAGCTTAAAGCTTGGAACTAGCGATGCATAGCGGTTCATCAAGACGGTCGTGTGCGCTACGAGACGTAAGACACCCGACACCTCGTTCCTTCTATTCGACGCTCGGTCTTCCATTGCCCGCACGTCGTCCAGGATCTTGCAGCAGTCGTCGAAAAGCCGCGCCCCGGCCTCCGTTACAGAGACATGGCGAGTAGTGCGATTAAGAAGCCGACTATCGAACCGCTTCTCAAGGTTCGCGATTGCGCGCGAGACGACTGGCGTAGTCAAACTAAGAGCATCCGCGGCCCTTGAGAAGCTGCTTGCCTCGACCACTGCGCGAAACACAGTTAGGGTAGTGAGATAGTCCATCGTTCGCGTTGCTTTATCGGGAAGAAGCCCTCGTCCGTCGCTCATTGTCCGAACATTCGCTAGAGACGTCGGTGAGCCGTATTGCTATCGATTTGCAGCAGGCGCGTCGGAGAGCGGCGCAATCGAAACGCGAAAACCGTATCGAATCTCCGTGTCCGCAGATTCGTCAGCTCCGGCGAACGACACGCCTCACGTCACAGTCACTGCTTCAGCTCTTCTCGCCCGTATTGGACGGGTGATCTTCTGAGCGCTTTGCGCTCTGCTTCCGTCGGGGAACCGTCGCCAGCGCGATTTGCACCTGCTCCGGATGCAACGCATGCCCTTCATTGTTCGTGACCCGAAGCTTGGGTAGCGGTTTCCCGAGCTGATCCGTCACACACATCCTGTTCTCGGTCGGCTCAAAACAATGGTCGCCCCCCCACTGGGAAAGCGCCACAAGAACCACATGCAGCTCCCTACCACGGTCGGTCAGAACGTAGCGGGACATTGAAGGAGAACCGCTTACCGTCTCAACGCGAAGGACCCCGCAGTCGACAAGTTTTTTCAGGCGCGCCGACAGGATGTTCTTCGCTATCCCAAGGCTTTTCTGAAATTCACTGAAGCGTTGCTTGCCCTGAAGCGCGTCGCGCACTATCAGTAGCGACCACCACTCGCCCACCACAGCGAGGGAGCGGCCAATGGGGCAAAGGCCGCTCCCTACATCAGTCTTTTGTCCTCTCATGAGGGCCTCTCAAGGTTCAAGTCGCCGCAAGAAATCGGTTGCAAAATTATACCCGTTGTTGCACGATGCGCGTTGGTAGCGAAATTAAACCTCTGATAGGTTCTGTCGCACCAGGGCGGAGTTGGACGAAATCTGTGACAACTTCGACTACTCATGAGCAAGTCACCGAACTGAAGAAGGAACCATGAGCCAAGACAATAAGGGCGTCGCGGTAGTAACGGGTGCATCAGCTGGTATTGGCGCCGTGTACGCGGCACGGCTGGCAAAACGGGGATACGATCTGCTGCTGGCCGCTCGCCGAGGCGATCGGCTCGCACGGTTGGCCGACGAGATCTCGTCAACCACCGGTCGCCGTGTCGAAACCGTCGTCGCGGACCTGCCTGTGCCAGCCGACACACGACGAGTCGAGTCCATCCTGCGCGACGATGCACGTATTACGATGCTTGTGAACAATGCCGGAGTCGCGTCAGTTACGCCGCTCATTAGCTCGGACGTAGACGCGATGAGTCGCATGATCGCGACAAACATCGATGCCCTGACCCGGCTCACCTACGCCGTCGTGCCTGCCTTCGTTCAACGCGGCTTTGGGACCGTGATTAACATATCGTCAGCGGTTGCCATTGCGCCAGAGGCTCTCAATGGCGTCTATGGCGGATCCAAAGCCTACGTGTTGGCGTTCAGTCAGTCCCTGAAGCACGAGTTGGCGGGCAAAGGAGTACGCATTCAGGTAGTTCTTCCCGGCGCAACGGCCACCGACATCTGGCCGTCGGCAGGCCTGCCTCTGGATAACCTGCCGAAGGACACGCTGATGCCGGTCGAAGCGATGGTGGACGCCGCACTCGCAGGTCTAGACAGCGGTGAATTCGTCACCATCCCTTCTCTACCCGATTACAACGACTGGCTAAGTTTCGAGAGCGCGAGGCAAACTCTTATGCCCCAGTTGTCTAAATCGGAGCCAGCGACGCGCTACGTGAAGGTCAATGCATAGCCTATCGTGACATCGCCTTGTGCAGGCAGCCGCATCTACTCCCGAAACCGCAACTGCCTGCACTATCAGAAGAAAAGCGTTGGGGTGATCGGCAGGGGCAGTGGGCCGAAATTTGGTGGACGTACACGACAACTCCAATATGCGACCGAGTGGATTTCTGGAGCCTTGATGTCCCCGGATGCATCCGTCCGATGCAGGCTCGCATCGATGTCTATCCGATGAGGACAATGGGTATCGAGTGGCGTGGATAACGACGCCCGGTACTCAAACCGAACCTCCCCGCGACAACAGACTCGCACTCTGGACCCGACCGACAAGACATCGACAATCCGATCTTGCGAGGTCCATTCCACAAAGTTCCATCTCCAACCATTTACGGCCGGTCGACCCTGGGTTGCTGAAGAGATTATTCGAATCTCGGCGGAACTGAATTGCCTCCGTAAGAACGATCCTCCCAGATTACGCCCCTATACTTCTCGATGTCATCTGAACTGAGTCATCATGCAAACTAAACTTCTCCTAGTGAAGGCGCTCGTCGCCGCTGCTTACGCAATTGACTGTAACGCAGCCTCTGCGCAGATCGAAGCATCGGGGCTTCGACAGGGTTCGACGCTAGCCGAACAATCTGGGTCAAATCAGCAGCGCACGTCGTACTCCACAAAAAGCCGTTCGAGAGCGATCGACGACGCGGAGGCCCGTAACAGGCGAGTTGTAGAGAACGTGATCGGAATCGCAGCAGCGCATTGGCGCGAGACTACCGAGACCAAGTGAGCGATCGCATTCCAGCATGAAGGCATCTCAGAACAAGTGATGTCGATGGCGCCTGCCCGTGATTGAAGGTGGCATTAGAAACCTAACGATTGGCGCGTGTCCCTACTTGAGCGGCGAGGATTGTCGATAGGTTGCCGCTAGGCCCTACAGCCGCGATCTCAGATGAACGGATCCACTCCCTCGACGGACAGCGCCCGGTCTTCGCTTCCACCGAAGGGCGCATCCTCGTGCTGCTGAATGGTTCGCCGAGTATCGAAGTTCAACAGCGGACATGACGCAAACACTGTTGCCGCCCACTCGACGAACGCCCTTACCTTGGGTGCCAGCAGACGGTTGTGAGGGAACACAGCGGCTAACGGTAGGGGACGAGGCCTCTTGTCTGCCAACACTTCGACAAGTGCGCCTGACGTCAAGTGCGGCGCCATCATGAACAGTGGCGCTTGGATCAGGCCAACGCCTTGAATCCCGCAGGCAACATAGGCGTCCGCATCGTTGATTGCAGTCGTACTCCTCATCTTTACCTCCTTCTCGACTCCAGATTCGACGAACTTGAAATCGTGCACCCGCCCAGTGCGGCCGGAAAAATAGTGGACCGCTTCATGAACGTTCAGCTCGGACAGCGTCCGTGGATAGCCATGTGCTGCGAGGTACTTTGGGCTGGCTGCCGTCGCAACTGTCAAGCGCCCAAGCTGCCTCGCAACTAGCGTCGAATCCTCTAACGCACCTACCCGCAACGCGCAATCCACGCCCTCCTCCACGAGATCGACTCGCCTGTCGCCCAAGCCGATCATCAATTCGACTTCGGGAAACTGTGCCCTAAAGTCAGACAGCCTAGGCATCAAAACAAGATGACCGAGTGAAGGCGGCATATCGATACGAAGTTTGCCGCGCAGCGACTTGCCCGAACGAGTAAGAGCACTCTCGACTTCCTCGAGTTCAGCAAGTAGTCGTATGCAACGTTCGTAATAATCCGCGCCTTCAGGCGTTAGATTCAGGCGGCGAGTGGTTCGCTGCAACAGTCGGACCTGTAAGTGAGCCTCGAGACTCTTGATGATGTTCGTGGCGGATCCCGGAGGAAGGTTGAACGAAGCTGCTGCACGCGAGAAGCTGTTCATCTCTACCACGCGGGTGAACAGATGCATTGCCTGAAATCGATCCATGAAATATGCGCCAATACGTCGGCCGACAGCGGGCATAGCTGCCGGCGCGTGGATTATTGGAAAAAGCGTGAAGAGACTATCTGGATTACGCTCATATACCAGCGTGCCAGTTTAGTACACAATGCGTCATCCCGGGAAGTGGAATACAGAGACTTGATGATCGAGTGGACCGAAGAGACAGTGCGGATTGACGGCTACCGCCAGCCGATCGAACTGCAATGCTACATCCCGACCGCGACCGAAGGCCCGGTGTTGATGTTTTTCCATGGGGGCGGCTTCATTTCAGGAGAAAACGAAGCAGCGCGTCTATTGGCTGGTCGCCTAGCGAGCGAATCCCGGCTACCGGTCGTCTGTGTCCGATACTCGCTTTCGCCGCAGTTTCCATTTCCTGTCGCCCTGGAGGATGGATACGCCGCCTTACAGTGGCTCGCTCGCGCTGGAACAGCAGTCTTGCCGGCCGGCGGTGATCCCGTGCTTGTCGGGCATGACGCCGGCGCTTGCTTGGTAACGGGACTTGCCGCAATGGCAAGAGATCGGGGCGGCGTCCCCAATGCTATCGCTCAGGTGTTGATTGCTCCGTTGCTCGACCCAAGCCTGACTATGTTCGATTGGTCCGCAGGTGGTTCATCTTATGAGCTGCTGGGACGATACTCGCGCAACTACAAAGCGTACCTTCCCAACCCCTCGTCAACGATGCATCCGTATGCTGCGCCACTGGAGTCGTACCGCCTCGGGCGACTCCCGCGCGCACTTATCGCGGTACCAGAAATGGATTGTCTAAGACGCGAAGCTGAGGCGTACGCAGGTCGGTTGATGAGTTCCGGAGTTCACGCTCGACTGCTTCGATACAGGGGTTGTGATCACGAGTCGATTCTCGGCGAGGCAACACTCCACAACGACATTCGTCGCTTCATCCACACCACGCATTGCTGACGGAAAAAAAGTGGTGGCGAGGCGACTGAATCCGACACGCACTGTCGAACCGATGCATTACGTTGCGTCGCTTCCAAACTCGAATGCAAGATGCCTCGTCGCGCCGGAAAACCACGGGTCGCCTATGGACAAACCCGTGGCGTCGCCAAAGAGTCTTCGATCGAAGGCTGGGAAGCCCTGAATCTGGATTATGGTAACCTACCAGAATCGAAAAGGGACTCATATGGGACATTCTCAGGCAGAGAAAGCGATAACCCACGCTAAGATTGTCGCGATCGCATCACAACGCTTCAGGCAAAAAGGCCTCGAGGGAATCAGCTTAGCTGACATCATGTCCGAGGCCGGGCTAACTGTCGGCGGCTTCTACAAGCACTTTCCAACTCGCGATGCCCTCGTCGTCGACGCCCTACAACACGCCTTCTCGGAATTGGATGCGTGGGAGGAGGTCGCGAAAGGAGACCTCAAGGCCGCGATCCGCAGTTATCTTTCGTCAGCGCATCGCGACGACGTTATCAGAGGATGCGCGTTGTCCTCGCTTGCAAACGACGTCTCGCGCGCGCACCCCGATGCGAAGGTCGCATTCGAAAGACGATTAAGGCACATTTTGACGATGCTCGAAGCGCTCATTGCATCTGATAGTAAGAAAAGTCGACGTCGGAAAGCCATTGTGTTGTTTAGCGCTTGTGTAGGGGCGCTGTCCTTATCGCGCGGTGTTAGCGACGATAAATTTTCGAGGGAACTCCTCGACGCCACTGTGGATGAACTCCTCGATCTGTATGTTCCCGTCTGAAAGCTAGAGTCGCCGACTCAGTTATTCGCCTGTGCCAATGGCTGCACCGCTTCACTGTTCCCATCCATGGTCCAGCCACCACCCAACGAGCGGAACGCCGTCACGGCGGCGCGCGCGACGTCCGCCCGAGACGCGTCGAGCCCATCGCGTGCAGTCAGCAATTGGCGGTCGGCGTCGAGAACGTCCGTTAGCGTGATGGAGCCCGCTTTATATGCTAGCTGCGACAGATCACGTGCACGGGTCAATGCCTGCACCTCCTGTTCCAGTTCGGCTCGATAGCTTTCGGCCTCCATGAGGGACACGAATGCGTCTTCAACATCTTGCGCTGCGCGCAACACGGTTTGCCGGTATTTGGCTAGAGCCTCAGCGTTCGCGCCTTTTGCTGCCCTTACTTCTGCGTCCACTTTGCCGAAATCAAAAAGGCGCCAGCGGAGACCCCCGGTAATTGCGGCTTGAAACGCTCGCCCAGTGAATAGCTGGTGTGCATTGACGCTGTCGAAACCTAGCAACCCAGAAAGCGAGATTTTCGGATAGTAGTCGGAAATCGCAGCGCCAATCCGTTCGCTGGACGCGCCGAGTCTGCGTTCAGCAGCGATGATGTCGGGGCGCCGGCGAAGCACTTCCGTCGGAGCGTTGCTGACTTCAATCGGCGGTATCGAGGGAATAGCCGAGGGCACCGACAACGCGCTAGTGTAAGTCCCAGGCTGAACACCTAGCAGCACGTCTAGCCTGTTGAATTGTGCTGAAAGCGCTTGCCTAAGTATAGGCAGCAACGCTTTTGCTTGCGTCAACAGTGCCTCGGCTTGTGCGACTTCCCGCTCTTCGGCAGCGCCAGCGCGCTTTCTTGCGCGGACGAGGTCGAGCAATTTGCCGTCCGTCATCACCTGGTCGTTCGCTACCGCGACTCGGGCCTGAAGGCCCCGAATCTGAAGATATGCGTCCGCAATGTCGGCGGCCACCGTGATCCGGACCCCCAACCCTTCGGCTTCTGACGCCTCGAGTTCATAGCGGGCGGCGCTGGCGTCCCGTCGCAGCCCACCGGCCAGATCGATCTCCCAGCTGGCAACTGCTCCAGCGGAATATTCTCTCTGGCCGCGACTGTAACCGGGATACGCCTGCGCTAACGAGCCCAAGGAGCTCTCCGCACTCTGATGTAAGGCGGTCGCGTCGGCCTGAGCAGCAAAAGTTGGCAAGAGGTTCGCACCTGCGGCTGACGCATTCGCGCGAGCTTGCTCTACGCGAGCTAGCGCTGCCGCCATGTCCAGATTCTGGCGCAGTCCACGCTGGATCAGGTCAGCCAAGAGTGGATCGTTGAAGGCCCTCCACCAGCTGTCCAACGAAGGCGCTTCACCTTGCCGAGTTTGGGCAGCCGGTGGGACATGCACAAAATCATGCAGCCCTGGCTCTGGACGCGAATAGTCCGGTCCTACTGCGCATCCGGCAAGCGTGATCGATAACAGATGAATCGCCAACGAAAGCTCACGCCGGCACTTCATTCGGAAAGGGAGCAGATGCGAGATCATCGAGTTGTCGGTCCCTTACGCGCGAACTGCTGAATGAATACATAAAAAGCCGGAGTGAACAAGAGACCGAATCCGGTAACCCCCAACATCCCGAACAATACTGCCGTCCCAAGCGACTGACGCATCTCCGCCCCAGCGCCGGTCGCAACTGCAAGCGGGGCTACGCCAAGGATGAATGCGAGCGATGTCATGAGAATTGGCCGAAGCCGTGTGCGTGCGGCGAACACCGCGCTGTCTTGTGGGCTCACTCCTTGATCCTCTTGCTGTCTGGCGAATTCGACGATGAGAATTGCGTTCTTCGCAGCAAGCCCCACCAAGACGACGAAACCGATTTGCGCAAGTATGTCTATTGGCATGCCCCGCATAGCGAGGCCGCTCACGGATGCGAAAAGACACATAGGCACAATGAGGACAATGGCGAGCGGCAGCTTCCAACTTTCATACTGCGCCACTAGCACTAAGAATACGAACAGAGCGGCAGCCCCAAAGACGACCAGAGTCGGTGTACCTTTCAGCTGTTGCTGGTAAGCGAGGTCCGTCCACTCAAACCCGATGCCACGGGGCAGCACCTGACTGGCCAATTCTTCCATGCGTTGAAGCGCAGTACCGGTCGCCACGCCCGGTGCAGCTACGCCCTGCACCTCCGCCGCGGGGAAGAGGTTGTAACGCGGTACGCGGTATGGGATCGTGCGGTCGTGCAACTCCGCCACCGTCCCGATCGGCACCATCTCGCCGTATTCGTTGCGAGCCTTGAGACGGCTAATATCAGGCGTTGTCTGCCTGAATCGCTGATCGGCCTGTACGATCACTTGATACGTCCGCCCGAGATAGTTGAAGTCATTCACATATTGCGATCCCAGATAGACTTGCAAGGTCGAAAATACGTCAGTGGGGGTAAGGCCGACCTTTTGCGCCTTGACTCGGTCGACGTCCGCAAATACGGACGGTGCGCCGGCGTTAAACAGCGTGAACGCGCCTGCGAAGGTGGGATCGTGGTTGGCGGCGTTGACCAGGTCTCTCGCTGCTTTCACCAGCGCCTCGGAGCCGAGCCCAGCGCGATCCTCCAACATCATCTTGAACCCGCCTGCGCTACCGAGGCCTTGTACTGGCGGCGGTGGAATGGTCAGCACATACGCGTCCTTTACGACCGAGAGGCGCCTGCGCAAATCATTCAGTACTGACGTCGCGGTCATGCCCGGAACGTCGTGGTTGTACAGTGAGGGCAAGCCCGTAAAGACGGTCCCCGAGTTGGAAGCGACTGTCAACGTCGTCGCATCCAGACCAACAAACGGCGCAACGTGCTCGACACCCGGAGTTCCAAGCGATAGGTCAATCGCCTGTTTCACAACCTTCTCGGTCCGCTGCAAGGAAGAACCAGCCGGTAACTGCACGACCGTGATCAAATATCCCTGGTCCTGCTCGGGAATGAATCCCGTAGGCGTACGTAGAAACTGCACGCCTGTCAAGACAATTAGCGCAGCATAAATAGCCAGCACTACGCTCAAACCGCGCACCAGCCGCTTTGTTAGTCGACCGTATCCAAAAGATAGCCTCTCGAACAACTTGTTGAATTGCTCAAACCCGGAGCGGACGAAGCTGCGTGTCCGCTGTGAAGCTCCCCCGCCGGCGCCATGAGCGGACCCCGCGAAAAGCACTGCACAAAGGGCGGGGCTAAGGGTAAGCGAAACGAAGCATGAGATCACCGTCGAAGCTGCGATGGTAACGGCGAACTGACGGAAGAACAGGCCGGAGATGCCACTGATGAATGCAGAAGGTACGAAGACGGCGCAAAGCGTTAAAGCAATTGACAAAAGCGCGCCACCGACCTCGTCCATCGTCTTGTGAGACGCTTCTACCGATGACATTCCCATCGCGATGTTTCGTTCGACGTTTTCGACCACGACGATCGCGTCGTCGACGACGATTCCAACCGCGAGCACCAGTCCGAAGAGCGATAGGTTATTCAGCGAAACTCCGAATGCCGCGAGAACGATGAACGACCCAAGCAGCGACACGGGGATCGCGACAACCGGGATGATCGTGGCGCGCCAATTCTGCAGGAATAGGAAGACGACACCGACGACAAGCAGTACCGCAACGAAGATGGTCGTGATTACTTCTTCGACTGACTTGCCAATAAAGATGGTCGGGTCATAAATCACCTTGTATTCGACCCCCGCCGGAAATTCCCGGCTGAGATCCCGCATCTTGGCAAGCACAGCTTTCTCAACGGACAGTGAGTTAGCGCCCGGCTCAGCATAAATGAGAAGTGTCGATGCGTTACTTTTGTCCATGTATGCAGTCGAACCGTAGTCCGCAGCACCGACCTCCACCCGACCGATATCCCGGATTCGCGTAACTCGGCCCTGTGGATCACTCTTGATGACTATATCTGCGAACTCTTGCGGCGTGGATAACCGACCTTTCGCCTCAACGCCAATTTGATAGGCTGCATCGCTCCCGGTCGGCGGCTGATTAAGAACGCCTGCCGAGACCTGCAGGTTCTGCGATCGCAGCGCCGACAGCACATCCGCTGCATTGACGTTGCTGGCAGCGACCTTGTCCGGATCGATCCATACACGCATCGCGTATTCTCGCGCGCCTTGGAACTGCACGTCGCCCACGCCTTGAAGGCGAGCCAAAGCATCCTTGACGTGCAGCGTTGCGTAGTTCGAGAGATATAGCGTGTCGCGAGATTTGTCACCGGAGAACAAATGCACCGCTAAAAGTATGCTCGGAGTCGACTTCCGAACTTGAACTCCAAGGCGTTGGACGTCCTCAGGCAGACGAGGCAACGCATCCTGCACCCGGTTCTGCGTTAGCATCTGCGCGACATTGAGGTCGGTTCCAATACGAAAAGTCACGGTCACGCTCAAGCGTCCGTCTCCGGTCGACTGACTGCTCATATAGAGCATGTTCTCCACGCCGTTGATTTCCTGCTCGAGCGGTGTTGCAACGGTGCGAGCGATCGTGTCGGCTGAGGCACCGGGGTACGACGTGGTGACCTGAACGGTCGGCGGAACGATTTCCGGGTATTGGGCCACCGGCAGGACGAACATCGCCCCAATCCCAATCAGTGTTATGAAACTACTGACGACTGTCGCGAAACGCGGCCTGTCGATAAAAAAGTGGGCGATTCTCATGTTATGCCTGTCATTGGCGTTGAGCTTCGGCGCGAATCGTGCCTTCGCGCGTCGTCACCTTCGTTCCGGGAGCGGCGAATGGCAAACCGCTGATGATCACCCTGTCGTCGTCACTCAGGCCGGATGTGATGACACGAAGGCCACCATGCATTTCGCCTACCTCAACGGGCTTAGGCGATACCATCCCTGCTTTGTCGACGGTCAAGACAACGTGCTGCGATTGATCAGGGAGGACTGCTTCGTCGGGGACCAGTAACTTCGGAACAGGCGCCGTGACAGCAACTCGGACGCGAGAGAATTCGCCGGGAGTGAGGTACAGATCAGGGTTGGGAACAGTTGCCCTCGCATGTATCGTCCCGCTGGATCGATCGAGCACGTTATCGATGAAATCGAGCTTTCCGCGGCGCACGGTCTCGCTGTCAGTATCCGAATAGAGCTCGACGACATTCGACACCGGACCGTGGAGATCGCCTTGGTAACTTCGGAACTGCTTGTAGTCGGACTCGCTCATATCGAAGTCGAGATAGATAGGGTCCAAGGACACGAGCGTCCCCAACAACGTCGTCGGACTCGAGCCCGCTCGACTACCGGATACCAGATTGCCTTCTGAAACGAGGTGACGGCCCATTCTTCCGGTGAATGGCGCGACGATGCGGCAATGATCCAGGTCGAATCGAGCGTCGCGGATCTCAGCGAGCGCGGCATCTACAGAGGCCTGCGCGGCATTGAATGACGAAGTTCGCTGCTCCACGCTCTCCACGGTGCCCGCATCATTTCGCTGAAGCTCCTCGGCCCTGGCGAGTTCCTGACGAGCTAGCACTAGGCGCGCATCCGCTGTCCGCTTGTTCGCCTGCGCTTGTGCAAGACGAATTTCATAGGGGACCGGGTCGATATTGAACAACGGATCTCCCTTTCGAACGATGGCTCCATCCTTGAACAGAACCGCGGTCAGCGTTCCGCCCACCTGTGCGCGCAATTCCACTTGACTTACCGCGGAGAATTGCCCAAGGAAACCTAGACGAGATTCAACATCCTGCTTGAGGGGCCGGCTCACAGTGACTTCGTGCGCCGCGCTACCGGCCGCACCGGCCGGGGGACGGTGATTGGCGCGATAAAGATAGGCGCAGACAGCTGCCGTCACGACAAGCAGAACTGAAACTCGCACATACCTAGGCCAACGCCTTCCGGTGCGGGTGCTCACATCTTCGTACAGCGATTTGTTCTCGGTATCCACCCGTTCACCCCCAATACGTTCGATTACTTCTCACCACTTGCCCGAAATGCTTCGCCGTCGTCAGCGTCAAAGCGAGCCTTCTTTCGACTTTGTGCTGGAAACCTGTCCGCGGTTGCTCGCACTGTCTCGGGCGCCCAAAAGAAATGCGTTGCCTGAATCTCGTTGTCGATGATCGTATCCGACAAGTGGTAAGCAATTATTCACGCTAAAAGAATATTGAATTCCGTTCGCACCAGGCCGAACCGCTGACTTAGGCAACGGTGCCAACGATGCGCCCCCTGCGGTTCACGACCGTCGGCGTCAGGATTATACGCACACGCCAGAATTTCCGCGCGAGAGATCGGTCGTCTTTTTCGAACGCATCGCTGCGATCCGTTGTCCGTCTATCGCTTTTAGTCCTCAGAAGCAGGCGCAATCGACTAGGTTCGGGCAACGGCATGTGCAAACCGCCAATTCGGTCCAGCGCAGGCGTTGCCTGTGACGCTGTATCGGTCGGATCGACCGACTAACGACGCCAAACTGTCTGCCATAGAAGAGACAGTATTTAAGGGGCTGAGTGAGCGTTAGAGACTTACGACAGAGGCACGAAAGACGGGTTGACGGTAACGGTCGACTCTCGCGGCGTTCGGCACAATAGAGCAAGGTCTCGAGGGAATGTGCCTGACGATCTACGCCGGCGCAGCGTCGGCCTGTCTGATGCGGGCTCCTATCGCATACGCCGCATACCTTTATCGCAGGGACCCTGACTTATGAGTTGCTGCGCGGGGGTGTAGTCGCCTCTGCCCTAATCCATCCCGCACGAATTGCATATATCTCGTCTCGACGTCCGATAGTACGCTCAGCGTAGCGGTCTGCAATTGATAATCGTATAGGCACACCACTGCTGCAAGTGGTCCAGCCGCACGCTCACCTACAGACCAGTTACCTGTCGATCGTCCCTCGAGTGTCACAGCAACGATGGCCGCTTCGGCCGTATCGAAGATATCTTCGTCCTGGCGTCCGCATCCCTCGTCGCAAAGGAAACGACACAGGACGACAGACTGCATTAACAAGTGCGCGGATTCTTGACTTCCTTTCCCACGAAGAAGTGCGTCCAACGCGAGGTGTACCCGAAGAGCAACTTCGTTCGCCGCTGCCGCAGGCATACGGCGCTTGGTTTGATCGTGTTCTCGCATGCCTTGGCTTTCGCCGCGTAGATTACTGTCGCCGGCCGTCACATCGCTGACGGTTGACCCGCTCGCCGTGCGATCGGTCAGGCGAGCAGGACTCATTCCCTCGCGCTTTCTGCCGACGTGAGAGACAAGCATCCGAAGTGTGAATTGAATGCAACAGCGTAGGCCGCATCGGTCGATTGCATTCGGCTTGTATGACGCGCGCTAATGGATAGAAGTCACAGCCGACGACTCTTGCTCGAGCCGTTAGAACTTTCTAACAAACCATAAGTCGCCGCCGGCTGTTACCACAGCGCGCCCGTTGTCATAGAGTTTCGACCGCTAGCGCGATCCCTTGACCTCCTCCGATGCAAAGCGACACTATCCCGCGAGTCAACCCGTCACGTCGCATGGAATGGAGCAGTCGCGTGACTAGGATTGCGCCGGTGGCGCCAATTGGATGCCCGTGCGCGATAGCTCCTCCTTCGACGTTCACGAGTTCGCTATCGATACCTAGTTCGCGAATAACGGCAAGCGGCACTGCCGCGAATGCTTCGTTGATTTCGAACCGCTGCACTTCATTGAGTGCCCAGCCAACCCTGTCGGCCACCGTTCGGATTGCCGGGACGGGGCCCAGTCCGAACATGCCGGGCTCCACAGCGCTGACTGCGTACCCGGCCAAGCGGGCGAGTGGCTCAATGCCTGTTGCTTCGGCTTTTTTCCGCTCGGCGAGGACTAACGCGGCTGCTCCACTGTTCAGGCCAGGTGCATTTCCGGCAGTGATCGTACCCTCGGGCCGGAATGCCGGCTTCAGTTTGGCGAGTGCTTCTACACTCGTATCCGGCCGCGGTGCTTCATCCTGCTCGAAGACGACCACACCCTTTCTTTCTGCAACCAACACTGGAACAATTTCCTCCCGAAAAAGCCCTCGTCTCTGAGCGTTGCTGAAGCGTTGTTGTGAACGGGTTGCCCACCGATCCTGGGATTCGCGCGTCAAGTCGAACTGCGCTACCAGATCTTCTGTATGCCATCCGGAGTGCTCTCCAGAAAAAGCGTCTTCCAGACCATCGCGTAGCAAGCTGTCGTAGATCTCGGCGTGGCCCATCCGGTAGCCCCAACGGCCGCCGGCGAGGAGGAAAGGCGCCATGTCCATGTTCTCCATACCGCCGGCGACCATTGCGTCGTGAACACCAAGCCAGATCTCGTGTGCCGCTGAAACCACTGCTTGCGCCCCTGATCCACACACCCGGTTCACTGACAAGGCCGGCACTGATACCGGGATACCAGCGTTGATCGAAGCCTGACGTGCAGGATTCATTTTGTTCCCCGCCTGCACGACGTTTCCCATCACCACCCCGCCCACTTGGCCGGCGCCAAAGCCGGAGCGTGCGATCGCCTCCTTAATAGCGGTTGCGCCAAGCTCCGTTGCAGGAACCGCTCGCAACGACCCATTGAAGCTTCCGATGGCTGTGCGAACGGCAGCACAAATGACCACATCCCTTCCAAGCATTTCAATCTCCCATTTAATAGCAACGAAATGAAGGACACCTATCGGTTCTTAACCGGCGTCATTCTCGTTGGTGAGCACTTTCAAGAGACGGAGTTTGCATGGACGAAGTAGGCGAAGTCGCACGGGCGCGGCGCTGAGCGCGGCGTCCTCACCCAAGCGAGCGCGCTCACGCCCGAGCGCAATTGCGCCTTACACCGTAATGGCTCGCAGTTCCTCGCGAACCGATTCTGCACGCGCTGCTCCGAACCGCCGCTCGAACTCCGCCTGCGCCGCACGCCATGACTCCTGCGCCAGGGTGTATCTGATCTGTCCTTCGACTGTGAGGGACAGGACATGTGTGCGACCGGCTCCCGGTCCTTTACTTGCCAACACTAAGCCTTCCCTTTGCAATGGCTTCACTGCGCGCACCAAAGTGGTCCGGTCCATGACCATCTCTTCGGCAAGTTCCAGCGTCGTTACGCCCGGGTACCGGGCAATCTTCGAGATGATGGAAAACTGTGCGGTTGTCAAACCAACCGCACCTAGGTAGCGCTCGTAAAGCTGCGTGACTCGCCGAGCGGCTTGTCGCAGCACCAAGCAGTTACAGTCGTCAGGAGGCTGCTCTGTTTCCATATGCCGAGGGTAACTGTGCATACGCACTATGTCAAGGTGATTTGTTGGCGACAATCCGCCGGGAAGCATCGACCTTGGCGTCGACGCTTCAGGCGGCGAGCGCAGTGGATTACAGTCGTGGCAACTGGACGCGGATACGAAGGGGCGAGGTAGACATGACGATTCCCCGAATCAGTGGAGGAACAAATCGGCGCGGCTTAATCGCCACGATTACGGTAGTGCTCGCGCGCCTGCTTGATTTCGCCGTGACTCTGCTCGGCCCAAGCAATCAGCGTGGCTAACGGCGCCAGCATCGACTCACCGAGCGGCGATAGCCCGTATTCGACGGACGGCGGCTTAGTAGGAAATACTTTGCGGATGACTATTCCGTCTTCCTCGAGATTACGCAAGGCGTGAGTCAACGAGCGCTTAGAGATGTCGGGCACCGCACGCATCAACTCTCCAAAACGGCGCGGCCGCTCGGCAAGCGCCATCACCAGGAGCGTGCTCCATTTCTCTCCGAGGCGATCTAGCACGTCGCGCACTGGACATTGAGAGGCGATCACCGGCATGGCGAGCCAGCGTCGGTAACTATCGACGACCACATCATGGGTATCGGGCACGTTCCGTCCTGCGTGGGTAACGAAAGCCAACATCATCACACGCCAACCTTGTTCAGGGCGTCCAGATCGATCAAAACTTTCCCTCCGCGCATCGCATGGGCCACCGCATCGCGGATGTGGACTAGCGGGTAGACCGCCGCGATGGGCTGGCGGATGCCGTCTGGGCCCAACGTCTCGAGCACCGATGCGAGCACGCCCGGTATGCGCGCCGCATTCTCTTGACGGCCCTCGAAGAAACCATAAACCGCGATCTGCTTGAAGATCAGATGCTGGGCCGAGATTGCCATCGGTTCGTGGCTCGCCGCGCCATAAGCCACCAGCGTGCCCTCGGGCGACAGAATGTGTGCGAGCCGCCCCGAGGATGAGCCACCCACGCCATCGAGCGCAAGACGGACACGCAAGCCGGCAGGCAGACGGCCGGGCGACACGCTCGCGTCCTCGTCGAGC
Organism: Caballeronia sp. AZ10_KS36; assembly: GCF_023631105.1. Classification (NCBI taxonomy): domain Bacteria; kingdom Pseudomonadati; phylum Pseudomonadota; class Betaproteobacteria; order Burkholderiales; family Burkholderiaceae; genus Caballeronia; species Caballeronia sp. AZ10_KS36. The sequence continues at coordinate 281,991 of NZ_JALQDQ010000037.1, read as the reverse complement.
AACACGTGTTCGCAACCGGCTTGCCGTACCCGCTCGACGTCCGCTTGTCTGCGCACCAGCCCAATCGTATGAAGCCCCCGCCGCGACGCAAGGCCGGCCACGCAATGACCCAGTCCCGAGTTCGCCGCGTTGTAGACGATTGCATCGCCTGGGGCCAGGCTCACATAGTCATCGAGCAGCATCTTTACCGTCACGAGATTGATGGTGGCCATCGCCGCCTGCTGCAAGTCGACTCCATCGGGGACGGGCGTCAATTGATCGAACCTCACGACGAGTCGCTCACGCCAAGTCCGCGCCATGAACGGCACCACCACAGCGGTGCCCGGCGCTAAACCGCTAACGCCTGAACCGCAGGCGAGCACAACTCCGACGCCCTCGTTGCCCAATACTTCCGGCAGCGCGGGCCGCCAATCGTAGACGCCGAGCGCCACCATCAGGTCGCTGACATTGACCGGGGCATAGCGCATCCGCACTAACACTTCGTCGGGGCCAGGATGTGGCGGTTCGGCAATCTCATGCAGTTCGATTCCGGCGACCGGATCACCATATGAGGTCAAGCGTGCGGCTCTCACACTCCTTCTCCTGATGGCAGGAACCATGCTGGATCGCATTCGGCGCCGAGTTGTTCGCGCAGGCCGTTCGCCATCGACAGCACCGCATCGAGCGGGCTAAACGCGATATGCAGGTGCGTCACCCGTCCGTGCGCATTGCGCACCATGGATACGAGGCCCGACGCGGCGACACCGTCCACTAGCTGCGCGTCGTACTCGAAGTAGCTGCGCTCCCCCGCCGCGCCTAGAAACCGCGGCGTCTGACTGGCGTAGTGGCAAGCGCCCGCCTTGACAACGCGGGCAACCGTCTCGCGACCATGCACAGGGCAACGCAACACTGAACTGATCAGGACGACGTTCTCGTCGAGATCGTCGAGAAACGGATGGGACTTGGGTGCGGCATCGGTCATCGCGGACTTCTCCCCTGGTCGGTTCGCATCAAGCATTGCCAGCAACTTCGGCGGCGGGAACGGACAGTGCAGCGGCGGGATCGCTCGTGACGAGGCTGCCTAGCGACGCGAGATCGAAACCGCGCAAGTCCGCCAATCGCCCTTCCCGTACCTTGTTCGGCCACGTTGGATCGGTCAGCAATGCACGACCGACGGCGATCAGATCGAACTGGCCCTCGTCGATGCCTCTACGCAATGCATCGAGTCCAGCTGGGCCGGCGTTGCCGCCATTGCCCGTCAAGAGATCTGTGATGTCCGGACCGTCCAGACCCACCGACCCCACCGTCATGGCTGGCTTGCCGCTCAAACGTCGGGCCCAGCCGGCAAGGTTCAGCGGCGACGGCTCGAACGCCGGCTCCCAGAAACGACGCTGCGAGGCGTGGAAGACGTCGACACCTGCGTCCGACAGTGCGTTGAGAATAACGCCGAACTCGTAAGGGTCGCTCGCGATTTTGGCGTCGAAGGCACGTTGCTTGAATTGTGATATCCGAAAAAGGATCGGGAACGACGGTCCCACCGCCCGACGCACCGCACGCACCACCTCGGCGGCAAACTTGGTGCGGGCGATCAAGCTGCCGCCCCAGCTGTCGCTGCGGGTATTGCGTCCTTCCCAAAGGAATTGGTCGATCAGGTTGCCGTTCGCGCCGTGAACTTCCACGGCATCGAATCCCAGGGCGCGTGCCGTGGCCGCCGCTTCGCCGAAGGCCGTGATCGTGTTCTCGATATCGGCCACGGTCATGCTGTTAGGCTCGTCGTTCGGCACCGCCGACGCTCCCATCAGCGCCGGATCGCGCAACGCACCCGCATGATGCAATTGCGCTGCGATCTTGCCGCCTTCATCGTGCACTGCCTTGACGACCGATGACCATCCCGCGCGTGCCTCGGCAGTGTGAAAGACCGGAATGCCCTGCACCTCGGCAGCAGCGGCGCGTTGCACCGCGACGGCTTCGGTGATGATGAGGCCGACGCCGCCGGCCGCGCGGGCGCGGTAATAAGCGAGCACATCGTCGCCGGGCACTCCGCCGGTGCAGAACCCGCGCGTCATTGCCGACATCACGATGCGATTCGGGATAGTCAGTGCATGAATCGTGAACGGAGTGAAAAGAACGTCGCTCATAAGCTTCCCTTGGTCATCCAATGAATGTGAACTCAAGACCGACTCCGACGTCGTTCCGGGGATCGACAGTGCGGTTCGGCCGGGTGTCTTGCCTCAAGACATGGTCTCAACTCGATACCTCCGCAGCTTAAGTCGCTATGTGACGATTGCCAAGAAGGCAGATCGGTTGCTTCTGGTAACGTCGTTTGCACCTAGTACGTTGCACGCGACGATTGCCTCGAAGAAATTGCGGGTATATACTCGCGTTCATGAAAACGCCTTGTTTATGCACCGACCTTCGCCGCGCCTCCCGAAAATTGACTGAGGCGTACGACGCGGCGCTTGCGTCGTTCGAAATCAACATTGCTCAGTACTTTCTAATGCGAACCATCGCCGATCACCAACCGGTCAGTCTGACCCAGTTGGGCGCGCTCGTCGATCTCGACCGCTCGACGATCGGCCGAAACGTGAAGGTTCTCGAAAGTCGCGAGCTGACGCATATCGGCATTGATCCCGGCGACCAGCGGGAGCGCGTCGTGTCGCTTACCTCGGACGGCAAAGCGTTGCTGCGTCGCGCTACGCCGGCCTGGGATCGCTGCCAGGTCTCGGTGCGCGAGAAGATTGGGCTCAAAAAGGTTGAAGCCCTTCGTTCGATGCTTGCAGAGTTGGGCGAGGCAATCACTTAGGCGCACGCTTCGAAGCCGTACAAACGCGGGAAGGGCCGGACACCCTTGGCCGACCACGCTGAAGTAGTTCAGCATCCATTGCGGGTATATACCCGCATCATCCGTTTCCTCAGGGAGTTGTCAATGAAATATCAGAGTTTTGGGCGTACTGGCGTGCGCGTATCGCAGATCGTTCTCGGTACGGCCAACTTTGGCACGCGCTGGGGCCACGGAGCGGATGAGGCGCAGAGCGCCTCCCTCTTCCAGACTTATGCTGAAGCAGGAGGCAATTTCATTGATACGGCCGACGTCTATCAATTCGGGCAATCAGAGGAGATTCTCGGCACATTGCTGCAGGGCCAGCGCGACCATTTTTTCGTCGCGAGCAAATTCTCGAGCGGCGCGAGCGCCGTCCCCGACCGTCTCGTGACCGGCAATAGCCGCAAGGCAATGGTCGCGTCGGTGGAGGCAAGCCTCAAGCGCTTGAAGACCGATCGAATCGACCTGCTGTGGGTGCACCAGCCCGACGTGTTCACACCCTCGGAGGAAATCGTGCGGGGGCTTGATGATCTTGCCCGCGCTGGCAAGATTCTCTACGCCGGCCTGTCCAACTTCCCGGCGTGGCGCCTCGCCCGCGCCGTCACGCTTGCCGAGGTTACGCGCGCGACGCCGATCGCCGCGGCGCAGTTCGAGTACAGTCTCGTGCATCGTGAACCCGAGGCCGACACGTTCGTAGCCTGCCGTGCCTTGGGCCTTGCGACGCTGACCTGGTCGCCGCTCGGCGGAGGGATGTTGACTGGAAAGTATCGCAACGGCGAATCGGGCCGACGTGAAGCGTTTGGAGGCGCCGTGTTTCAAGCCGAAGATTCGCGGCAGCGTACCGACGTGCTGGACACGGTGCTCGATATCGCTCGCGAACTCGAGGCCACGCCGGATCAAGTGGCCATCGCCTGGGTAGCGGCGCACGGGGGCCTGCCGCTTATCGGCCCCCGCTCACTTCCGCAGCTTGTCAGCAATCTGAGGGCGGTGAATCTGACGCTGAGCGCAGAGCAGCTTCAGCGATTAGACGAGGTCAGTGCGCCCCCAGCCAAGGTCGCCACGGTGGCCGCGGTATCCCACTCGAATGCGGACACCGAGCTGCCGACGATTCCCGTCGCGTGACGCACGGCGTTTTGCGCCTCTCCCACCTTGATCCTGCTTCCTCTACTACATGAGCACTTCCCTATTAGCCGCAGGCAGCATCGCCGACATGAAAGCAGGCGAAATCGCATTGATCGCCGACGCTGACCGGCGCGCGGCTCGGTATCTCGAGTCGGTCGAAACCCGGCGTGTCTTTCCTACGCCGGAGGCAATTGCAGCCTTGGCGGCATTCGAGGAGCCGCTCCCCGAACAGGGGCACTCCGCACTCGATACATTAGCGCTGCTGGACGACATGGGCTCCCCGGCAACGGTGGCGTCGAACGGGCCGCGCTATTTCGGTTTCGTTGTCGGAGCGTCGTTGCCCGGCGCGGCCGCTGCAGAGCGATTGATGCTGGCGTGGGACCAAGGCGCACCGCTCGCGATGGCGTCCCCGGTCAGTGCACGAATCGAGGCCGTGGCCAGCAACTGGCTGCTCGAGGCTCTCGACTTGCCGCGCGGCAGCGCTGTCGGCTTCGGCACATCAGCAACGGCATGCGGGCTAGGTTGCCTTGCAGCCGCACGGCGCGCCTTGCTAAAGCGGGCGGGGTGGGACCTCGACAGCAAGGGACTGTACGGTGCGCCGCAAATCCGCGTGGTGGTATCGGCACGGATTCATGTCGTGGTGCTCAAGGCATTGCGCGTGCTGGGCTTCGGAACAGAGCAGGTGATCCCAGCAATGACTGATGCGCACGGCCGCGTCGATCCCGAACGCCTGCCGGAACTCGACGCCAACACCATACTTTGTCTGCAGGCCGGCGAGGTCAACACGGGTGAGTTCGACCCGTTCGCGACGTTGATTCCAAAGGCGAAGGCGCAAGGCGCCTGGGTGCATGTCGATGGTGCCTTCGGCCTATGGGCGCGCGCTTCCCGGACGTTGCGGCATCATACGCACGGTGTCGAACTTGCGGACAGTTGGACCACCGACGGACACAAGTGGCTGAACACGCCGTACGACTGCGCAATGGCGATCTGCCGCGACCCCGACGCGCTGGCTGAGACCTTGAGCAGCGATGCTGTGTACGCCACCGGCTCGCGCTTGGCCCAGAAGAACCTTACGCTCGAGTTTTCCCGAAGGCCTCGCGGTATCAGCATTTGGGCCGCGCTCCGTACGCTGGGCCAGAACGGTGTGGCCGCGATGATCGAACGTCATTGCTCGCAGGCGACACGATTGGCGCACGGCTTGCGCGATGCCGGTTTCGAAGTACTGAATCGCGTCGTTCTCAATCAGGTGTTGGTACGGGCAAAGGACGACGCGGAGACGGCCGCGATTCGGCAAGCGGTGGAGCAGTCGGGTGAAGCCTGGTTCGGTCCGGCTGTCTGGGACGGACGTCCTGCATTCCGCCTGAGCGTATCGTCGTGGCGTACCGACGAAGCGGATATCGAGCGGACTGTCGCTCTCATCAGGAACGCACGCGACAAGGCTTGACGTCGGCAAGCGGCACCACGACTCGTGGGTGGTCGGCATGCGTGCCAGCCCTAGCCATCTTGCGCCTGGCTGCAGTAAGCCCGACTAGCCGTCGACGTACTCTCTTTGTCGGAGAAGTGACCCATGCGACGTCGATGGCTTCATCGCGTTCAAGCGATGTCCATCCTATTCCGCCCGGAGCAACCGATGTCGCGGACATTCCTGACTCGACAGCAGATCTTCGACCAAAGCGTCGCCCACCTCGTCGCCCAGCGCAGCCCGTCGCTCTTGTCGCGCGGCGGCGGGGTTCTTCGCGGAAGACGCGGCGGCTGCCCCGTCGGCGCACTGCTGCGCCCAGGCGACTATCGCACCTCGATGGAAGGCGTGCCCGTCCGCTTCGTCCTGGCCGAGCCGATGCGCATCCCCAGCTATATGGATGCGAACGTGGCGGCGTTAAAGCGCGCGCTGTTGCGAGCAAGGATCAACGCCTACTCCCAGGAAACCGTCGACCTGCTGAGCTGCCTGCAGAACGTACATGACGTATTCGAGACGGAGGAATGGCATGATCGTCTTCGCTCCATCGCAAGGCAGTTTGGCTTGTCGACGCGAAGCCTTCAACAGGCTGCATAACGCCTTGCAGTGGCACGTGGCGAAGAAGGTCGGAGAGGACATCACGGCGTTGCGCTCGCAACTGCTTTCGCAGGGCACTGTCTCGAACGACAACGTTTGCTTCCGCACGCCCGCCTCGCATCGATAAGGTCGACGTCACCTTCGCGGGTCGCAGCGAGCAATCGCTCCATTAGCACTCGCAACGATCCCGACGAAGCGAACGTCCGGCCTCCGCCGATCCTGCCTCTCGCTGCCCCCTTCGCAGCATGCCCACAGCCGACACGCCCTCCCATAACGCGTGCGCACCGTCAACGCGCATCTGCGCACTACTATAGTGAAATTCAATCCAACGCTAAAGTTCGATAGCGGAACGCCGTAAATGTCGATGTATCCGGCTGGCTTTTTTCGAAGCCGGCGCGCCCATCGCACGAACGCACGAGGTCCCGTTGATGCATCGTTCTTTTAACAGCCGGCACTGCACCGCTCGCAGGCGATGAAGACCAATCACTTCTTCCGCCTGCTCGCCCGCCTCCGCGTGGGCCACAAGCTGCTGCTGATCTATCTGTTGGACCTGAGCGCGGTCATCTATATCAGCGGCATTCTGATCCACGAGAAATATCTCGCGATTGATTTCTCCAACAAGGAGATCGTCGGCAACGCATATGTGCGGGTCGTGACGAGCGCGCTGATCGACGTCGCGCTGACGGGCGCAGGTCAGCGCTTGCCCCCCGCCGCATGGCGCGCGACGATCGATCAACTCGCCGCCGCCGAAGCGCAATACGGCGAGCCGCTGCAAAGCGCCGCGCTCAATCGCTCCTTGCGCGATGCGTTGCAAGCGCTGTCGCTCGACAGGCAGCCGGACGCCCCGACAAGCCACGCAGCGCTCGACGCATGCCGCGAACTGATCACGCGTATCGGCAATCAATCGAACCTGATCCTGGACCCCGACCTGGACAGCTACTACACGATGTCACAGTCGATCCTGCGCTATCCCCCGCTGATCGATGCAGTCAACGGCATCGGACGCCACCTGCATGAAGGACGCACCGCGCGCTCGCGTGAAGAAGTGCGCACGCGTTACCTCGTGCTCGAAGGCCAGCTCGACGCCGCGATGCAGGGCCTGCGTTCCGACTTCGCGGAAGCGGCCGCGGCCAATCACGCGCTCGACGCATCGCTCGGGCCGTCAATCTTGCGCATGCGCGCAGCGGTCGATGCCTTTCGTCATGCGGCGCGCGTCGTCGTGGACGGCGACAGTGCTCCAGACGCCGTGACGCTTTCTCTTATCGATACCGCGCAGCAATCGGTCATCGCCAATGCGAGCACGAGCTGGCGCATAACAGGAGCGAACCTCGATCGACTGCTGCGTGCCCGCGTGGAAGGACTGTTCTCGAAGATGTGGTTGCATCTCGGGACTGCGCTCTCCTTGTTGTGCGGCATTCTCGCGATGGTGTACTTCGTTGCCCAGCAGATCTCCTCGCCGCTACGCAAGCTGGCGCGCGTGATGGATACGGTACGGCGCACGGGCGACCACTCGCTGCGCGCTACCTGGCACAGTCAGGACGAGATCGGCCAACTGGTGCGCGGCTTCAACGACATGCTCGCGCAGCTCGATCACGAACGCGACGTGCAGAAGGAACTCGCAGCATCGACACGCGCATCCGCCGCGCAATATGCGCTGGTGGAAGCGACGCCCGTGCCGATGGTCGTCACTGCGATTCCCGGCCATGAAGTGCTGCACGCAAACAAGCCCGGCCTCTTCTGGCTCAACGGCTGCGCGACGGACCCTTGGGCGTTCGGCCTGGATTCATCGACACGCGCGCGATTCTTCCAGCAATTGTCCGACCGTGAGGCCATCAATGAATTCGAGGTTCACTGGAAGGCCACCGCGCAGCCGACATGGGCGATGCTGTCCGCGCGCCGCCTCGATTTTCAGGGGCGCGATGCCATTCTGACCGCCTTCACGCCGATCAATCAGATCAAGCTCATGGAGCAGCGCCTGGAATTGTGGGGCCGCGTGTTCGAGGCGTCCTCGGAAGCGATCGTCATTCTCGACGCCAACGCGCGTCTCGTCACGGCCAATCCGTCCTTCTATCGCGCAACTGGCTATCGTAACGACGATGTCGTCGGCAAGCCGCCGGCGTTCATCGGCCCACAGGAGGACGGGGACGAACGCGCGATGATCGCGCGGATCGTGGATCGCTGCGAACACAGCGGGACCTGGAACGGTGAAGCGCAAGTGCGGCGGCGCCAGGGCAGCAACTATCCCGCGTGGCTCATGGTGAGCACGGTGCGCGACAAGAAGAGCAGCGTGTCGCATTACATCTGCACGCTCATCGACATCACGGACCGCAAGAAGAGCGAAGCGCGCATCCAGTTTCTCGCGGAACACGACGTGCTCACCGAATTGCCTAACCGAGCACTCTTCGGCGCGCGGCTGAAGGCGGCCATCGCTCAAGCGCAGCGCGCGCAGCAACGCGCCGCGGTATTGTTCATCGATCTCGACCGCTTCAAGAATATCAACGACTCGTTAGGGCACCATGTCGGCGACGGGCTGCTGCGTTCCGTCTCGCGGCGGCTCCTGCAGGGCGTGGGCGCCAACGACACGGTGAGCCGTCTCGGTGGCGACGAATTCACGGTCATTCTCACAGGCGTGAGCAATGCGAGTGACGTGATGCACATCATCGAGCGAAGGCTCGTCACGCTGCTGCGCGAGCCGCATGAGGTCAGCGGCAAGACGCTGCAGGTATCGTGCAGCGTGGGCGTGGCGCTTTATCCCGACGACGGCGCGGACATCGACACGCTCATGCAAAACGCCGATGCCGCGATGTATCAGGCCAAAGCGGAAGGCCGCAATCTCGTGAAGTTCTTCTCGGCGGATATGGCGGAGAACGCACGCTACCGGCTTTCGCTCGATGCGAGCCTGCGCACCGCGACCGAGCGCGGGGAATTGCGTCTGGTGTGGCAGCCGTGTCTGGATGCGCGGACCGGCGCGCTTGCGAGCGTCGAAGGGCTCCTGCGATGGGATAGCCCGCTGCTCGGCAATGTGATGCCATCGCAATTCATCTCGGTCGCCGAAGAAACCAAGGTCATCATTCCGATCGGCGCGTGGGTGATCGAGGAAGCGTGCCGGCAGCTCGCCGAGTGGCGCGACAGCGCAGGGCTTGCGATTAGCGCATCGGTGAACGTGTCGGCGATCCAGCTGCGCCATCCCGAACTCGTCGGCGTGATCGAGCGCAGCCTCACGAAGCACGGCGTGCCGCCGCATTGCCTCGAACTGGAAATCACCGAGACTGTGCTGATGGATAGCGCCGAAAGCTACGTGGAGGCGATCGATGCGATTCGCTCGCTCGGCGTGAAACTTTCGCTCGACGACTTCGGCACCGGCTATTCCAGCCTCAGCTATCTGAACCGCTTCGCGCTCGACCGGCTGAAGATCGATCGCGCGTTCGTGCACGACATGCTGGATGCGCCCGCCGACCTCGCGATCGTGAAGGCGATCATCGATCTCGGGCACGAACTGAAGCTGCGCGTGGTCGCGGAGGGCGTCGAGAGCGCGCACCAGGCAGATACGTTGCGCGGCATCGGATGCGATCAACTACAGGGCTTTCTGTTATCGAAACCCATGCCGGGCAGCGCGTTGCCCGCGTGGTCGGAGGCGCTCATGGCGCGCGAGGAGGCGTGAGCGTCGCGAGTCGCATGGCCGTGCCGCCGGGACCGGGCGTGGTGCCAGTCTCGGTCGGCTGCATGCGCTTGTTTTCGAGTTGCGCATAGGCCTCCGACGCCCCCGAGTCGTTATGCATTCTTCTCGAGTTGATATTCCAGCAGCTTGACCGTGACCGAGACGGCGGCAATGTTCCAGCCTGATGATGAGTTGGCTGACGATAAGGAATGCCGAATATCGCGCAACGAATGCAGCAGGCGCCCCTTCCATGTCGTCCTCACATCTTCTGGATCGCGAACATCGAGCGGTTACGCCGCGCTTGCCGGCTTGGCTGGCGTGAGCGCAGGCCGTTGCGGAGTTTTTCGATAAAGCTACCGAACTTACTCAGGCAGGCTCCAGTTCCGGTGTCAATTGACGATAACACCAATACATACTCATCGCCGCTCACCTGTTATCGACTCCGCCATGAAACTTAGCCTGAAGATCCCTCTCGCGTTTGCACTCGCGCTCGTGCTGATGTTCGCCGGTGCGCTGTACGGCATTTACGCCTTGAACCGCTCCATCGATACATATCGCACGGCGGTAGCCGACAACGTCGCGAACGAGCGGATGGTGTCCGAGACGCTCGTCACCTTCAAGCTGCAAGTTCAGGAGTGGAAGGACACCCTGCTGCGCGGCAAAGACCCGGCGAAGCTCGACAAATACTGGGCCGCTTTCCAGGCGCGCGAAAGCGCGGTCAACCAACTCGCGGACCAGCTGAAAACGCGTCTCCCGCCGGGCGAAAGCCGCACTCTTGTTGAGCGTTTCTCCTCGGCTCATCACGCGATGGGCGAGGGCTATCGCCGAGGCATCGAGGCGTTCAGAGCAGCGGGCGCCGAATCTTCGGCGGGCGATGCCGCCGTCGCCGGCGTCGATCGCGAACCGGCCGCACTGCTCGAAGAGGCCGCGAAGAAGATCGCCGCCGACAGCGCCGATGTCTCCGCGCAGGCCGACCGCGCGGCGCATGCCGCCTCGGTGACGAGCATCGGCTTGATGCTCGCCGTGTTGACGCTCGCGCTCGGTGGCGGCTTCCTCTTTAGCCGAACCGTGTCACGCCCGATCGCCCGCGCGCTCGGATGCGCACAGGCGGTCGCGGAGGGCGACCTTTCGCTCGACTTCGACGCGCACGGCAAGGACGAAATCGCCGAACTGCTCGGCGCGCTCAAGCACATGCAGACGAGCCTTGCGAATGTCGTCAGCAAGGTGCGCCGCAATGCGGAAGGCGTGGCCACCGCTAGCGCCGAAATCGCATCGGGCAATCTCGATTTGTCCTCGCGCACGGAGGAGCAGGCCGCCTCGCTGCAACAGACGGCGGCCAGCATGGAGGAACTCACCACGACCGTCGGCCAGAACGCGAGTCACGCGGTCGCGGCGTCGTCGCTTGCAGAGGACGCACGGCAGACCGCCACGCGAGGCGGCGAGATGATGAAGCAGGTCATCGCGACGATGGACGGCATCGCGGAAAGTTCGGGCAAGGTAAGCGAGATCATCGCCGTCATCGATGCAATCGCGTTCCAGACCAACATTCTCGCGCTCAACGCCGCGGTCGAAGCGGCGCGTGCCGGCGAGCACGGGCGCGGCTTCGCGGTCGTGGCGTCCGAGGTGCGCTCTCTCGCGCAGCGCAGCGCGTCGGCGGCGAAGGAAATCAAGGCGCTGATCGAACAGTCGGCCGGGCGCGTCGACGCAGGCTCCAAGCTGGTGTTCGACACCGGCAGCATCATCGCGGGCATCGTCGAATCGGTGCAGCGCGTGACCGGCGTCGTCAGCGAAATTACTTCGGCATCGCAAGAGCAGCGCACCGGCATCGAGCAAGTCAACATGGCCGTCACGCAGATGGACGAAGTCACGCAGCAGAACGCCGCGCTCGTCGAACAGGCCTCGGCTGCTGCACACGCGCTCGCCGAGCAGGCGAGTTCGCTGCGCAATGCGGTCGCGGTGTTCAAGTTGCGTGGCGATGGCCATTGCACGATCAATGATGCGACGCCGGTGCCCGCGTGATCCCAGCGACGCGCACTACTTGGCGCAATGTCGCGCCGCATAGTGAAGAACGTGCGCGCGTCGTCTCGCCGCCGGCAACCGACGTGTGACGGCCTGGCGCTCGGGTAAGTGAGAAGCAAGGCTCGGGAGGTCCGACAGCAACGTGCGCGCTCGGGAAAGCGGTTAGCGCGACCGTTACGATCGCGACATCGATTGCCGTTTCGTGCAGCCGCCACAGTACCGGGCGATTCTCCATTTCGCCGCCCAACAAGCAGAGTCGAGTCTGAGCGGCGCCAACCCGTTCGATGCACGTTGCCGCGCCATCACATGCGTATGACGTCCATCACGGTTTTCTTTTTGTCTTTGAACTGATAGATGGTAATCGCCGCATCCTTCAAGTCGCCACGCGGATCGAATGAGATCTTTCCAATCACGCCGTCATACTGCGTGACGGGCATGGCCGCCAGAACCTTCGTGCGCTCGACCGAGTTGGCGCGTTTCATTGCGTCGTAGATCACGTAGACGGCATCGTAGGCGAACGGCGCATAAGCATCGATGGGCACCTTGTAGCGCGCTGTGTACCGACGCTCGAACTCCTGCCCTTTCGGCATCTTCGACAGCGCGAGTCCGGCTTCGGAACACACCACGTTGCTGATCGCGTCGCCCGCGAGGCCCACCATTCTTTCCGTGCATGCGCCATCGCCGCCCAACACTCTCGCCGTCATGCCCAGATTCGACGCCTGTTTCGCCAGCGGCCCGGCCGTTGCGTCGGAGCCGCCGTACATGATGACGTCAGGCCGCAGCCCCTTGATCTTCGTCAGGATCGCGCGAAAATCCGTGGCCTTGTCATTGGTTGCCTCGCGCGCGACGATCGTGCCGCCGTTGGCCTTCACTGCTTTCATGAATTCTTCGGCGAGGCCTTGACCATAAGCCGTCGAATCGTCGATCACGGCGATGCGTTTCGCGTGCAACGCACTGAACGCGTAGCGCGCGAGCGCCGGCCCTTGCAACGCATCGGTTGCCACCACGCGGAAGGTCGTCTTGTACCCCTGCTGCGTGTAGGCAGGATTGGTCGAGCCTTGAGAGATTTGCACGACCTGGGCTTCGCTATAGATGCGCGACGCGGGAATGGATACTCCCGAATTGATGTCGCCGACCACCGCCACGACGCCCCCGTCGACGAGTTTTTGCGCGACCTGCGTGCCCGTCCGCGGATCGGCGGCATCGTCCTGCGAGTCGAGTTGCAAACGCACTGGTTTGCCACCGATCATCGGCCGCTGGCTGTTGATTTCGTCGATGGCAAGACGCGCAGCGTTCTCGCTGTCCTTGCCCATGTTCGCGAGCTGTCCCGTGAGCGGGGCAGCGTGGCCGATCAGCACGACAGCGGGCGTTGCATCGGCAGCATGCGCCGCAGCCTGCATGGCGGCCAGCGCGACGACACCGGCCAGAGAGCGAAGGTTTTGATTCACGGTCTGCCTCACATCGGTTGAAGAAGTTAGATCGAGCGCTGCATATGCTGCGCGACTGAAACCCAGTATTCGTGGGCCGAAAATGCGCGTCCAACGAGAAATTTTTCGTGCCGCCGATAAACAAACGTTATGCGGGCGCGACATCCGCGCGTTGGCGAAGCAGCGCTTCCACACTGCGGCCAATGGCGAGAATCGATGCATCGGCGAGGGCCGGGCCGCAAATCGAAAGACCCACGGGCAGCTCGCTCTCGGCATGACAAGGCAAAGTCAGCGCGCAGCCGTCCATGAAATTGACGACGCTAGGATTGCGCAGCACCTTCGCGTTCATCGCGAAGAACGCGGCATCGTCGCGGTCGACCTGCGCGATGGCGGGCGGCACCACAGCGACGGTCGGCATCAGCCATGCATCGAAATGCGCGAGCCGCGCGCGCGCGTCGCGGACGAAACGTTCACGCGCGGCCAGCAGATCGATATAGTCGGCGGCGCTGCGTCCTTGCCCCGCGAGCAGACGCTTCAGCACCCGAGCGTCATAGGCGTCGGCGTCACGCGCAAGATGCTCGCGATGCCATGCCCATGCCTGCGCAGCAGTGATGCCCGCGAGCGGATTCCCGCCCGCCACTTCGTGCAATTCCGGAAATGCGAAACGCTCCACCGATGCCCCCGCGCGCCGCAGCATCCCGACCGCGCGGTGGAATGCCGTTCTCACTGTTTCGTCGAGATCGTCGGCGACGTAGTCATACGTGACGCCGAACCGCAGCCCCTCGAGCGGGCGCGGCGCGGTATCGAGGGCTTGCCCGGAAATCACGCTGTCGAGCAGCGCGCAACAGTCGACACTGCGCGCGATTGGACCGACGGAATCGAACGATAGGGACAGCGGCACCGCGCCATCGAGTGGCACGCGCCGCGCGGTCGGCTTGAATGCGGTCAGCCCGCAAAACGCCGCAGGAATGCGAACCGAGCCGCCCGTGTCCGTACCGAGCGCTGCTGCCGCGTGCCCGAGCGCGACCGACACCGCCGCGCCCGAACTCGAACCGCCCGCGAGCAGTCCAGCGTGAAGCGGATTGACCGGCGTTCCGTAATGGGGATTCATGCCAAGGCCGGAGAACGCAAACTCGCTCATGTTGGTGCGTCCCACGAACACCGCGCCCGCTTCGCGCAGCCGCGCAACGGCCGCCGCATCGCGCACTGCGGGCGGGGCGCCGCACAGTACTCGCGAGCCGGCTGTCGTCACCTGTCCTTTGATGTCGAACAGATCTTTGATTGAAAGCGGGACACCGGCGAGCGCGGAAGGGACATAGCCGCGCTCGCGAAACGCGTCGCTGGCGTCGGCCGCTTCGCGGGCCGCCAACCGGTCGATATGCGTGTACGTTGCGCCGCCGCGTACGAGATCGGCATCGATAGCCGCGAGGCTCGCGTCGAGCAGTTCGCCTGCGGACAGGCGCTTGGCCGCCAGCGCCTTGCTGTATTCACGAATAGTCCGCATCGCCGTCACTCGATATGTGCGAGCGCATCGACGCTGTAGCGATGACGCAAGCTGCGCCGGAGCACGGGATCATGCAGTTCCAGTTCATACGCGCGCGCGGTCGTAAGCGCACCGAGGACGGGCTGCGTGCCGCAGAACATCACCGTTCCAGCAGGCATCGACATCGAGCCGAACGCCCGCGAGATCAACGACTCGGGATGCATCAGGCGCGCGAGCGTGCCTTCCTGATAGCGAATGCGCTCATTGTTCCCACCGATGCGCCAGCTGCGCGCAATCAGCGCGTCCCAGTGCGCGGCGACCTCCGAGTAGCGCCACAGCGACTGGCCGAGCGGCTTCGCGCATATCTGCTTCGACACGGCGACGTCGAATCCCTCGACTTTGCGGTCGGTATGATCGGACCCGATGCCGACCAGCAATCCGTCCGTTTCCGTCTGCAATAGCACGACCTCCACTTCGCCTGACGAATGTCCTCCTATCACTTCGATGCTGTCCGATGTGGTCAGCAACGCGGGCGCGACTTCATAAAAGCAGGGCACGCTCGACGGTCTGCGCACGCCGATCGCTTCCAGTTCGCGGATATGATGCTCGACTTCAGCCTCGTCTCGCCCCGCCCAGCCCGCGATCACGAGACGGCGCGCGCTGATTTCAACGGGCGTACCGCCCTCGATTTCGCATGACACTTTGTTCATTGCAACCTCCCCTGTTCTGACAACCGTTGGCCCCTGCATCCGTGAGGCTTTCGTTGCAGAGTGTTGGCACGCGCCGCAGGCGTGTCCAACAAATTAATGTTGTCGCGCCGTCGAATATTTTCTTGTCACGTGCCGCGAGACGCGGCGCTACACTCAGTCATCCGTGCTTGCATGCTCAGGGTGGTGAATGAATCTGCGCTTTCTGGAAACGTTTGTCTGGCTGGCGCGGCTGCGCAGCTTCCGGCTGACGGCCGAACGCCTGCATGCCACTCAGGCGGCCATTTCGAGCCGCATTTCAGCGCTCGAACAGGAACTGGGCGTGCGGCTCTTCGAGCGCGGTTCGAAAGAAGCGACGCTGACACAGGACGGCAGCAAGGCGCTGCCGTTCGCCGAACAGATTCTGAAGCTGAACCAGGCGATGCTCGCAAGCGTCGGCGATCGTTCGAAGGTGTCGGGTCTGCTGCGTCTTGGGGCGATCGAATCGATCGTACACACGTGGCTACCCGATCTGCTCAAGCGCATTCGGAACGAGTATCCTAATCTCGTGATCGAGTTGACCAGCGATACGTCCGCGAACCTCTCTGCGCAACTGGCGAACGGCCATATCGATGTGTCGTTTCAGACGACAAGTGTCAGCGGCGCGGATATGACCAACGTGCCGCTCGGCAGTCTGCCGATGCGCTGGATGGCCAGCCCCGTGCTCAATCTGTCTGCGCAGGCGCTGACCGAAGACGAACTGGCCGCGTATCCCGTCATCAGCTTCGCACGTCACTCTCCGCCGCATGAATTTCTCGCGAGCCTGTTCGCGGACAGCGGCGACATTCACGTGCAGATCAACTGTCTTTCGTCGGTGGCGGCGATCATCCGGCTGGTTGTCGACGGCTTCGGCATTGCGGTGCTGCCGCCCGCATTCGTGATGCGCGAACTGGAGGCCGGACAGTTGCAATTGCTGCAGGTCACGCATCGCGTGCCTGCATTGCCGCTCGTCGCCGCCTATCGACGCACGCCCGACAGTCTGCTGGCCGAATCGATCACGCGGCTCGCGCTGAACGTCGTGCTCGATTTCAGTCTGAAACATGGACCCGAGTTCGCGCTGTTCCCGCCATCGGACGACGCGCTGGGGTCCGCCTGAGTGATCTATTTATTCACGAGTACGCTGACATGCTGACTGCAACTTCCATTGCCATCGAACCGCTGGACGCGCAACGCTGCGAACCGTATGGCTGGCTGCTGGGCAAGCCGGTGCGCACGGACGGCGACGCGCCTGCGTTCGTCAGTCCCGCATCGGACTTCTGGCGCGAGCATCTGTTCGACACCGGCGCGGACGGGGAAACGGAAATACTCTGGGTGGTGTATCGGAATCGCAACGTGGAAGTCGCTTCGCTCGAATTGCATCGTCTGACTCAGCAGGCCATCGTGCCGTTGACGGCGCCTGTCGTGCATATCGTCGCAACCGCGCTGGAAGATGGCGAGCCCGATCTCTCGTCGCTGCGTGCATTCGAGATTACTGTCGGCAAAGGGCTTTGCATGCGCCCTAACGTCTGGCACGCAACGCGTGTGATGAATAGCGAGGCCACGTGTCTGATGCTGACCCGCCCCTCGACTACCTACGATCTCGTCGTTCATCTCAAGACGGGCGCGCCAGCTTGCGAAAGCGTGATCAAGGCTATCGACCGCCGTACGCTCGAACTGAGTACGTCTTGAGCGATCGGGCACAAGCTAGCTGCCCGAAGGCGGCCAGTGGTCAGCGCACGTTCGGGGGGATTAGGCGGCGCAAAAATTGGCGAAGGTAGGCCGCCGCGCGCTAGGAGAACTTCATGCTCGATCGGCAACTCGCTTTGGCCTCGGTAGTGATCCACTTGCCGAAAACCTTGACGGCTTCGTCCCCTGCACGATCCACATTGACGACCATCGTGTAATCTGGCCCGCGCCAGACGGGTCCCTGCAACGGACACACGAGCCGCCCTGCGGCGATCTCCCGCTCGATCAGAGGCAGCGATGCCAGGGTCACGCCGAGGCCCTCCGTCGCTGCGGCCAATTGCAGGAACACGTGATCGAAATGAAGATCACGCGCACCCTGCATGGCCGGTTCTCCCGCCTCCAGCAGCCATTCGGACCATGCCGTGCGTGTGGTTGTTGAATGCAGCCAAGTATGGCTGCGCAAATCGGCAATCGTGCCGAGCGGACGGCCGATCAAAACCTTGGGGCTGCATGCGGGCAAACGCAGGTCGGGCATCAGGACCGATGACTTGATGCCCGCAGCGTCCTCGGGCCCAGAACGCACGCCGATGTCGAACGCGTCGCTGACGTAGCGGAGCCGGCGTGACGTAGTGGAAAGCCTTACATCCACGTCGGGGTAAAGCGCCTGAAAATCCGCCAGCCGGGGAATGAGCCAGCACACCGCGAAACTCGCCAGCGCATTCACGCGCACCACACCCTTGATTCGGCGCGTGGTCGATTCTTGGCGCAACCGGCTCACCGAGCTGCCCAGCCGTGCGAACGCACCGTTGACATCGACGAGCAGTGTCGTTCCCTCGTCAGTTAACACAACGCCGCGCGCACGACGCTCGAACAACGGAACGCCGAACCAGTCTTCCAGCATGCGGATACGCTTGCCCACGGCCCAATGCGTCACGTGAAGCTCGTTTGCCGCGCCCGCGAAACTGCCGAGACGGGCCACCGCTTCGAAGTACCGCAAGGCATTCAAGGGGGGCAATGTTTCCGTATCTGCGGCGGCGGGCTTCTTAATTCTCATCGGTGACTTTTTCTCCCGTGAGCGCCAATTTTATGTCAGTTGTTGCGCGGGTGCCCTAACCGTACACTCGAGACACCTTGAAACGTTCTATACGACGCAACTTGCACCCGCGCTTCCTGGTTTATCGCATGCGACTGTTCTCCCTTTCCGCGCCGGCGACGACTTCGGCCGAACATATCGATCCGTCTCACTCCGCGAGACGCAAACGGGCTCTATGGATCTCATGCGCGGCACATGCGTTGCACGACGGCTACACGGACATGATCTACGCGCTGTTGCCTGTATGGCAGGCGGATTTCGGCCTCGGCTACGGTGCGCTCGCGCTGTTGCGAGGCGTCTACGCGGGCACCATGGCGACGCTGCAAGTGCCTGCCGGCAGCCTGGCACGCGTCCTGGGCACGCGCGCGACCCTCGCCATCGGCACTCTGCTCGCGGCGCTGGGCTATGCCATCGCGGGCATGTCGGGTTCTCTGTTGGGTCTTTGCGTCGCGCTCGCGGTGTCGGGCTGCGGATCGAGCACGCAGCATCCGCTGGCGTCGGGAGTGGTGTCTCGTGCATACGGACGCGACGCCCGGGCGCCGCTCAGCGTCTATAACTTCGCGGGTGATCTCGGCAAGTCCACGCTGCCCGCGGCTGTTTCGCTGCTTATCACGTTCATGCCGTGGCGTCATGCGCTTTGGGCGATGTCGACCATCGGCATTCTCACCGGGCTGGTCATCGCACTTTTTCTCCCTTCGGCGCGCAAGATCGAGCCGCCACGAGACGAAGCGGTGGCCAGCGAAGCCACGACGGGGCCGCGCAGCGGCTTCTCACTGCTCTTCGGGATTGGCGTGCTCGACACAGCTGTGCGAATGGGCTTGCTCACGTTTCTGCCCTTTCTCCTGCGCTCGAAGGGCATCTCGCCTCAGATGATGAGTACGGCGCTGGCGCTGGTTTTTATCGGCGGCGCCGCGGGCAAGTTCGCCTGTGGTGCGCTCGGCGCGCGCGTGGGCGTCATAGGAACGGTGTTCACAACTGAAGGCGCCACCGCGCTGCTGATTCTCGCCATGATCTGGCTGCCGCTCTCGCCCGCGATGATCCTGCTGCCGGTGCTCGGCGTGATGCTCAATGGCACGTCATCAGTGCTTTACGGCACGGTGCCCGAACTCGCGGCGGCTGGCGGCACCGAGCGGGCGTTTGCACTCTTTTACACTGGCACCATCGCATCGGGAGCACTTGCTCCGGTCGCGTACGGGCTGTTGGGCGATCGGATCGGCGTGTATGGTGCGACGATCGCGACCGCGGCCACCGCGCTCGCCATCTTTCCGTTAGCGCTGGCGCTTCGCCGCCATCTAAGCGCGACGTGAGTTGCCGAGTACGCGCGACGCTCGGCAAACCAGGGAGCCTATGAAAATGCATGACAATCCGACGATTGCCTTAGTCGGCCCCGGCGCGATCGGCGCCACTGTTGCCGCCGCGCTTCACGAAGCTGGACGTACACCGGCGTTGTTCGGCCGCACCGCACACGACCACCTCGACGTGCGATTCGACGGCGGCCAGATCCGCGTGCCCGGTCCCGTGCAGACAAACCCTGCGTGCATCGAAACGACGTTCGATCTCGTCTTCGTCGCGGTGAAGACGACGCAGATCGAAGCTGCCTCGACGTGGTTGTCCGCGTTGTGCGGCGAGGAGACCGTGGTTTGCGTGTTGCAGAACGGCGTGGAACAGAAGAGTCAATTCGCCGCTTACGTATCGCAAGAGCGTGTGCTGCCTTCGGTGGTCTGGTTTCCGGCTCAGCGCGAAGCCGATGCCTCGGTTTGGCTGCGTGCGAAGCCGAGACTCACGTTGCCAGACACTCCGGCGGCGCAGACTGTCGTGACGGCGTTGCGCAACACACGCTGTTCCGTGGATGTCACCGAGGACTTCATCAGCATCGCGTGGCGGAAATTGCTTCAGAACGCAGTGGCCGGATTGATGGTGCTGACGGGCCGCCGAGCCGGCATGTATTCCCGGTCCGATATCGAACACCTGTCGCTCACGTATCTGAAGGAATGCATCCGAGTCGCGCGTGCGGAAGGCGCGACGCTCGACGATGAAGTGATGCGAGAAATTGTCGATGGATTCCGGCGCGCACCGGCTGACCTCGGTACATCGATCCTTGCAGACCGGCAGGCAGGCAGGCCGCTCGAATGGGATAGCCGCAACGGCGTCATACAACGTTGCGGCCGGGCGCGCGGCATCGCGACGCCGGTCAGTGATCTGCTCGTGCCGCTGCTCGCGGCGGCGAGCGATGGGCCGGGATAGGCGCAGCACATTCAACTGTCTTCGCTGCGTGCATCGAAGACCGCATGAAACGTTTGACAGGCTATGAGTCATTCGTCCGCCCGGCTCTCTCGCATCTGAGCTCGGCATGGGCATAAGCTGGTCGAAAGCGGTCTGACGCCCTGCGACAGGAGTGCCGGGCTGTCCGTAGCCATGCGCTTCGCTTCGGGAACGCTGCCCTGATGCCGTCAAGCATAACGTTGAACAACCGTTTGCCAAGGTCCTCGATGAGCACTTCGCCACTGAGTACCTGGCCGCAGTTGAAGCCCGTGCGCGACGGCATCGATCTCGCTGTACCGTGCACTCTCTCCTTTTTCGCGGACCTTCACTCTGCACGGCTCCAGTACCCCAGTGCCGACCGAATTCCTCGAAGCCGGCCGGCAACAGACCAACGCAGGGCGACACTTTCCGATTGCCTCCTCGCGCGTTGCGAGCCAGGAGCAAGGTCGCCGGCGCGTATAATTTCTCCAATCAGGCAGGCAAGGACGCGCAAGCGCCGACCGCCCTCATTCTGGATTCGTGCTCAGTCAAACATATAGTAATAACGACGGAACAGCTTATGCCCATCAAGGCAATCGAACCCCAGCGGCTTTACCGGAAGATCAGCGACCAATTGCGCGAGCTCATCATGAGCGGGGAATTCCCGGTTGGGACCAGGCTGCCCACGGAGCGAGATCTTGCCGTTCAATTAGGCGTCAGTCGGCCTTCGTTGCGGGAAGCCCTGATAGCACTCGAAGTCGAAGGTTTGATAGAGGTCCGCGTTAGTTCGGGAATCTACGTGCGGGCATTGCGCCAGCAACGCAACAACGACGTACTGGATCTGTCGAGCGAAGAAGGCCCCCTCGAACTCATTCGCGCCCGCAAGCTGGTGGAGGGCGAAGTCGCAGCGACCGCGGCAAAAACGGGGCGCAAGGCGCAGTTCAAGGCCATCGAAGATGCAATCGACACGATGGAAAGTCAGATCGCCGCGGGGGTCAATCCGCTCGAGGCAGATCGCCTGTTTCACGTAGCGCTAGCCGAAGCAACGGGCAACAGCGTGCTGGTCGGACTGGTTACGCGTTTGTTCGATGCTCGCATGGGGCCGCTCTTCGACTTGTTGAACAGTCATTTCGATACTGCTGCGGTATGGGCCCAGGCAGTCGCGGAGCACAGGACGATCCTGCGCGCGCTTCGGGCGAAGAACGCCACTGCCGCGCGTGCTGCCATGCACAAGCATATGGATTCGTCGTTCAAACGGCTCACGTCGAGCCTGACGCAGGACGCCGCCCCGGTTGACGTGAAGGCGAACGCTCGCGACACACGTGGCGGCGCTAAACGGCCTGCTTAGACACACGCCTAAAACGCCTTCGCGCCTTACAGTAGATTGATCGGCGCGCCGTCGAGTGGAATAGGCCGACAGCGCTCGATGGCATGGCCCTCTGCACCTCGACCTCTAAGCGCTGTTTGCCGTTTCTTTCGTCAGCCTTCTGCCGGTACGCCGTTAGATGGCGTCAAGGTCGTTGTGCACCGCCGACGCCAACGTACACCGAGTAGATCGAACTCGTAGCTGCGATAAAAAGCCGATTGCGCTTCGGTCCTCCAAACGTCAAGTTCGCGACAACTTCCGGAATCTTGATCTTGCCGAGCAACTTGCCTGCAGGAGAATAACAATGCACGCCGTCGCCGGCCGACGTCCAGACGTTGCCCTGTATATCGACGCGAAATCCGTCTGCGAGTCCTGGATCGATTTCCGCGAATACTCGCCCGTTAGTAAGCGTCGCCCCATCCACGACGTCGAATACGCGGATGTGGTGCGGGCCGTTTTCCGTGTGCGTAGCGCCCGTATCGGCAATGTAAAGCCGGCTTTCATCCGGTGAGAAAGCGAGGCCATTGGGCTTCAGGAAGTCGTCCGCGACGACTGACAACTCGCGGCTATGCGCGTCCCATCTGTAGACATAGCAGGCGCCTATCTCGCTTTCCGCCTTATACCCTTCGTAGTCGCTGTGAATCCCGTAGGTCGGGTCGGTGAACCAGATGCTGTCGTCGGATGCGACCACGACATCGTTAGGCGAATTGAGCCGCTTGCCTCGATACTGGTCGGCGATGACTTCGATCGTGCCGTCCGGTTGCGTACGCGTGACGCGCCGCCCGCCCTGCTCGCACGACACGAGCCGCCCCTGACGGTCGCGCGTATTGCCGTTGCTGTAGTTCGAAAACTGGCGGAACACCGACACGCCCAGGTCCGGCACCCAGCGCATCATCCGGTTGTTCGGGATGTCGCTCCAGACGAGATAGTCGCCGTCCGTGAAATAAACCGGACCCTCCGCCCAGCGGCAGCCGCCATGGAGCTTTTCAACCCAGGCATTGGGAAGAATGAGTTCCCGAAATGCCGGGTCGATGATCTCATAACCGCACCCTTCTGCAGACATGTGCACTCCTAATCAGTTCTTTGGATGACTAGCGAAAATGATGATGCCGATGATGAGTACGCCGGTAATGACCAGTCGGAGCCCCGCGCCGACGCCTAGCGCGTTGAGCATGGCCACCATCAGAAACAGGAACAGCGCCGCGCCCCAGATTCCCGGCACACTGGCACGGCCACCGGCAACCGCCGTGCCGCCTATGACCGTCACCGCAATCGACGACAGCATGTAGTCGTCGCCCATGTCGAGCGTCGCACCGCCCGAAAAGGCGGCCAGCAGGTATCCGGTGAGGGCAGCCAGCACGGCGCAGAAGGCGTAGGTGAAGTAGCGCGTGCGCTCGACCCTAATGCCGGCCAGGCGCGCCGCGCCCGCGTTCTGGCCAATGGCCGACAGCGAGCGGCCATACACGGTGCGAGTCGTGACGTAACCGAGCGCAACAGCCAGCGCAACGACACCGATCGCCGTGTAAGGCACGCCCATGACGCGGCCGTTCGCGAAAGCGGCGAGGGTCGACGGCGGCAACGCGTGTGCGCCCTCGTTATAGCTGATCGCCATCGATTGAATCAGAAAGCTCGACGACATAGTCGCGATGATCGGCGGAATTCGCAGCAACCGTATCAGGCCGTAATTGAAGCTCCCTACCGCGATGCCGACAGCGACGGCGGCGAGCGCGCCGGCCAGAATCATTCCGCTTTCGCCGCTCATCAACTGCATCGAGACGACGCCCGCAAGCGTAATCGTCGAAGGCACAGACAGATCGATGTTGCCGGGGCCCGACGTGATGACGAGCATCTGCCCGAGACCTACCAGAACCAGGAACACCGAGAACGCCAATGCCGCAGCGACAATGCCGCCAGCGCCTTGCCCCCGTACGCCACCGATGGTTATCAGCCACACCATCAACGCGCCGGCATACGACCAGAGCCAGGGTTTGCTCAATACCGCCCGAACCGCCACGATCCGATTCATGCTCGCGCCCGTCCGATCACTGCCCGCAGGGACAACACGATGATAAGAATCGCGCCTTGCGCTCCGATTTGCCATGTTGGTGAGATTTCCAGAAATGAAAGCAGCGATGCTGCAAGCGTTAGCGTCAGTGCTCCTACGACCGCGCCACACGGAGAGATCCTTCCACCGACGAATTCACCGCCGCCGAGAATGACCGCTGCGATAGAGATCATGGTGTAGCGCGATGCGATGTTTGCATCCCCCGAGGTCGTGAAGCCGACCAGCGTCAGTCCGGACAGCACGCCGAAGGTGCCTGCGAGTGCGTACATCAGGCCACGCGCCCACAGCAGCGACCATCCCGCGCGAGCCAGCGCGCGACCGTTACCGCCGGCTCCGCGCAAGAGCGTGCCCCACGAGGAGCGCATGAGGAAAAAATGCGTCGCTACAGCAACGACAAGGGCGGCTACCAACGGAAACGGGATCACCGGCATATGCCACTGAACCAGATGCCGCAGCCACTCGGGCGTACTGCCGCCCGGCGTCGGCATCAGCAAGAGCGCCAGTCCGAGCCAGACGAACGACATGCCGAGCGTGACGACAATTGAGGGCAGCTTGCGCCACTCGATCAGCATCCCTAT
Organism: Caballeronia sp. AZ10_KS36; assembly: GCF_023631105.1. NCBI lineage: Bacteria > Pseudomonadati > Pseudomonadota > Betaproteobacteria > Burkholderiales > Burkholderiaceae > Caballeronia > Caballeronia sp. AZ10_KS36. Next base: position 257,675 of record NZ_JALQDQ010000037.1, on the reverse strand, counting down.
TACGCAATAGACCAGGACACACGCAGCGAGCGTCGCGATGCCCAACACCGTGTTTTGTTGGAGAACCGAGGCACCGACGCATGCGACGAAACTGACAAAGCTCCCGATAGAAAGATCGAGATCATTCACGGTGATGACGCACATCTGGGCCATTGTCGCGAGCACGATCGGAACGGCCAGGCTAATCAGCGTGTTGATGCCGAAATAGCTGAAAGCCTGCGGTTGCAGGTAGAACATCGGCAATACAACGATCAGCAGCGAAAGCACCGGCAATGCTGCGCGCAGCCGCGCGGGCTGGAGCAATGCGTTCACAGCGCCACCTCCTCGAATGAAGCCTTGATCACCCTCTCCCCCGAAAACTCGTCGGCAGAAAAGCAGCCTGTCACCTGCCCGCTGCGAAATACATAGACGCGATCGCAATAGACCAACTCATCCAGCTCAGTCGAGTACCAGAGAAAAGTCCGCCCTTGCTCCGCCTCGCTCTGGATCAACCGATAGACCTCCAGTTTCGTGCCGATATCGACGCCTCGCAGCGGATCGTCCATGAGTACGATATCGGCGTCGGCCGCGAGTGCCCGTGCGAATAGAACCTTTTGCTGGTTGCCCCCGGATAGCGACAATATCGGTCCGTTCATATCCATCGTCTTGATCCGTATACGGTCCCGCCATGCCTCGCCGAGAGCGGCTTCCGCCTCGAGCGGAATAAAGCCTGCGCTCGCGAGCCGCGGCACTGCGCTAATCGACAGATTCCCGCCGATGGACCACGACGGGAACACACCGTCTCTCACGCGATCTCCTGCGACGAAAGCAACCGCGCCGCGTGCGATCGACGATCGTCGCCGCGCTTGATCGAAGACCTGAAGCAGCACTTCTGTCTGGCCATGACCAGCGAGGCCTGCTAGGCCGATGATCTCCCCCTTGCGGGCGGTAACGCGTTGCCCCTTGACGTCGAGATCGACACGTAGCTCGCCTGTGTTGCTCATGCGTGCAGGGGCGCTACCGTGAGTCTCGGCAGCAACGTTGCCCATCGCGGCGACCAGATCGTTCTTGGTCGCCCCACGACTGAACGTAGCGACGACACGGCCATCGCGCATCACGACGCTGCGGTCAGCAGCGCGCACGATCTCCCCGAGCATGTGCGAAATCAGAATGACTGCCTGCTGCCGCGCGGTTGCGGTCCGCACGTAGTTCAGTAACTGCTCGGCCGTTGTCGAGTCGAGACTCGAAGTGGGTTCGTCGAGCAGCACGAGCTTGACCGGTACGTCTACTTCAGTGAATGCCCGCGCGATCTCGACCATCTGAAGCTGTGTCAGCGAAAGGTCGCTTGTCACCGCGTCCGATCGAATCCCATGGCCCGGAAAAATCTCGTCGAGCTTTTCCGTGATGAGGCGCGCGGCGCGCTTGCGCCAGCCCCACCCGGACAAGCCATGGTGCAATACGCGGACATTCTCGGCTACGGTCAGGTTGGGACACAGCGACAGCTCCTGAAACACACAACGAATACCCGACAGATGAGCCTCATTCACCGAATACGCAGTGACCTGCCGGTCGCCCACTCGCATCTCTCCGCTGTCGATGGCAAGCGTGCCCGCAAGAATATTCATCAGCGTCGATTTGCCAGCGCCGTTGTGGCCGAGCAGACCGACGCACTCCCCGCTCTCGACCGCGAAATGGAGACCATCGAGCACATGGTTGCTGCCGAAATGCTTATGAATGCCGGTGAGTGAAACGATGGTGCTGGACATGCTTATCTCTCGAATCGTCGAAGAATGCGCGCGGGGAATCCCCCGCGCGCCGTGCAAAGGCCGGCAACCTCGCCCCTCAATGCTTCGGCATGCTGTCGACCAGCTTCACCACATCGTCGCGTGTGTACTCGACATTCGTTACGCCGCCCGGCTGAGTTTTCTTGAGCATGTCATCGAGGTTGCTCTGTTCAACCGTGACGAGGGGCACGATGACGTCGTGCGGTATCTTCTTCCCGGCAAGCACTTGCTGCGCGACCCAGAATGCGAAGGTGGAGATGCCCGGCGCGATGGAAACAGACATCGTCTGGTACCCGTCTTTCGATTGCTGCTTCCACCAATCGAGCTCTTCATAACGGTTGCCCATGATGATGACCGGCACCGGCCGACCGGCTGCCTTGAACGCCTGCGCAGCGCCGTAACCGTCGCCCCCTTGGGTCACGATGGCATCGATCTTGGGTAGCGTGGGAAGAATGCCCGTCACCTCTTTTTGCGCCACCGTCTGAGTCCAGTTGCCATAGACCGCACCGACGGTCCTGAACCCGCTGTGCTTCTGAAGCCCGCTCGCGATGCCCCCGTGAATCTGTTCGTCGATCGACGAGCCAGCGATACCTCGAATCTCGAGAAGATTTCCGGACTTGACCTTCTCGCTGAGATAGTCCAGCTGCATCTCGCCCATCTTCTTGTAGTCGACGACCACGCGATATGCACATGGCTCCGTCACGATTCCGTCGAAGGACACGACTACGATGCCCGCGTCGCATGCCTGTTTGATGACGCCATTGAGCGCGGTCGGCGACGCAGCGTCGATTGCAATGGCTTTGTACCCTTGCAGGATGAGGTTCTGGACCTGTTGCGCCTGTTCCGTAATCTGGTTGCCCGACGTAGTGAAAGCCGATGCGCCTGCGATGACCCCCGCCTTGGTCGCCGCCGTCGAGACGTTGTTCCAGCTCTTGAGCATCGCCTGACGCCAGGAGTTGCCAGCGTAATTGTTGGACAGTGCGATCTTCGCTTTCGACGTGTCGCCGGCAGCAGCTTGCGCATGGGCGGTCGATGTCGCGGCGGCCAGTGCGAGCGTGGCGGCGACGCGCGCGATGTGCTTGAGTTTCTTGTTGTGCATTGAATTCCTCTTGATTGAATGACGTGGCAGTAGTCGACTGCCCTTTCCGGCGCGGGCGGTGCTGCGGCCGCTTCTACTTTCCTTCCACGACCACGTACGAAGGACGTCCGTTGTGCGCCCAGTCGACGAGGTTCTGAGCCGCCTTGCGCCGCAATTCCGCGCCCGCGACGACTGAATAAAACGCGGCATGCGGCGAGACCAGCACGCGGGGGTGCTGCACGATGCGCGAGTGCGTTTGGGGCGGCTCGACGGGGAGAACATCGAGCGCCGCACCGTCGAGCGTGCCGCTGTCGAGCGCCGTCAGCACGTCGTCGATATTCACGACTCCACCGCGTGCGGTGTTGACGAGGTAGCTCCCAGGCTTCATCAGGTTCAGCAGCGACCCTTTCACCAAGCCTGTCGTCTCTTGAGTCAGCGGCACGTGCAAAGACACGGCGTCGGCCCGTTCAAAGAGCGTCTGCAGGTCTACGCGTTGGACATACGGAGGGAAATCTCCGTCAATCAGATAGGGGTCGAAGGCTACGACGCGAGCGAAACTGTCACGGGCAATGTGCGCCATCCGCTTGCCGATACGACCAAGTCCGACGATGCCGAGCGTCATGTCGGAGGCCCGTTTCAGTGGCCCGGGATTGGAGTAGTGCCAGTTCCCCGCCTTCACATCACGGTCGTAAAGAGCGACGTGACGTACAAGTGCCAGCGTCATCGCGAATGCGTGGGTTGCTACTTCACCCACGCCGTAATCCGGCGAATTGGCTACCCATACCCCGTGTCTTCTGGCGTCGGCGGTATTGACGGTATCGAAGCCTGCGCCAAACCTGCTGACGATCCGGATCTCCCGCCTTGCCGAGAACACGCGGTCGTTGATTGGCGCGTATTGAACGAGCAGCCCTTGGCATCCTTCGGCCGCAGCAATGACGTCATCCTCGCTACGGCACTGCGCGACGACGACATCGATCCCCGCCTCCTCAAACAGTGACTTCTCGATTTCGACGTCCGGGAAATCGTAGTCGGTAATCAGGATCTTCATTTTTCTTTTCGGTGTATGGACGAGGACGCAGTGTAGGGAGCCGCCGGCAATTGGCAAATTGGTAAAACCACTTAGCCAATTAATTTTGTAGAGATCCGCGCGCGGCGCCTCGCAAGATCCCGTCGGCACGGCGAACCGCCGCTGAGATCTCGCGCCGGTCGGACCGTGCGACGACTTCTCGAATCAACGTCCGGGAAGCCGCGTCGACCAAAGCGGTGAGTCGGTGAAGACGCGCGTCTTCGCGCAGGGACTTCGACTTATCGGGAATTGACGTGTAGGCGGCCTCAACGCGACCTGCTTGCTTTGTGCCGGACTCGCCTTTACGACCAACGCGGCACCCTATCGCTTTCCGGAGCGAGCGGAGATCGGTCTACCCCCGCACGGACGTAGACGCACCCTGCGAAAGGGGGACTACTTTCTTTCGGCCGAACGTCTATCGTTCTAAATGTCACCGGCTTTCGTTCTTGCCCGTCGGTAGGCGCGTGCCTTTGAATGCGTGAATCGGCGACGACGACCGCCACCCGCACCTGGAAGTGATTCGCGATTCGCTGGGCGACCGAAACTTCTATCGAAAGGAAATGCCATGAGCTCCATAACTGTGAATCCGGTACCGGGAGACACCAGCGCGTCTTCTTCATCGGTGACGCCGATCAAGCCCACGACAGAGCCTGCGCCGTCAGGCACGTTCGAGCAGTCCAGGTTCCCAGCGGAGCAACTCATTCTTCAGCGCGACCTCAATGAAGTTCTGCTATTGCTGGACTTCATTTCCGGACGTCCGGACGTGCACATTTGGGACATCGGAGACATCAAGTATCCGGTTCGGCAGGGCGCCGAGGGGAACGCGAACACTGATAACGGCAATCGCGTAACGAGTCCGCCGGCCGTGCTGCCGCCGATCGAAGTGATCAGACGAATTTGCGCCTTGCGTTATCCGCCGGAGCCGAATCAGAGCCTGAACGATCGCGCCGACGACGCCGCCCTGCTTCTATGCGTGAAGGACAAGGTCAACTCGATTGCTTATCCCGCGAACGGGGTCACGATTGCCTACACCTACATGTTCCTCGAAGAGAGGTCCAGGCCGAAGCACCACTCGCCGACGCCGCTGCAGGACGGCGTTACGCTCGACAGAGAGACTCGCGCGGTCGTCGCGAGGTCGGCATATCCGGGGCTCATTCCGAGCGCGAAGCGCTTCCGCTGCTTTCACAGGAACGTTTCGCGTATCGGCGCGGCGGTCACGGTTTTCTCCGCGATCCTGCTTTGGCTCGTCGTGTACGGCTTGCAATTGACGTCCCGCTTCGAGGACGACCAGAAGAGCACGGCAGACCTGACCAGCCAGATCTACGCGGCAGTAGACAAGGAGAATTCGTTACTCGCGCAGGACAAGCAAAAGCACGACAGCGTACCCGTGCGTTGTGATTCGAAGATCGATCAGCAGAGCAGCCAGATCCGGCTTCTCTGCAACCGCTGGTCCTACTATCAGGCGCGTTACGAGAAATCCATCAACGATGCGGCGGCGTTCGCCGAAACGTCGCCGTCGTCATGGCTCACCATGCCGTTTCCTATTTCCTCGATGCTGCTCACGAAGAACAAAGGCGGCAACGCTGTGGCGGCGCAGGAAAACATCCAGTCCATCACGCTGGTTCTCTCCGCCTACGCGAGCTATGTATTACCGGTGCTGTTCGGCCTCGTCGGCACGATTGCCTCGTTTTTGCGCGACATCAGCGACCGGATCACGCGCAGCATTCTGGCGCCGCGCGATGAAACGCTCGCTATCATTCGCCTGATCCTCGGCGCCATCGCAGGGCTCGCCGTCGGACTGTTCTTCACGCCAGGCTCGGTGGCGCAAACTGTGAGTTCTGGCTCGGGCGCGCTCACGCTTTCCGCGTCGGGAATCGCATTTATTGCCGGTTATGGCGCGGACGGCTTCTTTCGGATGATCGATGCGATGATCGTGCGTGTCTTCAGCCTCGATCGCCCGGACAAGTCGGCGCACGGGAAGTAAGGATGGTAGCCGCCAGCGACGGGCTAATAGCCGAGGGCGGTCTAGAGTACGCGTGACGGGTTGAGCGCGCTTGCTCGAACGCGTCGCTGCCGCGTCGGTGCATTGGGGCATAGAGAGGCTATTTCCAAAGTAGTCGATCCCGCCGTTTGTACGCGTCGGCGAGGGCCGCTTCGAAGGTCGCCAGAATTTGCTTGGAAAGCTCCATGTCGATGCCGCCAAAGAGCGGATACGTGAGGATATGGTTGCGCTGCCTGAGAACCCGATGTTCCCACTTGGCGATCTCCGCCTCAGCTTTGGCAAGCTCCCTAGTCGCTATTTCCTCGGGAATCATGATGTCGCCCTTTCGTCCACCCCTTCACTCTAAGCAATCACAGGGCCACGTGTGCGAGAAGGGACCATCGTTCCCGGAGTGGCACACCGTTTGTCCTAGACGATCAGCATGCGCGCCACGAAAGAGCGATTCATCTTCACGCCGGTATGGCGAGACATCCCGTATTGGCGTCGTCGATCGCTATATGCATGCCTAGTGCTTGCAAAGCGCGAATGGGGCTCTTGCCAAAACGGGGTCGTCCATCAGCGCGCTCACGGTGAGTTATTGTGCAGAGATTGCCGGCTGCCGCGCGACGCCGAAGTGCGAGCCCGCGAGGCCGCAATAACATGTCGCTGGCCGGACGTGAATGAGTCCGCGATCCGCCGAACTTACTCGAACGCAGCGTGACCGCATTTAGCCTTCACTTCGGGACAACGCGCCGTTAGCTGAAACCTACGGCAAGCGCTATCGGGGCATATTCGCAATCACCGAGCGCGCCCTTTACACGCATCGCCGTTGCCTCAAATGAAGCAAGACCGACTAAATCGTTGTCCCGCCTCATGCGCGAATCGCTGCGACGCTCAACACGCGCGTTTACCTATACTGCCATTGCTCATTGGCCGTCGCGCAGGGTTTCCTATGACCCCGTTCCACGCCCGGGCCATACATTAGAAACAGCGGCGCGCATCGTTGCGTTCCCGCGTAACAGTGTGAGGCGATGGTATGTGCACACAGCGAAATAATAAGCACATCTATGTAGTTAACACTGTCCCTGTCCGCCCTCTCGCCGCGGCGATCCTCATTGGGCTTCCGTTCCCCCTCCACGCGCTGACGGTAGTTACGTCGAGCGACACGTCGCAGACGCTTTCGACTGATTCCGTTTATCAAATCGAAGCGGCAACGGTCATCACGACCACGACTCAGAACGCGATCAATGTCGACGGCATCGCTCCCGTCACGATGACTAACGGGGGCTCGATAACCAGTTCGGTCGACAACGTGGCCGCCGCCGTGCGATTCAACGTGCCCGGCACGCTTTCCAACGTTTCATCCGGGCGCTTGCTCGGCAACACCTTCGGCGTCGTCTTCACCTCGGGAGATAACAACGCGCTCTCCAATCAGGGCGACATCAGCGCGCGTACCAGTCACGCCGTTGCCTATCAGTCGGGAGCGGGCGGCGTCGTCGACAATTTCGGTACGTTGAACGCTAGTCCGTCGATAGGCACGACACCCAACGGCGTTTATCTGCAGACGTCCGGTCATGTGGTGGTGAACAATCACGCTGGCGGCGTCATCAAAAGCGGCACGGGAGACGGGACGTATGGGGTCGGCGTACTGGTCGATGCCGGTTCGATCACCGTCAACAATGACGGGCTGATCGACGGATATCACGAAGGCGTCGGTGTCAAAGGAGCCAGTTCGGCGAGCGTAACGAATAGCAGCACCGGCATCATACGCGGCCATATCAGCCCGGGCGTGACGCTCGGGCCCGGCGGGACGCTCGACAACCGTGGCGTTATCTCCAGCGGGACGCAATCGGCGGTCTTGATGAGCGGCGCAAACGCTACGGTGACGCTTGGAACAGGATCGGTTCTGAACGGCGGCAACGGTGCGGACGTGCTCAGCCTCGCGCCCGGCAACGCGATTATCCTGACCGGCTCGGGCACCGAGACAGGCAGCTTCAATACCAATTCGGCCTCCAATGGATTCGCCACCTTGAGCGCGGTTGCCGGCAGCAATTGGACGCTCAACGGCTTCGTCAAGATGTCGAATCAATCGTCGGCGGCTGTCCTTGTGGACGGAACGCTGGCACTCGCCAACACATTGACCAACGACGTCGGTACCACGACGGTATCTCCTGGCGGCGTGCTCACCTTGGGCACAGGCGGCAGTAGCGGCAACGTGACAGGCAACATCGTCAACAACGGATTGCTGCGCTTCAATCGCGGCGACGTTTTCAGGTTCGACGCCACGCTCTCCGGGGGCGGCACGCTGATGCAGATCGGCAACGGCACGACGTTGCTGTCGGCCGCCGGTTCGTCGCAAGGCGCTGTGAGCGTGAACTCCGGTGCGCTCTGGCTGGCCCAGCCGGGCGCGTTTTCCGCAAACACCTATACGACGGAGACCGGCGCGCTGACCGTCATGTCCGCCGATTCGACATTGGCCGTCGCCAACAGCTTCACTCAGCAGCCGGGTTCTACGCTCATCGTGGGACTGCGCACGGCAGAGCCGGTCATTACGGCGTCGAGCGGCATGCTGGACGGTGCGCTGCTGATCAACGGCTTCGCCCCTTCGGTGCCCGTGTCAGCGACTGGTCTTTTGAATACCGTATTCAACGTCGTGCATGCATCGAACCAGGCGGGCCTGTCCGGGGACTTCACCAGCGTACGTTTCGGAGGATCCAGTCCCGTCGACTATCTGATACCGGTAGGCGCGAAGACGCCCGACGCTCGGGATTACGACGTCCGCCTCGGCCTGACGTGGCACGCCGGTGCAGCGCAGGGGAACGGCACATTCACGCTCGCCAGCGCCGCCGATACTTTCAACGTCGACGTCCCGCTCATCGATCAATCGGGATCGTTCGCCAGCGGTTGGGATGGTCGCACGCTGACGAAGAACGGCGCGGGCCTGCTGATTCTGTCGGCTGCGAATGCCTACACCGGCGCAACGCTCGTCAACGATGGCATTTTGCGCACCGACGTGGCGAACGCCCTCATCAACAGCGGGAGCGTCAACGTCGGCAGCGGCGCGACGCTCGACCTCGCCAGCCTGCCGCAGCAAATCAACAACCTGAGCGGCAGCGGCCGCGTCCTGCTCGGCAGCGCGAACCTGACCGCACAGAACTCCGCCGATTCCGCCTTCGACGGGGCAATCGCCGGCACCGGCCGCCTCATCAAAAGCGGCGCAGGGGCACTGGCGCTCGGTGGCATCGACACGTACAGCGGCGGCACGGATGTGCTGGCGGGCACGCTCGTCGCGCAGCGCAGCGGGGCGCTCGGGACCGGCCCGGTCAATAACGGCGCAACGCTGCACCTCGATTTCGCGAGCGCGGGCATCGTGCCCAACGTGCTGTCGGGGCCGGGCGCGCTCGTCAAGACCGGCAGCGGCGCGGTCGCGCTCCTGGCGGCGGGATCGCAGCAAGGCAGCGTATCCGTCGATGCAGGCGCATTGGGCTTCGTGCGCAGCGGCGTCTTCACGACCACCGGCGATTTCGCGACGGCACCCGGCGCGACGACGCTGGTCTCGTCGCAATCGCAACTGGCCGTCGGCCGCAATTTCTCGATGAACGGCACGCTGGACAGCATAGCCGGCCCGGCCGGCCCGGTGATCGAAGCGAATACTGCATCCATCGCGCCGAATGCAATATTCAATCTGGCGGGCTATTCGGCGCCCGCGTCGGCGAGTGCGCATGAACTCGCGAACGGCGTCTTCACGGTGATTCGGACCGCGTCGCCCGGCGGTCTCACCGGAACGTTCGGCGCCACGCGCATCGGGGGATCGGTCACCACGCCGGATTTCCTGACCCTGACAAGCGGGTACACGCCGCAGACCTTCGTGGTCGCCGTCGCGCCGACGTGGTACGCCGGGCTCAGCGCAACGCCTCAATCAGCCAACGGCGTGTTCACGTTGCCGGACGCGGGCGATTCTTTCGACATGGACATCGTCCTGGCCGATCAGGCCGCCAACGCCGCGACCGGCTGGGACGGCAAGACGCTCACCAAGGCCGGCTCGGGCACGCTCCAGTTGTCGAAGGCGAACGCCTATAGCGGCGCCACTTCGGTGACTGGCGGAACGCTCGTCGCGGGCGCGCCGGACATCATCGCCCGGAGCTCGCAGCTGAGCGTGGCATCAGGCGCCACCTTCGACCTGGGCGGCTTCGCCCAGCACGTGAACAATCTCACGGGCGCGGGCAGCGTCGCGCTCGGCGGCGCGGCGCTGAACGTGAACAGCGCGGCCGATACCACATTCAGCGGCATCATCAGCGGCGAGGGAAGTCTCACGAAAACCGGCGCGGGCACACTGACGCTCGCGGGCGACAACACCTTCGCGGGCGTCACGACCATCGCCGCCGGCACGCTGCGGCTGGGCGCCGGGGGTGCGAGCGGGAGCGTCGCGGGCGATATCGTCGATGACGGCACGCTCGTATTCGATCGCAGCGGCAACGTCGCGTACGGCGGCGCGATCACCGGATCGGGCGATGTCGTCCAGCAAGGCAGCGGCACGGTGACGCTCACCCGCACCCACACCTACGGCGGCAACACGGCGGTCAACAGCGGCGCGCTGGTGCTCGCGGGCGGCGCGCAACTCGCGAATACCCGGCAAGTGACGATCGCGCCCGGAGCGACCTTCGGCGGTTACGGCGCGGTGGGCGGCAGCATCGTCAACGACGGCCTTTTCGCCGTGGCCGATGCCGCGCCCGGCTTCGAAAGCGGGCCGGCCGGTCAGTTCGCGGTAGGAGGCGCGCTAGTCAATAACGGCGAGATTCGCATGGCCAGTCCGGCGCCCGCGAGCGTGCTGACCGTGAACGGCAACTATGCGAGCAATAACGGAACGCTGGCGCTGTCCACCGTGCTCGCAGGCGACGGATCGGCCACCGACCGGCTGATCGTGCGCGGCGACACGTCCGGCCAGACGCGCGTCAAGGTGACGAACGCGGGCGGCGCGGGGGCGGCGACGACCAAGGGCATCGAGATCGTAGAAGTCGATGGCCAGTCGAGCGGCGTCTTCAAGCTCGACGGCCGCCTCGTCGCAGGCCCCTACGAATACGTGTTGCAGCAAGCCGGCGGGGACTGGTATCTGCGTTCGCTGTCGGACGGCCCCTCCCCCGCGCCGCGTCCCGAGCCCGGCGCGTACCTGGGCAATCAACAGGCGGCGGCCAGCATGTTCAGGATGACGCTGCATGACCGCGCCGGTTTCGCCGATCCCTTTGCCGCGCAGCACGAAGGCGGCGGCGCATCGACCGCGTGGGCGCGCACGCGCGGCGCGCATGTCGACGGCGAAGCGGCGGGCGGAAGAATCGGCGAATCGACCGATACGGCCATCGTCCAGGCCGGCATCGACGTGGTCAACCGCGTGCGCGACGGACATCGCTGGCAAGTCGGCGTCATGGCGGGCTACGGCTCGTCGACGACGGATGCAAGAGCGCGCAACGGCGGCGCACAAGCGCGGGGCAACACGAATGGTCTGAGCGGCGGCCTGTACGCGACATGGCACGGCACGGCGTACTCCGTAGCCGGTCCTTACGTCGATACGTGGCTGCAGTACGGCCACTTCGACAACAGCGTAAAGGGCGATGCGCTCGCCGGCGAAAGCTACGCGAGTCACGTGTGGTCGGCATCGGTGGAAGGCGGCTGGGCGCTTCCGCTCGGTCAGACGTCGACTGGTCCGGTATTGCTCGAACCGCAAGCGCAACTGGTCTACAGTCACTATCACGCGGACGATCATATCGAGGCCGGTGGAACGGTCGTCAGGAGTCCGAACGGTAGCAACTGGACGACGCGGCTCGGCATGCGGCTTTTTCATGCGCCGGGGTCGACGGCCGCACCGGGATGGCTGCCCTTCGTCGAAGTGAACTGGCTGCACGACACGCGAGTGGCGAGCGCTGCGTTCAACGGCTTCACGGTGTCGCAAGACGGCCCCAGGAACCGCTTCGAAGCGAAGATCGGTGCGCAAGGGTTGATTGGCCGGCAGTGGCGCGTGTGGGGCAATCTCGGATATCAGCAAGGCGCGGGCGGCTTCCACGCATATGAAGGCTTGCTCGGCGCGCGCTACGTCTGGTGAACGCTTCGCGTTCGTCATACAAACGAAGCTCCGCCGTCACTGCAACGGCCCTACCGTCCTTTCCCGACGACCCGCATCGTCGCGGGTAAACGATAGTGACATCGGTCGATGTGTCGTCCATATTTACTTCGTTTTCCTGATGTACACAAACACGAACGAATATGGAGGGACACATGAAAGACGCATTCTTCCCGCACGCCTCATGCCGCGTGCTGGCCGCGTGCAGTACGGCCTTGCTGATGCTCGTCGCGCCCCTGGCATCGGCAGACCGCCCGGATGCAGAAGCACGAGACGGCTGGGTCGCTACCTGGACCGCCAGTCCCGATCGCAACAACAACATCACGACGCCGCAGAACTTTCCTGCCGCGACGACCATTCGTCAGATCGAGCACGTGAGCGTCGGCGGCGATCGCGTGCGCGTCAGGCTCACGAATGAGTTCGGCACCGCGCCGGTGACTGTGGGACCTGTGCATATCGCGTTGTCTGCCGGCGGCGCGAAGATCGCGCCCAACACGGACCGCACGCTGACGTTCGGCGGCAAGACGACCGTGACGCTGTATGCAGGCGCGCCGATCTTGAGCGATCCCATCGACATGCGGCTCGCGCCCTTGTCAGACGTTGCGATCAGCCTGTTCCTGCCCGACGCCACGCCCGCTTATACGGTGCATCAGCTCGCCATGCAGAACGCCTATGTGTCGAGCGGCGACAACACCGCGGCGCCCGACCAGCCTTCTCCTCACAAGTATACGAATCGCTTCTTTTTATCTGCAATCCTAACGGATACGGATCGCCCGACGCCCGCCGTCGTCACCTTCGGCGATTCGATCACGGACGGCTATTCGTCGACCGTCGATGCGAACCGGCGCTGGCCCGACAATCTCTCCGCGCGCCTCAATAGCGCAGGGCCGCGGCGCGGTTACGCGGTGCTGAACCAAGGCATCAGCGGCAATCGCGTGGTGAGCGACGGCGCGGGCGTGAGCGCGCTCGCGCGGTATGACCGGGACGTGCTGAGTCAGTCGGACGTCAAGTGGGTCGTCTTTCTCGAAGGCATCAACGACATCGGCTGGCCGAACACCGCGCTCGACCCTTCGGGACGCGTGGTGTCCGCGGAAGAGATCATCGACGGCTACCGGCAGATCATCGCGCGCACGCATCTGCGCGGCATCAAGATCATCGGCGGCACGCTGACGCCCTTCCGCAACGCGCTGCAAGGCACTGCCAACGAGGGCTACTGGACGCCGCAGAAAGAAGCGATCCGTCATGCGGTGAACCAATGGATTCGCACGAGCGGCGCGTTCGACGCAGTGGTCGATTTCGATGCGGTGCTGCGCGATCCGGCGCATCCCAACGACATGCAGGCGGTGTACGACAGCGGCGACCATCTGCATCCGAACGACGCCGGATATGTGGCGATGGCCAACGCAATCGACCTGTCCTTGCTGCTGCGGGGCAACGGCGACCGGCACGGTGATCGGGGCGATTGATCCGCCTGTGAGCGTGATCGTCGCGGCGGCTTACGCCCTGCTGCGACGATCACGCGGCATGTTCCAAGCACCGCGTTTTCGGCCCGGCCGCCTTCGCTGCACCTTCAGCAAGGACGCGCAGAGCCCGACATACCGTCGAGCCTGACGTCGCCCCGAATCAATCGTTCGGGTCAGCGGCGCTGTGCGGCTCGTCACACCATCGTCCTCAGTCCCCGATACGATCGCGGCCTACGCTGCCGTGCCGCGGCACAACAATTGCATTAGACGGCACCGGCCTGCATCGACGTTCTGCGGGTGACCACCATTCCTCAAGAGGACCTTATGAAGACGGCAAAGATAAGCATTCTCGTATCCGCACTGGTGCTGGCCGTATCGGGCGGTGCGTTCGCGCAAGGCTCGGGCGGCGGCCTGCCGGGCGGCAACGGCGCGGGCCAGGGCGGGGTCGGCGTCGGAACGCCGAACGGCAACGGTGAAACCGGCTCGCCGGCCGGCCCGACAGGCAAGCATGCCACGCGCAAGCACTCGAAGAGCAAGAAAGCGAACGTCTCGGGCGACGGCTCTGCGGGTTCGAGCGGCTCGACGGGCTCGGCCACGACGACGCAATAACGAAGCTGCGAGCCGCCCTCCCGGGCGGCGTCCGCGGCACAGGGGGCCGGTGAGTTCGGCGCGAGGCCGACGTGCGGCGATCCACGTCGCCTCTACAATGAATGCAGCCGCAGTGAGTTGGTAGACGTTTGCCTACAAGATACAACGCACCCCGCCCTGCGATACGCAACGTGCTCATGGATACCGGCAACAACCAGCGCGCGAACGGACGCGCGACCACAAGTATGCCGAGGGCCGCATAGACAATTCCTGGACAGCGTAAAACCTGTCGACACGTCAACTTCTTCACCGCTGAACGCGGTGCATGCCGCCACATCATCCTCTCCCCACCGCGCAATACCGTTGCTTATCCGTCTCATACATTGCACAGTAGCGAAGCCGGACCGTCCCCGGTTATCGCGGAGGCCAGACAATGGAAGCAAAGGCAACAGAACACCACCCGAAACGCACAGGCCCCACCTTCTCGGTCGTGGGAATCGGCGCGTCGGCCGGTGGCGTTCAGGCGCTTTTGCGGCTCTTCGAGGCGGCGCCCGCGTCGCCCGGCGTGGCCTTCGTGGTCGTGCTGCATCTATCGCCGAATCACGCGAGCCATGCGCACGAGGTCATTCAGCGCGTGACTCCCTTGCGCGTGCGCCAGGTCAACGAACCGGTCCTGCTAGAACCGGACACGGTCTACGTCATCCCGCCCGGCAAGCATCTTTCGATGATCGACGGCCAGTTGCGCCTCTCCGAGCCTAATCTGCCCCGCACGCCGCCGACATCCATCGACGTGTTCTTCCGCAGCCTCGCCGACGCGCATGGCGCGCGCGCATTCGCTGTCGTGCTGTCAGGATCGGGTGCGGACGGCTCGGTCGGCATCTCGCGCGTGCGCGAACGAGGCGGCGTCACCATCGCGCAGCGTCCCGATGAGGCCGAATACGGCGAGATGCCGCGCAGCGCGATCGGCACAGGCGATGTCGACCTCGTTCTGCCGCTCGATGCAATCATCCCGAAGGTCCTCGCGCTTTCGCTGAACGCGAAGAAGATCGAGCTTCCCGCGCCGTCCGACGACGAGCCCGCGCTCGACGCCCACTTGCCGAACTCGCACATCGACGCCATCAACGATGTGCTCGACCTCGTGCGCGCCCGCACGCGCCATGATTTCGCGAGCTACAAGCGCGGCACGATCGTGCGGCGTATCGAGCGCCGCATGCAGGTCAACGGACTCGCGACCGCGGCCGCCTATCGCGACTATCTCGCCCGGCATAACGAAGAAACACCCAAGCTGCTCGCCGACCTGCTCATCGGCGTCACGCATTTCTTTCGCGACACGGAGGCCTTCGCCGCGCTCGAGAACACGATCATTCCCGCACTGATGAACACCCTGGGCGGCCGCGACAAGGTGCGCGCGTGGGTTCCGGCGTGCGCGACGGGCGAAGAGGCTTTTTCCATCGCGATTCTTCTCGACGAAGCCGTCCGCCGTTTGCCGCATCGCGTTCAGGTGACCGTGTACGCAAGCGATATCGACGAGCGCGCCATTGCGGTCGCGCGTTCGGCAAGCTATCCGCTCGCCATCGAGAACGATGTCAGCGCGGCGCGCCTCAGCCAGTATTTCACGCGGGACGGCAACCGCTACCGGCTCGTCAAGTCGCTGCGCGATACGGTGATCTTCGCCGCTCACAACCTGTTGCGCGATCCGCCGTTCTCGCGCATCGATCTCGTGTCGTGCCGCAACGTGCTCATCTACATGGACCGCCGCGCGCAAAGGCAGGTGCTCGACACCTTCTTCTACGCGTTGCGTCCGCACGAAGGCTTCCTCTTTCTCGGCACCGCCGAATCCGCCGACTTCGCCCAGGAACTGTTCCGCCCTGTCGACAAGCAACGGCGGATCTACCGCGCGCGGCCAAGCTCCGCGGAGGCCATCGCCTCGGCCACGAGCGGACTGCTCGCCGATAAGGAAGAAAGCGAAGGCCCCGCTTTCGGCGGACAGACCTTCTTTCACGATGCTTCGCAGGGCCGCCGCGCCGATCTGCGTCTGCCGAGCCAGGCACGCGCGCTCGACCTGTTCGGCCCCGCCGTCATCGTGATGCGCCCCGACGGCACCATCGTGCATCGCTCGGCGCGCGCCGATACGCTCACCGAAAACGTCCGTCACGAGCGCGTGACCAACCTCTTCGACATCGTGCGCCGGGATGCCGAGGAGCGCGTGCGGCAGGCGGCAGAGCGTTGCATCGCCGGCAAGCGACGCGAAGACGAACGCTCCGTTCCCTTCGTGACCGCGGCGGGCGAGCTCGACGCGGACCTCTCGCTGCGGCCGTATCGCGATTTCGCCTACCGGCAGGAACTGGTGTCGGTCATTTGCGACTTTCCCGCGCCCGGCGACGCGGCCGATCCGCCGCGCGCCTCGACTGGTGTGGAAACGCTCGACTCGCTGAGACAGGCGCTGGAGGGAAGTGAAGAACGGCTGCGCACGTCCATGGATAATCAGCAGGCATCGAGCGAGCAACTGCGAGCGTCCAACGAAGAGCTTCAGGCGATGAACGAGGAACTGCGTTCGGCGACTGAAGAACTCGAAGCGAGCCGCGAGGAATTGCAGTCGCTCAACGAAGAACTCCTGACGGTCAACGCCGAATTGATGACCAAGGTTCAGGAATCGTCGCGCGTCAGCGACGACCTCCAGAATCTGATCGCGCTCGTCGGCGTGGCGACCGTGTTCGTCGACCGGACGCTGAGGATCAAGCGCTACACGGCGCCTGCCGATTCGTTCTTCAACATACGACCTATCGACCAGGGGCGGCCGCTCGAACATCTGACGCATCAGCTCGATTATCCGGACATGCTCCAGGATCTTCGCGACGCGTTCGAACAGTTGAAGCGTTCGGAGAAAGAAGTCAAGAGCAAGGACGGCCGCACGCTGCTCGCCCGCGTGCTGCCTTACCGCACCGACGACGACCGCATCGACGGCGCGGTGCTCGCGCTGATCGACATCACAGAACAAAAGGCTGCGCAGGACCAGGCGCAAGTCAGCGAAGAAAAGCTGAGGCTCGCGGCGCAGGGCACGCTCGACTGCGCGATCATCGTGATGGACGAAGACGGCACCATCGTGAGCTGGAACGTCGGAGCCACGCGCATTTTCGGTTTCGACAGCGCAGAGATGGTCGGCAAACATCTGGACCCGATCTACACGCCGGAGGACCTCGCCGACGGCGTGCCCGTGCGCGAACGCAAGAAGGCGCGCGAGCGCGGGCGCACGGAAGACGAACGCTGGCACGCCACGAAACGCGGCACGCCTGTCTTCTGCAGCGGCTTTCTGAGCCGCATCGAGGCGTCCGGCTTCGCAGGCTACGCGAAGATCGTTCATGACGCGACGCAGCGCCGTATCGCCGAGGGCCGCAAGGACAACGTGATCGAACGGGAACGCGCGAACAACATCGAGATACGCAAGCTGAGCCGCCTGAAGGACGAGTTCATCGCCGTGCTGTCGCACGAG
The DNA here is from genome assembly GCF_023631105.1 of Caballeronia sp. AZ10_KS36. Classification (NCBI taxonomy): domain Bacteria; kingdom Pseudomonadati; phylum Pseudomonadota; class Betaproteobacteria; order Burkholderiales; family Burkholderiaceae; genus Caballeronia; species Caballeronia sp. AZ10_KS36. The sequence continues at coordinate 240,134 of NZ_JALQDQ010000037.1, read as the reverse complement.
CTCAAGAACCCGCTCAATCTCATTCACATGAAGGCGGAGATTCTCGCGCGCATTCCGGAAGCGCGTCACATCGGCCGCGTTCAGGAAGTGTCGGATGCCATCCAGAAGTCGGTGCTCGCGCAGGCGCAGATCATCGACGACCTGCTCGACTTCTCGCGCATCCAGACGGGCAAGCTCTCGTTGCGCTTCGCGCCGACCGACGTGACGGCCATCGTCCGCTCCATCACCGATGCGATGCAGCGCGACTTCGACGAAGGCGGCATCGACCTGAGACTTTCGCTTGCAGAGACGCCCGTGCTCATTCGCGGCGATGCGATCCGCGTCGAGCAGATCGCCTGGAACCTCTTGAGCAACGCGCTCAAGTTCACGCCGCGAGGCGGCTGTGTCACCGTCACGCTCGAACAGCGCGACGATATCGTGCGGCTGCAAGTGATGGATACCGGCTGCGGCATCGCGCCTGCCGCCATTACGTCCATCTTCGACATGTTCCAGCAGACGCCCAACGTGCCCTACCGCGCGCGGCCCGGGGGACTGGGCATCGGACTGTCGCTCGTGCGGCAACTGGCGCAACTGCACGGCGGCAAAGCCGAGGCGTTCTCGGATGGCGAGGGACGCGGAACGCGCTTCGTGGTGTCGCTTCCCGCGGATGCGTCGTTCGTGCGCCGGCAGCCCGGCGACATGCCCGCCGATCTCTCCGTGTTCAGGAACCTGCGCATTCTGCTGGTCGAAGATTCCGAAGAGTCGCTGACCGCGATGGCCGACCTTCTGTCGCTGTACGAAGCGCACGTGGTTTCATCGGCGAACGGGGACGATGCGCTGCAGAAGGCGTCGCAAACGCAGTTCGATCTCGTCGTTACCGATGTCGGCTTGCCGGACATGGACGGTTATCAGCTCGTCGGTGCGCTGAGAAAACTGCCCTTGTGCTCGGCGATTCCCATTGCGGCGCTCACTGGCCGTCCGGTCGCGCAGGAAGAAGCGCTCGCGCAAGAGGCGGGTTGCGACGCGTGTCTTGCGAAGCCGTTCAATTTGCAGGCTCTGGCGGATGTCGTCCACCGCCTCCGGTCCGGCAGATAAATTCAACGGTCTACACGCGCGAACGCGTTGCGTCCGCTTGCAAGAATTGCCCGAATCCGCCGCGAAACCGGCTGGTTTCCACCGGCTTCGAGGCCCCTCCGCCCTATGTCGCACGGGCTTTCGCGCATCACGAATAACAGGCCCGATCCTTGCTCATACAAAACCGTGGTCAACCCCCACGTAACCGATAGGAGAAACACCATGAACAAGGACCAGGTCAAGGGTACTGCCGAGAAGGTGAAGGGGAACGTCAACGAAGCCGTTGGCAACATGACAGGCGACACCAGCCAGGAAGTGAAGGGCCAGGTGCAGCAGGGCGTAGGCGAAGCCCGCAAGCAGTACGGCGACGTGAAGGAAGACCTCAAGAAGGACCAACGCTAGACGCCCGTCCCGCAGCCATGCGGGCTTGATCAACGAGCCGCGTGCCGGACCGACGCGGCTTTCGCACATGTGGGGCGCGGCGTAATGCGCGATGATTTTGAAGTTTCTCCCAAGTGTGCGATCTGGACACGCCGCCGATGCCATGGCGCGCTGCCGCCTCGCGTGCTTGTCGTCGACGATTATGTCGATACGGCCGACGCCATCGGAATGGTGCTGGCCATCGATGGCTTTCCGACCGAAGTCGTTTATAGTGGCCGGCAGGCCATCGAGGCGTCGGAACGCTGGCGGCCCGATATCGTGCTCTTGGACATCTGGATGCCGGATTTGTCGGGATTGCAGGTCGCCGCCTACCTGCGCGCATCGACCACACTCGAACAACCGGTACTGGTGGGCCATTCGGCGCTTTCGACACCCGGCGACCTGCAAGCAGCGAAGCAAGCCGGTTTCGATGCCTACTGCGCCAAGCCGACGGACGCGGACAAACTCGCCCCGTTACTGCGTTATCTGTGCGACGCCGACGCTCCTTACAGTGCGCCGCCCGCGTGACACATTGAACAGGACTCCATGCAAACGTTGAAGGCCCGAGCGATACGAAACCAACGCACATTCACTCCGAGCCCGTTGCAATAAGAGGAGCCGCCGACCGGGCCGGCCCCTGCCCTGCATAATGCGCGTGCCTGGCGTTGACGTGCGACGCGGCCTATGGCGCAAGATGGCGGCACTCGTAGCCGCTTCGTTGACGTTCGCGTGTGCGCGCGCCGATGACGCGATGCCCTCGATCGCGTTGTTCTATGGCGCGCCGGTGCCGGTCGGACAGCTCGCTTCGTTCGACCACGTCGTCGTCGAACCGGACAGCGGCTTCGATCCCGCCGCGCACGCGCCGGCTTCCGGCCCGTCGAAGTGGCTCGCCTACGTGAGCGTCGGCGAAGTGACGCCTTCGCGCGCGTACTTCAAGGACATGCCGCCGGCGTGGCTCAAGGGCAGCAATGCGGCGTGGGCGTCGCGCGTCATCGACCAGACCGCGCCCGGATGGCCGCAGTTCTTCGTTCAGCACGTCATCGCGCCGCTGTGGGACAAGGGCTATCGCGGCTTCTTTCTCGACACGCTCGACTCGTATCAAACGATCGCCACGACCGACGACGAGCGCTCCCGCCAGCAAGCGGGACTCGTCGCCGTCATTCGCGCGCTGAAGGCGCGTTATCCCGAGGCGCGGCTCATTTTCAATCGCGGCTTCGAGCTGATGCCCGACGTGCACGATCTGGCCTATGCGGTCGCGTTCGAATCGCTGTATCGCGGATGGAATCAGGCGAAGAAGCGTTACGTCGCGGTACCCGAAGCGGACCGCGACTGGCTGCTGGCGCAAGCCCGGCCATTGCGCGAGCGATACGGCCTGCCGGTGCTGTCCATCGACTACTGCCCGCCTTCGGACCGCGCCTGCACCAACGACGCGATCCGCAACATCAGCGCGCAGGGCATCATTCCTTATGTCACCGACGGCGCTTTGCAAACCGTCGGCACCGGCCCGGCACGCGCGCCATCGGCGACGGGCGAAAGCGCCGCGCCGCTCACATCCGATGCCGCCAACCGGCGCAACGTCCCGCGCACGATCCTCGTGGTGCAGAACGTGCGGCCCGGCGCGAGCCTCAACGTGACCGCCGGCGTGCGTTACGTTTCGATGCCGCTCAACTGGCTCGGCTACCGCGTCGAGTTCGCGGATATTGCGAAGCCGCTGCCCGAGGGCGACTTGTCGGGCCGGTACGCGGGCATCGTCATGTGGCTGGACTCGCCCGCGCCGAATCGCGCGGCGTTTCACGACTGGCTCGAAACGCAGGTCGATCATCGCGTGCCCGTCGCGATGCTGACGACATTCGGCATCGACATACACGGCGACCTCGCGCAGAAGCTCGATCTCGTGCCCGTCGCGGGCCGGCCGGGCAATCGTTTGCGCGTCGAGTCGATGGACGCGTCGATGATGGGCTTCGAGATGAAGCCGCAGCCCGATCCGCACGATACGACCAACGTGCGCGCCGGCCCGCGCAGCCATTCGCTGCTCAGGCTCGCATCGGCCGATGCGGGCAACGACTTCGCCATCGACGCCGCCGCGATCACGCCGTGGGGCGGCTACGCGATGCGCCCGTTCGCCGTTTTCGACATGCCGATGTCGAACGAAGCGCGCTGGGTGCTGCAACCGATACGCTTCTTTCGCGCGGCGCTGCGCCTGCCCGACGACATGCCCGCGCCCGATCCCACGACGGAGAACGGCCGGCGTCTTCTGATGACGCATATTGACGGCGACGGCCTCGCCTCGCGCGCCGAATTCGACGTGAACGGCGGGCCGATGAAGGTCTCGACGTCTGCCCCGCCGCAGTATTCCGGCGATGCGCTCTACAACGTCATCCGTCAGTTCGGTCTGCCGACGACCGTCTCCGTCATCGAAGGCGAAATCTCCGACGACGGTCCGTACCCGAAGGATGCGCCGCGCCTGCGAGCGATTGCGCGGGAGATCTTCGCGCTGCCGAACGTGGAGATGGCGAGCCACACGTACACGCATCCGTTGCAGTGGATGCGCGTGACCGGCCTCGGCAAGTCCGGCGGCGACACCGACACGGCCGAGGGTGGCAGCCGCGCGAACTACAACGGCCTGTCCATCGATATTCCTGGCTACCGGTACGACACCGACCGCGAGATCGGCGGGTCGATTCGCTATATCGACCGGCTCGCGCCCGCCGGCAAGCGCGTGAAAGTGCTGCTGTGGAGCGGCGACTGTCAGGTGCCCGCGCCGGTCATCGAGGCGGCGGACAACGCGGGCGTCTACAACATGAACGGCGGCGACACGCTCATCACGAAACGCTATCCGAGCTGGGCCGCCATCGCGCCGCTCGGCGTGGACAAGAACGGCTTCTTTCAGGTGTTCGCGCCGAACCAGAACGAGGAGGCGTACACCGCGCTCTGGCAGGGTCCGTACTACGGTTACGAACGCGTGCTGGAGACGTTCGACATGACCGAGCGCCCTATCCGCTTCAAGCCGGTCGATGTCTATTACCACATGTTCTCGGGCACCAAGTACGCGTCGGTGAAGGCGTTGTCGGATGTGTATCGCACGCTGTCGGCGCAACCGCTGATGCCTGTCTACGTCTCCGAATACGCGCAAAAGGTGCTGGACTTCGAGCGCATGAACATATCGCGCGATGGCGACTTCTGGCGCATCCACGGCAGCGGCGCGCTGCGCACCGTGCGGCTGCCCGAGGGACGCGCGCCCGATCTTGCGAGCGCCGAAGGCGTGGCGGGCTATCTGCCGGGACCGGGCGGCGTGTATGTGCATCTGACGGGCGCCGACGCGCGCTTTCGCGTGATCGATGCCGCGCACGCCGCCAAGCTGCCGTATCTCGCGGAAGCCAACGGCGTGATCGATCACTTCGCGCGCACGCCGCGAGGCTTCTCGTTGGATCTCGCGTCGCACGTCGCGCCGCGCTTCGCCATCGGCGGCGAGGCGCGCGCGAACGCTTGCATCGTGAAGGCGGATGGCCGCCCGCTCGCGCCCGGCATGGCGCAGGGACGGCGCGTGTATTCGCCGTCCGGCTCCGCTCACGCAACGAATTCCGTTCATGTCGATGTCGTCTGCGCAACCTGACCGCCAGCGGCTTTTCTCGCCGTTCGTCGTCGCGGCTTTCGGGCTGCTGGTCGGGCTCATGCTCGTGCTCGCGTTTCCTCGTGAGCGGCTCGAAGAGCGGCTGCTCGAGGGCCGCCAGGTCGATACGCTGACCGTCGCGTATCTCGAAGCGTGGCTGCGCATCGAGCCGGACAACGCCGAAGTGCTGACCGAGCTGACGCAGGAGTATTTGAAGGCGCAGCGCATCGCGGATGCGCAGAAGATGCTGCGCCGCCTGTCCGTTTCGTCCGATCCGCAGGCGCAGTCGAGCGCGCTGCGCACGCGCATCGACCTCGCCGAGACGCAGGCTTATGCGCTCAAGCCGGGCGATGCGGCCCGCGCGGCGCGGCTTGCGGAACTCGACGCGCTGCTCGCCGAGGCGCTCGACAAGCCGTGGGATGCCGCGCAGATCGAAACTTACGCGAAGAAGGCGCGCGCGCTGAACGACAGCGCGCTCGCCGGGCGCTACTACGATCGGCTTGCGCAGATGGAGCCGGCGCAAGCGCCGCGCTGGCTCGCAGAGGGCGCGCGACTGAAGCTCGCCGCGGGCGACTACGCCGGTGCCGCCGATGCGTTCTTCGCGGCGCAGGCTCACGCCGCGACGCGCGACGACGAGCGGCGCCTCTTTCTGTCGGCGTTGCAGGCCTTGCAGTCGGCCAACCGTCCCGCCGATGCGTTGGCCGCCGCCGACGCGCATCTTGGTTCCCTCGCGCGCGACCGCGAGACGCTGCGCTATCTGACGCGGCTCGCGCTCTCGGCGGGCCGGCCGGATATCGCGGACCGCTACGCGCGACGCCTGCTCGACATGTCGTCGCGCGAGCGGGGGGACGGAGGGGCGAGGTTCGTGGGGTGGCGTCGGGGGAGCGAGGCGTTCGTGTCGGGTGAGGGCGTGAGGGATGCGGTAATCGCGGGGAGCGCTCTGCCCGTTGTAGTCCCGGCGAACGGGGTGAGCATGGCGAGCGTGGCGAACGCGGGGACTGTCGGGAGCGCGGCCAGTGCCGCGAGCGCAGTTAGCGCTACGAGAGTGGTGAACGCGAACAGCAAAGAAAATTCAGTGATTGAGGGGAGCGCTGCGCCCGCGGCAATCCCGGCGAGCGTGATAAGCGCGGCGAACGCGGGGACTGTCGAGAACGCGGCGATCGCGGGGAATGCAGCAAGCGCAAGGAGCGCTCGGAGCGTGGTGAAAGCGGGAACGGCGGGCAAGGCCGCGAGCACGGCGAACGCAGCGAGCGTGGTGAAGGCGGCGAGCGCGAAAAGCGCGGTGAGCGCCGGTAACGCGGCGAGCGCGAGGAACACTCCGAGCGCGGTGCGCGCAAGCTACGTCGTGAGCGCGTCGCCTGCGATAAGCGCAGCAAAGCACAAGACTCTCCTGTGCGCACGCGCCTGCATGACCGGCCGCGCCCACGCGATCCCCGCCGTGCTCCGCCCCCGCGACGCCTTCTCGATCCTCCGCGTGGCGAATCAGGAACCGTCCGCGCCCATCGAAGCGTCGGACTACGAACTCGGCTTCAAAGTCTTCCTTGCCAACGGCGATCTAGCAAGCGCCCAGCGCGTCGCGCAGGACGCAGTGAAGCGCGACCCGGCATCGACCGAATGGCGCGAGCGGCTAGCTCAAGTCGCCGAGTGGAATCACGCGCCCGATGTCGCGCTCGCCAACTACCTCGCGCTGGCCCGCACGCGCAACGACGAGCGCGACTGGAAGCAGGTCCAGCGCCTAGCGCCCGCGCTCGGCGACAACGAAGCGATGCTCGCCGCCGCCATCCACGAATCGGACCGCGCGCCGGGCGACATGAAGCAGCTCGACCGCGTGGTGAGCGCGTACGAAGCGCAGGCCGATCCCAACGCCGCGCTGCGCTTCCTGCAAGCCCGCGCGAACGGCGCCTATCGCCGGCCGGTGCTGGAACGCTACGCCCGGCTCGCCGAACGCAAAGGCGACAACGACCTCGCCATCGCGACCTACGAGCGCCTGATGCGCGAGTTCGGACCCGATTCGGCCTACGCGCTCAAACTGAGCCTGATGTACTACACGCGCACCCAGTTCGACCGCTCGCTCGCCGTGCTCGATTCGGCAAAGAGCCGCGCCCCTGCATCGGATGCCGACTTCTGGCGCTTCTACGCGATGCTCGCGACCGTCGATCAGCAGGACGGCAAGGCGCGCGAAGGCTACGGCAAGCTGGTGCAAGCGGGCGTGGCGACGCCCGACGATCTCACCGCGATGGTTTCGGCGTACGACGATCAGCCGCTCGAAGCGGGCCGCATCGCGGAGTTCGCGTATCGCAAGACGGGCAACGAGCGCCTGCTCGAACTCGCCGTCTACGACTATCTGCGGGCGCGCGCGACGGGCCGCATCCGCGCGTTGCTCGGCTCGCTCGATCCGGCGTCGCTCGCCGCAGCCGAGCGCTCGCCGCGCTTCTTGCTCGCTCGCGCGCAATACCTGCGCCGCGCGGGCGATCCGGACGGCGCGCTCGCCGACACGCGCGCCGCCGCCGCGCTTGCTCCGGGCGACGACGAGGCCCGCGCCGCGCTCATCTGGGCGCTCAACGAACGCGGCAGCAATGCGGAACTGCGCGCGGCCCTCGCCCGCCACGCGCGCGATGCCGAGCGCGACAGCGCGCTCTGGGCGCCGTACGCGGCGTCGTATCTGCGTCTGGGCGACGCACGCGGCGCGCTCTCCATGATGCACAAGGAAGCCGCCTCGCGCCGCGACGACCCGCTGTGGGCGCTGGGCTATGCGGACGCGCTCGAATTGAACGGCCGCATCGACGACGCCTGGCGCGTGCGCAACGCCGTGTGGAAAAAGCAGATGGCGCAGCGCGCGGCGGGCAAACAGCCGGTGACGCTCGACGACGAGCAGCGCGAAGACCTGCGCGCGCGCATGGTCGGCCTCACGGACCAGTTCGCGGGCGGCGACGCATCGCGGCAAGTGCTGATCGAACTGCTGCGCGCCGATGGCGGCGACAGTGCAGGCGACGAACCCGCGCCACCGCCCTTCGCCTTCACCGACGACGCGATGCAAGGCGTCGCGCATCGCGAGGAGAAGCGGCGGCGCGTCTACTCGGCGGTGGCGCGCGAGGCCGCGCTCGGCTGGCTGCAATCGCACGACGCCTACGACGCCGAAAGTCTGTGGCTGCTGCGCCAGTACATCGACAGCGCGACGCGTCCGGTGTATGCGGAAGTGACCATCGCGCTGGCCGAGCACGACCGCGCGACGCTGAATCGCCTGCTCGATACCGAAGCCGACTGGATTCCGCGCCAGAACCGCCTCGACGCCGAAGCGACGACCGGACGTTTCGGCGACGTGCAGACGCATGCATACGAGCAGCAGTTCGCGCTGCCCGACGACGAAATCGTCAATCAGATTCTGCGCGAGCAGTTGCTGCGCAACGCGCAGGCCATTGCGCCGCGTTTTCGCGTGGTCGAGCAAGGCGGGCTGTCGTACACGGAGGCGGGCATCGGCGCGGGCTTGCGGTTGTCGCCGACGCAATCGCTCGCGCTCGATTACGCCGAGCGCAATCAGCACGGCGACACGTCATTGCCGAACGTGCCGCGCCACGACCGCCAGTTGTCGGTCGCGTGGCGGCACCTCGGCCTCGACGACACCGAGCGCGTGAGAATCGGCAGGCGCAACGCGCTCGGCGACTTCACGACCTTCCGGCTCGACGGCACGCTTTTCGAGCAGCAGAACCTGAGCTTCAACTACGCGCTCGGCTTCAATCAGACGGCGACCGAAACGAGCCAGCTGATCGTCGGCGGCGTGAAACATCTGGCGAGCGTGGGCGTGAATTATCGGCCCGACCCGCACGTGTTCGCGGGCGGGCGCGTGGAATATGCGCGCTTCTACGGACAGGACAAGTCGTTCCTCGGCACGGGCGCCGTCGCGGATTTCAACGCGGGCTACAAGCTGCGCGTCGACTACCCGGACTACACCGTGCGCGCCGTGCTCACGCACGGGCAGTACAGTGCGTCCGGCAATCCGGGCGGACAACTCGCGCGGCTGTTGCCGGCGGGCGCGCCGCTCATCGCGCAGCAGTTCATGCCGCAGACCTTCACGCAGGAAGGCCTGCTGTTTTCGTTCGGCGACGATCTCGAAGAAGGCTACACGCGCGCGTGGCGGCCGTTCTTCGCCGCCGGGCCGATCCACGATTCGAATCAGGGCTGGACGGCGCAAGTGCGCGTCGGACTGGCGGGCAGCGTCTTCGGCAACGATCAGGCGACCATGTATTACGAGCACGCCGGGGTCACGTCCGGCCGCACGCAGGCTTTCACGGAGTACGGCGTGCGCTATCGCTGGCTGTATTAGCCGCGCGGTCGCGTCACGGGCATCGAAAAAACGAGGCAAGCGGAGCACACATGAAAACGACACGACAATTCGAACGATGGGCGGGCCTCTTGAGCAGCGTGTGGGTCGCGCTCGCGCTGAACGCCTGCGCAGTGGTGGATCGCAGCGACAACGCCAGCGCCGCGCTCGACAAGCACGCGAGCTGGACCGTGCTGCCGATCACCAATCGCACGGAAACGCCGCAGGCGGGACTGCGCGCGTCGGCCATCGCGCAGAGTCTGCTGACGTCGGGCGGCGTGGCGCTCACGCGCTATCCGGATAGCGGCGACGAGGAAACGCTCTTTGATACCGCGAAGCCCGGCATCGACACGAAGGCGCTCGCGTGGGCGCGCTCGCAGAACGTGCGCTACGCGTTGACCGGCACGGTGACGGAATGGCGCTACAAGGTCGGCGTCGATGGCGAGCCCGCCGTGGGCCTGACCTTCGATGTCGTCGATGTCGCAAGCGGCAAGGTCGTCTGGAGCGCCGCTGGCAGCCGCACCGGATGGAGCCGCGACGCGCTCTCGGGCGTCGCGCAGAAGCTCGAAAAAGAGCTGCTCGGCGCATTGACGAAGTAACGCCATGGGTACCGTGGACGGCAAACCGCAGGCATCCGCCAAGCCGGGCGGCGCGGCGCTCCCGCGACGGCAACGCGCGGCGCAAAGCGGACAGTCGGTCTCGCGCGACATGCCGTGGGCGCGCGTCATCGCGCCTTCGGGCATGTCGGGCAGGCGGGCGGCGTTCATCGCGATGGAAGTCGCCGTCGCGACCGTCGTCATGGCGGGCGTCTGCTGGTTCGTCGATCCCGCCGATCCGCTGCTCGTGCGCACGGGCTTCGGCTGGGTGTGGCTGCTGCCGGTCGTCTTCGCGCTGCGCTACGGCACGCTCGCCGGCATGGCGAGCGCCCTCATGCTGCTGCTCGCGTGGTATGTGTCGGACGCGGCCGGACCGCCGCATCCGCACGCGGTCTTTCCCGGCAGCTTCTTCTTCGGCGGATTCGTGCTGACGCTTCTATGCGGCCAGTTCGGCGATATCTGGATCGGCCGTCAGCGGCAGGCGCGCATCGCCAACGACTATCTCGCCGAGCGTCTTTCCATTCTCACGAAGAACCAGTTTCTGCTGCGGCTGTCGCATGAACGGCTCGAACAGGATGTGCTCGCGCGTCCCGCCACGCTGCGCGATTCGCTCGCGCGCCTGCGCACGCTCGCGCTCAACGACGAGGACGACGGCCCGCTCATCGGCGCGGCGCGCTTTCTGAAGACGGCCGCGCAGGCGTGTCAGCTCGAAACGGCGAGCCTCTTCGTCTGGAACGGCAACACGGTGCAGACGACGCCCGTGGCGAGCGTCGGCGAGCCTTTCACGCTCGATCTCGCCGATCCGCTCGTCGCCGAGGCGCGCGAAACACTCGCGCTCACGCATCCGGAATCGAGCGCCGCATCGGGTGGCGCGGGCGCGGAAGCGAACACGCGATACCGCGCCGTCGCGCCGCTCGTCGATGCAGGCGGCCGGCACGTCGCGCTGCTCGTCGTCGAGCGCATGCCGTTTCTCGCGATGACGCGCGACAACCTCCAGTTTCTGCTCGTACTCGGCGGCTACTACGCGGACAGCGTGCGCCACGCCGAAATCAGCCGTTCGGTGTTGCAGGCGTTCCCGCGCTGTCCGTACGACTTCGCGCTGGATTACGCGCGCCTCGTGCGTCTGTTGCGCGATACGGGCGTGGAGTCGTCGCTCGTGGCGCTCGTCTTCGACGCGAGCGAGTTCGGCGTCTCGCTGCACGAACACGTGCTGCGGCTGCGGCGCTCGCTGGATGCGCAATGGCCCATCGTCACGCCGACACAGCGCGTCGTGCTCACGCTGATGCCGCTCTCGGGCGAAAGCGCGGTCGCGGGCTATCTGCTGCGCATCGAAGAGAACCTGCGCGCGCAGTTCGGCACGGACTTCGAATCGGCCGGCGTCGCGACCCATTCCATGCGCCTTTCGGCCGATTCGCCGATCGACGCGCTGCATCACTTCCTGAGGCTTTGTCATGCCGACGCGTGAGCGCACGATCCATCGCCCAACGGCGTGGCTGGCGTGGCTCGCGTGGCTGGCCGCGCTGCTCGGCGTCGCGGTGCAGATCGGCATGTTCGTGCTCGCCTCGCGCGCCGCGCCGCCGACGCGCGTGCTGCTCGTCTGCCTCGCCGCGCAGGCCGTGGCGGCCACGCTCCTCGCGTTCGCGTGCTGGCGAACGCTGCCCGCGCGCTATCGCTCGAAGGGCACGTGGTGCTATCTGTGGTTCTTCGTGTTCGCCGTGCCGGTCGGCGGCGCGCTGGTCTCGGTCGGCGCGATGGTGCTCGCGCTCGCGTTGCCGCGCCGCGTGACGGCGAAAGGCATCGCCTATATCGAAGAGCCCGAGTTCGCGACGCATCTGATTCCGCATGTGTCTTACGGACGCGGCGCGCGCCTCAAGGCCGAGTTGCAGAACGCGGAAGCGGCGACGTCCTTGCGCATGACGGCGCTGCTCGCCATGCAGTCGATGCCCGCGCACACCATCAGTCCACTGTTGCGCGGCATGCTCGCCGATCCGCTCGACGATATTCGCCTGCTCGCCTACGGCATGCTCGACAGCCAGGAGAAGCGCCTCACGCAGCGCATTCTCGCGCAACGCCCTCGCCTGTCTGAACCGCTCACGCCGCGCGAGCGTTACGAAGTGAACAAGACGCTCGCCGAGCTTTATGGCGAACTGATCTATGCGCATCTCGTGCAGGGCGACGTGTATCGCAACGCGGCGGATCAGGCCGATGCCTACGCCGCCGCCGCGCTCGATATCGAACCGGCGGACGCGGCCCTGTGGCGCATGCGCGGACGGCTCGCGCTGGATCGCGGCGACCTCGACGCCGCCGACATGCTGCTCGAACGCGCGATTCAACACGGCTTCGCGCGCGACCGCATGCTGCCTTATCTGGCCGAAGCCGCGTATCTGCGCGGCGACTTCGCCCGCGTCAAGACGCTTCTCGGACAAATGAGCCCGTCCGCGGTCCTGCCCGTCATGAAGCCCGTACTCGATTACTGGCGCGGCTCGCTCGCCACGCTGCGCAAAGGCGTCTCATGAACGCAAACATCGCCGATATTCCGCATGAATCGTGGCCCGCGTTGACGACGACACTGCCGAAGGCGCCGCGCGCAGACGTCGTGCTGCTGCTCGAAGGCACGTTCCCATATGTGAGCGGCGGCGTGTCGAGCTGGGTCAATCAGATGATCCGCGCGTTTCCGGACCTGAGCTTCGCGCTGTGCTTTCTCGGCAGCCGTCCGCAGGATTATCCGAAGGCTTCGTATGCGCTGCCGGAGAACGTCGTGCATCAGGAGAACCACTTTCTCTACGACTTCACCGCGAACCCCGAAGTGGCGAAGCGCCGCGGCGATCGCGCGGCCTTCGCGCAATCGGCGGATCTGCACGAAGCCATGCGCAATCCCGCGATGCGCGCCGCGGCCGGCTCCATGCTGCGCGACATGCTGAAAGACCTCGCGCCGGACGGCCGTCTCTCCGAGAGCGAATTCCTCTACTCGCGCGAGGCGTGGAACTACGTGACGGAGCAGTATCGCGAGCGATGCACCGACCCTTCGTTCGTCGATTATTTCTGGACCGTGCGCGTGATGCACAAGCCGCTCTGGCTGCTCGCGCGCATTGCCGAGGGTCTGCCGGATGCGGGCGTCTACCACACGGTATCCACCGGCTATGCGGGCTTTCTCGGCGCGCTCGCGCACTATCGCACGGGGCGGCCGCTGCTCGTGTCGGAGCACGGCATCTATACGAAGGAACGCAAGATCGACCTGTTTCAGAGCCAGTGGATACGCGACAACCGCAGCATCTTCGAGCGCGACGTGTCGCAAGTCGGCTACTTCCGCGATCTGTGGGTGCGCTTCTTCGAAACGCTCGGGCGCGTGTGCTACGACGCCGCGGACGACATCATCGCGCTCTACGAAGGCAATCGCCAGCGGCAAGTGGCCGACGGTGCGCCCGCGCAAAGGACGGCGAGCATTCCGAACGGCGTCAACCTGCCGCGACTCGCGCCGCTGCGCGAAAAGCGCGCGCCGGGCGTGCCGAAGACGCTGTGCCTGATCGGGCGCGTCGTGCCGATCAAGGACATCAAGACCTTCATTCGCGCGATGCTGACCGTGGTGCGCAAGGAGCCGCTCGCGGAGGCGTGGATCGCGGGACCAGAAGACGAGGACGTCGAATACGCGAAGGAATGCCGCAGCCTCGTCGAAAGTCTCGGGCTCGAAGGCAAGGTGAAGTTTCTCGGCTTTCAGAAGATCGAAGAACTGCTGCCGAAATGCGGCGTGCTGGTGCTCAGTTCCATCTCCGAGGCGCTGCCGCTCGTGGTGCTCGAAGGCTTCGCGGCGGGCGTGCCTTCGGTGACGACGGACGTCGGCTCCTGCCGTCAACTGATCTACGGCCTGCCCGGCGAAGACGCCGCGCTCGGCGCAGCGGGCCGCGTGGTGCAGATCGCCGATCCGCGCGCGCTCGCCGACGCCGCGCTCGATCTGCTCGACGAGAACAACTGGCGCGCAGCGCAGGCGGCCGGCATCGCGCGAGTGGAACGCTTCTACACGCAGGAGCGGATGGTCGGCGCATATCGCGTGCTGTACGAGCGGCTGATCGGCTTCGAAGCGACGCGCGAAACAATACAGGATACCTAAACGTCATGGCGGGAATCGGCTTCGAACTGCGCAAGATGCTTCGGCGCGACACGCTCGTCGGGCTGATGCAGGCCTATGCCTACGCGGGCCTCATCAGCGCGGGACCGTGGATTCTGTCGATCATCGGCATGCTGCTGATCGGCATTCTGAGCCTGCCGTTCGTGCTGCCGACCGGACTCATCACGCAGTTTCAGGTGTCGGTGACATACCTCATTTCGCTGTCGCTCGTGCTGACGGGACCGCTGCAACTCGGCTTCACGCGCTTCACCTCCGACCGCCTCTTCGAGAAACGCGCCGACATGGTGCTGCCGAACTATCACGGCGCGGCGCTGGTTTCGACCGCCGCCGCGACGCTGCTTGGCGGCATCGCGGTCGTCTTCCTGTTTCGCGATCAGTCAGCGGCGTACCGTCTGCTGATGCTCGCCGGCTTCGTCGTGATGAGCAACATCTGGCTCGCCACCATCTTTCTCTCCGGCATGAAGCAGTACATGTCGATCCTGTGGGTGTTTTTCATCGGCTATACGCTGACGGCGGGCGCGGCAATCACGCTGAACGTGTTCGGGCTGACGGGGCTGCTCGGCGGCTTCGTGTTCGGGCAGACGGTGCTGCTCGCGGGCTTGCTCACGCTCATCTATCGCGACTACACGAGCGACCGCTTTATCGCGTACGACTTCTTCTCGCGGCGATACCGCTATCCGACGCTGATGGCGACGGGCTTTCTCTACAACCTCGGCATCTGGGTCGACAAGTACATGTTCTGGTACGCGCCGGGTACGGGGCAAACGGTCATCGGGCCGCTGCGCGCGTCGATCATCTACGACATTCCCGTGTTCCTCGCCTACCTGGCGATCATTCCCGGCATGGCCGTGTTCCTGATGCGCATCGAGACGGACTTCGTCGAGTACTACGACGCGTTCTATGGCGCGGTGCGCGAAGGCGCGTCGTTGCAGCACATCGAGCGCATGCGCAACGCAATGGTCGAGGCGCTGCGCAACGGGCTGTATGAGATCGTCAAGGTGCAGGCGACCGCCGCCCTGCTGCTTTTCGCGATCAGCGCGACGCTTCTTAGCTGGCTGCGCATTTCGACGCTCTACTCGCCGCTGCTTTATGTCGATGTGATCGCCGCGAGCCTGCAAGTGCTCTTCATGGGCGTCATCAACGTGTTCTTCTATCTGGACAAGCGGCGCGTGGTGCTGGCGCTCGTCGCATTGTTCGTCGCGTCGAACGTGGTGCTGACGGGACTGACGCTCATGGCGAACCCCGGCTGGTACGGCTTCGGATTCGCGGGATCGCTGCTCGTCGTGGTGCTCGCGAGTCTCGTCTGGCTGGATCGAAAGCTCGATTCGCTCGAATACGAGACCTTCATGATTCAGTGAGCGCGGCTAGCGGGAGTCGAGGCGCGCGTCGATGCGGCCCGAGCGAAACGCGTCCACCACGAAATCGACGAACACGCGCGTTTTCGGCGGCAGGAGCTTCTTGCTCGGATAGTACAGACTGATCGCGCCGAGTTCGGCGAACCAGCCCGGCAACAGGCGCATGAGGCTGCCTTGCTGGAGCCAGCGCGCGGCGTGCGGCATGGGAATCAGCGCGATGCCGAGCCCCTGCATGGCGGCGGCGGCTATGGCTTCGGGGTCGTCGAAGATCATGCGCGTGCGATGCCGGACGAGACACTGTTCGCCCACGGCGTTGCGCAGCTTCCACGCGAAGACGCGCCCCGACGACACCGAGCGGCGCGCGATGCCGTCGAACGCTTCGAGTTCGGACGGATGCGCGGGCATCGGCTTGTCCGCCATGTATGCGGGCGATGCCGCCACGATCACATGCGCCGGCGCGAGTTCGCGCGCCACGACGCCTTCGTTCAGTTCGATGCCGCCGCCGATCGCGGCGTCGTAGCCCTCGCCGATGAGATCGACTGGCCGGTTGTCGAAGTGCACGTCCGGGACGATGGCCGGGTAACGGTCGAGAAATTCGCCGAGGATCGGCACCAGATACTCGCGCCCGAAACCGACGCCCACGCTCACTTTCAGCGTGCCGGACGGCGCGCCGTTTTGCTCCGCTGCGTGCGAGACGGCGTCGCGCAGCGCGTCGAAGGGCGCGCGCACTTCCTGATAGAAGCTCTCGCCGCTGTCGGTCAGCGTCAGGCTGCGCGTGCTTCGATGAAAGAGCCTCAGTCCGAGCTGCTGCTCCAGCCGCGCGACGTTCTTGCTCACGCCGGCCGGTGTCATCCCGAGCCGGCGAGCCGCCGCCGAGAAACTGCCGGTCTGCGCCGTGACGACGAACGACTCCAGAAAGTTGAACGATTCCACGGCACCCTCGCTTGATACCGCCGGTTGAAACTGCTTGCCCGCATTATGCGCTACCGGACGATGAATCCGACGGCCATACTGGCTTCACTTTCACTCAACCAGCAGGAGCAGATCATGGCAAACAGTCTCAGCGGCAAGATTGCTTTCGTCACGGGCGGCGCGCGCGGCATCGGCGCGGCGGTCGTCAGCCGGCTCGCGGCAGAAGGCGCGGCAGTCGCGTTCACGTATCGCGGATCGACGGCGCAGGCATCGGCGCTCGCCGCGAAGATCGAAGAAGCCGGTGGCCGCGTGCTCGCGATCCAGTCCGACGCAGCCGACGCCGACGCGCTGACTCGCGCGATCGATCAGGCCGCGCGCCACTTCGGCAAGATCGACGTTCTGGTCAACAACGCAGGCGTGCTGTATCTCGGCCCGGTCGATGCCTTCTCGCTCGACGACTTCGACAAAACGGTGGCCGTGAATGTGCGCGCCGTGTTCGTCGCGACGAAAGCGGTGCTGCCGTACATGCCGGCTGGCGGACGAATCGTGAACATCGGCAGCACGAACGCGGATCGCATGCCGTTCCCGGGCGGCGCGGCCTACGCGATGAGCAAGGCGGCGCTGCAAGGTCTCGTGAAGGGTCTCGCGCGCGACCTCGGCCCGAAAGGCATCACGGTGAACAACGTGCAGCCCGGCCCGGTCGACACCGACATGAACCCGGAGCAAGGCGAGTTCGGCTCCGCGCTGCACGCGCTGATGGCCGTGCAACGGCACGCCAAAGCCGACGAAATCGCCGCGATGGTGGCGTACGTCGCAGGGCCGGAAGCGTCGTTCGTGACGGGCGCGAGTCTCATGATCGACGGAGGCTTCAGCGCGTGACGGTGAGCTTCGCCGGCATCAATACGTAAGGGCTGCGTAGAGAACCGTCGGCGTTGCGTCGGGCGGACGGAATCTTCGCGTAAGGCGCGCGGGAAGCGGTGGCTGGACGGAACAGGAGTGGCAGCTTACGGGCACGCGCCATGCGTCGCCGCATGGCGCTTTTCGCCCGTTCCGTTCAACCACAAAGAGGCTCGTTCATGAAACCGATTCGCCCGCGCTACCGCTCGCGCCTGGCCACGGCGCTTTTCGAGTGGCTCAATCCGATTCCATATGGTCTCTTCGTCGGCACGCTGATCTTCGACATCATCTATGCGATCAACGCCGTCATCTTCTGGGCGAAGGGCGCGGCGTGGCTCGTCACGGTAGGCCTGCTCTTCGCGATCATTCCACGCTTCATCAATCTCGGTCACGTCTGGTTCGGCGGGCGCGGCACGGTCACGAGCCTCGAACGCACCGACTTCTGGCTGAATCTGCTCGGCATCGTCGCGGCGGTGGTCAACGCGTTCGTTCACTCGCGCGATGCCTACGCGATGGTCCCACTCAGCGTCATCCTCTCGGTCGTCACGGTCGTGCTCCTGAGCGCCGGGCAAGTGATGCTGGCCTTCGACAAGTTCAACCGCTTCAACCTGCCGGAGGCCGTCCGTGAATAACATCATGCGCACAAGCCTCGTTTCGATGGCCGTTGCGGCGTGCCTCGCCGGATGCAACGAGCACGCGTCCTACGAATCGCAGCAGCAGGCCGGCGCGAATCCGCCGCTGCCGGACGCGCGCAACTTCCTGGCCCCGCCGATGCAGGTGCCGAAGCACGTCGGCTGGAAAAGCGGCGAGACGCCCAAGGTCGCGGACGGGCTGAAGATAGAAGGCATCGCGTCGGGGCTGGAGCATCCGCGTCAGGTGTACGCGCTACCCAACGGCGATATCCTCGTGGCGGAATCAAGTAGTCCTGATGAAGAGCCGGTCACGACGCCGAAGCAGCTCATCGCGGGCATGGTGCAGACGCGTTCGGGCAAGGAAGCGAAAGGCGGCAACCGCATCACGCTGCTGCGCAAGCCCGCGAACGGCAACGGCGAATGGGAGAAGCACGTCTTCATCGACCATTTGCATTCGCCGTTCGGCATGCAACTGGTCGGCAATACGCTCTTTGTCGCCGATACCGACGCGATTCTCGCGTTCCCGTATCAGGCCGGCGCGACGCATATCGACGGCACGGGTGTCGAGCTCGCCGATCTGCCGAGCACTATCAACCATCACTGGACGAAGGCGCTGCTCGCGAGCCCCGACGGCAAGAAGCTGTATGTGGGCGTCGGCTCGAACAGCAACGTCGGCGAGAACGGGCTCGAAGTGGAATACCGCCGCGCGGCCGTGCTGGAAGTCGACATTGCGACGGGCGGCAGCCGCGTGTTCGCCTCCGGCATCCGCAATCCGACCTCGCTGCAATGGGAGCCGAAGACGGGCAAGCTGTGGACGGTGGCGAACGAACGCGACGAGATCGGCGCGGACCTCGTTCCCGACTATCTGACTTCGGTGAAGGAGCACGCTTTCTACGGCTGGCCGTATAGCTACTATGGACAGCACGTAGACGAGCGCGTGCATCAGCAAAGACCCGATCTCGTGCAGAAAGCGATCAAGCCCGATTACGCCATCGGCTCGCACGTCGCGCCGCTCGGGCTGCTGTTCTATACCGGCAACAACTTGCCCGCGCAGTATCGCGGCGGCGCGTTCATCGGCGAGCACGGCAGTTGGGACCGTTCGCCGCTCGCGGGTTATGCGGTCACGTATGTCGCGTTCCAGGACGGCCAGCCGGTCGGCGCGCCGAAGCCCGTCGTCACCGGTTTCGTGTCGGCGGACGAGAAGCAGTTGCGCGGCGCGCCGGTCGGACTGGCCGAGGACAAGGACGGCGCGCTTCTCATCGCCGATGACGCCGGGAACGCCGTCTGGCGCGTGACCAAGGCAGGCGGTTAGCGCGTCCTTCGTGCGGAAACGAACGCGGCGGGCCTTCGTTTCGAGGGCCCGCTGTGTTTTGCGGTCGTTGTCGCTCGTTATTGCGTCAGGTGCCTTTCGGGTATGCGATATCGCGTTCGCGCGACACGTCGCCCGGATTGCCTCGCTCACGGCGTGCGGCCATGCGGTGTTGCAGCCAGTCGCGCGCGAGCACGATGCGCAAGGTGCACATTGCGACCACCCAGATGAAGCCCGATGCGGGTGCATCGAACAGGCGTATAAGCGTCGTCCTTTTCATTCACGATCCCCGAGAAACGTGCGGTCTTTCGCATCTTTGCCGGCGTGCTTCGTTTTTCCATGGCATGTATCGCGCGGCTGTGCGTTTGTGCTGCGAGTCTAGCCCGGTTGCGATGTTCGCCGTTATCTCTATGTCGAGATGTGAGGGGTCCCGTACGCTTCTGTGTCGGGTTTGGCGCGCATCTGTATGTCAAATTCGGGTTTTCCACGCCGCGTATGCCGGGAAAAGTGCTCGTATCCTCGATTCGCAGTCGCGCGCGTTGGAAATCGCATTCTTTATCCGCCTCTCTGTATCTGACGCTTCGGTCCGCGTGACTCTCGCGCAGACACTTCGAGCGTCTGAGATTCGGCTTCGGCATTCGGCCGCTCGTGGTGCTTTGGCATTGTCCCGATCGGCGTTGCGTTGCGTGCGCATGCGCTGCTTCTTTCGGATGCCGAACCTTGACGATGCGCCGAACATGCGAATTCTCCTACTTCATTCCCAATCCACGTTAAGATAAATCCGACTTTTCGCGTCGGGCTATTACTTGCTTTTAGGCAACTGTATCGCTCGAAACATCGACACTTCGGATTGCTTGCCGATGAGCACGGAAGACGCTCAAGGCGACCGGCTCGCGACCACTTCCGATACCGAAAGCTCGTCCTTGCTGCGATTCGCAGCCGCCCGGCTTCACAGATGCATAGAAAAACAACGAGGGGAAAAATGAACAATAAAAGCGCATCAACCACACTTCATTCCAAACTGATTCGCCCGCTGTCGAGCCGCATCTGGGCCATCGTTTGCTGCAGTCTTCTGCCCGCATGCGGCGGAAGCAATAACGGCAGCGATGCCAACGTTCCGGCAACGACGGCCGCACCCGTCGCATCCCCCGCGCCCGCGCCGCAAGCCACCGCCGCTGATACCGGCTACCTTCCCATCTCGATCGAAAGCCTCAGCTATCCGATCAACTTCCTCCAAGCCTTCGGCCCGACGACGCAAGCAGCGCAACAGCGTCTCGTCGGTCAGGTCGGCGCGATGTGGTCATCGGGGTACGGCGCGCAACCCGGCATCTTTTCGATGGCCTACGCGCCCGCCTACCGCCTCTACTTCATGCCCGCCGGATGGACGGGCGCCGGCGCTGACTATCCCGCGACGCAACTCGGCTGGCTTTACTACCACCACTCGGACTGGATCGAATACGGCTCGGACGGCAACGTACTCTACGAATTCGGCGACACGCGCTATCCGGTCGTGGACATCGTCAATCCGGCGGTCCGGCAGCATCTGTTTCAGTCGATGGCAGACCACGCGAGCGGCTATCAGGCGTTGTCCATCGACAACGTCAGTACTGCGAACGTTCGTAACGGGACCGTCTATCAAAGCGGGCACTATAGCGGCACCGTTTCCCCGTGTCCGGCTTCGTTGCGACCCGCATGTGGCGGAACGTTCGTCACGCAGTACGCATCGGCCGACGATGCGAGCTGGAGCACAGTCAACCTCGACTACATCAAGTTTCTCAGCGGGCAAGCGAAAGCATTGGGCCTTGCGACGGTGGCCAATGTGAGCTATCAAGGCGGCGCTATGTGGACCGACATCGCCGATGCAGTGAGCGGCGTGGTCGAAGAGAACGTGCCTCAACATCAAGGCACGACTTTGGCGAACAGGTGGTACAACGGCTTCATGATCGACGATCTCTTCGCCGCGCATCTGTACAACGCCGAACGCGCGAGCCAGAAGTTCTACGGCGCGATCAGCTATCTCGACGGACACGACACCAATGGCATGACGCGCGCCGAAGAGACGTGGGCGACCGCATGGCTGCTGCTCGTTACGCAGAGCACGCAGAACTACCTTTCTGCCGCGCAAATATCGTCGCGCGCGGCGCAAAAGTATCCGCCGTCGATGGGCGGCTACGTCGACCTGGCGCTGACCGGCACATTGACGCGCGGCAGCGCGACGGTCACCGGCCTCGCCAGCACGCGCGGGCTTTCGGCGGGGCTACGCGTGAACGGCGCGGGCATCGCGCCGGGTTCGACTATCGCAAGCGTGGACTCATCGACGAGCGTCACGCTCGACACGGCGGCGACCGCAAGCGCCACGAGCGAGAACCTTTCGTTCAGCGGTTTCCCTCCGTTGCCGGTCGGCCGGCCGGTTGCGCCGCCGCCTTTGGTCGATCCGTACGCGTCGCCGCCTGTCGGCGCATGCGGCTGGGTCAACGACGCCAATGCCGGCGTATGCGCGCGGCAGTATTCGAACGGATGGGTCTACGTCAACGCGGTGTGTCAGTACGACGGCGCGGCGTGCGGAGTTGCATCGACTTCAGTCACGATACCGCCGGCGGCCTCGGGAAGCCGTTGGTACGACCAATACTGCAACGTGGTGCCCGACGGACGCTACGCACTCGCCGCAGCGACAGCGCTTGTGATCGCGCGCGGTTCCGCAGATGTGTGTCCGTGGCCGCAATGACGCGTGCGCGACGCATCGCCACTTCATATTCGTATGCCAAAAGCCGCCCCATTTGTCTGATCAGGCCGCCCGCCAAAAGCCAGCCGTTTCTCGCCACGACGCCTTTCCTTAAGGGTTTCGTTAGTTACGGCCGGTAGGCTCTGTTGCTCGATAAAGTCAAACAACAAAGCTCGATCAGAGCGGAACCGCCATGCCCGCACCGTACGTCGCAAGCCTCGTCAAGATCTCGTGGAAGAACCTTTCGCAACATCGCTTTCACCGGAAGCATGCACGGGAGGCGCGCGAGGTGCTGCGCAGCATCGAGAGCAGGCAGGGCAGGACGAACGCCGGGCAGTTGCGGCTCGCGGATGCGTACGCGCGCGACGTGCTCGGCGACGCGTGCTATGCGCCGTGGCTCCACGTCTATACGGCGTTGAACGGCCATTTCAAGGAAGGCTGGATTCCGGACAACTACTACGGCTGGATCGTCGTTCCGAAGATGAAAGGCCTGTACGGGCAGATGTCGCATCTGAAGCCCGTGTCGCGGCTGCTCTTTCAGGACGACGCATTCCCCGATCTCGGCTACTACGTCAACGGCATCTTCTACACGGCCGATCACATCGCGATTCATAAATCGCAGGTCGCGAACTTCGTTTTCAGCACGACGGACCGGATCGCCTTCAAGCTCGATCACTCGATGCAGGGCAAGGGCGTCTTTCTGATGGACCGCAAGGACTTCGATGCCGAGCGCATCAGCCAGCTCGGCAACGGCGTGCTGCAACGCTTCATCGTGCAGCACGCGACGTTCGACCAGTTCGCGTCCAAGGCAGTCGCGACGGTGCGGCTGACGACGGTCGTCGACGACGCCGGCGCCATCTCGCTGCGCGCCTGCTTCTTGCGACTCGGCCGGTCCGCGGACACGTATATTCGCCCCGACAGCGAAGTGTGCGTGCCGGTGCATCTGGAGAGCGGGCGGCTCTTCAGCACAGGCTATCTGAGCGACTGGACGCGCGTGGACGCGCACCCGGATTCGAAGATCCGCTTCGACGGCGTGACCTTGCCCGCGTTTGCAAAGTGCGTGGAAAAAGTCATGGCGCTGCACGCGAAGGCGCCGTTTGCGCGCTGCGTCGGCTGGGACCTGACCGTCGATATCGACGAAAACGTGCTCGTGATGGAGTGGAACGCCGAGCATAACGACGTGAAGTTCAGCGAGGCCACGCAAGGGCCGTGCTTCACCGATCTGAAGTGGGAAACGTTGCGGCCGATGGCGTAAGCGTCTTTGCGTTATGGTCTGAGCCAACGCGTGGGTCCACCGTGCATTGCGCCACCGCTTTTGCACCGTTCGCCCGTACAATCGTCGCAACGGAGGTCGCACATGCACACATCCACCCGGCATCCCGTCCTGGGATGCATCGCCGACGACTTCACCGGCGCCACCGATCTCGCGAGCATGCTCGTGCGCGGCGGCATGCGCACGGTTCAGACTATCGGCGTCCCCGCCTCGGACACGCGCCTCGACGCGGACGCCGTGGTCGTCGCGCTCAAATCGCGCACGATCGAAGCGGCCGATGCCGTCGCCCAATCGCTCGCGGCGCTCGACTGGCTGCGCGCGCAGGGTTGCCGCCAGTTCTTCTTCAAGTACTGTTCGACGTTCGATTCCACCGATGCCGGCAACATCGGCCCGGTCGCCGAGGCGCTGCTCGACGCGCTCGCCGGGCAAAGCGGCGCGGACTTCACGATAGCCTGCCCCGCGTTCCCCGAGAACAAGCGCACGGTCTATCGCGGGCACCTTTTCGTCGGTGACGCGCTTCTTAGCGAATCGGGCATGGAGCATCATCCGCTCACGCCGATGCGCGACCCCAACCTCGTTCGCGTCCTCCAACGGCAAAGCAAATCGAAGGTCGGTCTGATCGCGAGCGATACGGTCGCCGCGGGCGCCGATGCCGTGCGCGGCGCGATTGCCAGCCTGCGTGCCGATGGAGTGCGGCTCGCCATTGCCGACGCGCTCACCGACGCCGACCTGCGCACGCTCGGCGCGGCCTGCGCCGATCTCGCGCTCGTCACGGGCGGCTCCGGCGTCGCCATCGGCTTGCCGGAGAACTTCCGGCGCGCCGGACTCATCGAGCCGAACGACAAGGCAGCGGACCTGCCCGCCGTGGAAGGCGCGGCGCTCGTGCTGGCGGGCAGCGCATCGAAGGCGACCAACGCGCAAGTAGCCGAGTGGATCGCGGCACGGCCGGCGTATCGCGTCGATCCCCGCGCGCTCGCACGAGGCGAGGCGGTCGTCGACGAGGCGCTCGCCTTCATCGACGCGCACGCGCCGCAGCCGGTGCTGGTCTACGCCACGGCTTCGCCCGATGAAGTCAAGGCGGTGCAGCAAGAGCTCGGCAGCGCGGCGGCGGGCCAGCTCGTCGAGGATGCGCTCGCCGCCATCGCCCGTGAAGCCCGCGCGCGCGGCGTGCGCAGGTTCGTGGTCGCGGGCGGCGAGACATCGGGCGCGGTGGTGCAGGCGCTCGGCGTTCAGATGTTGCAGATCGGGCCGCCCATCGATCCGGGCGTGCCCGTGACCGTGAGCGTCGGCGATACGCCGCTTGCGCTGGCGTTGAAGTCCGGCAACTTCGGCGCGCGCGATTTCTTCGACAAGGCGCTGCGTTACATCGAGGGAGAGCGCGCGTGAGCGACACCGTCATTGCATCGGCCAGCGACGCGAAGCTGCGCGAGGAAATCTGCACGGTCGGCGAAAGTCTCTACGCGCGCGGCTACACGGTGGGCACGGCGGGCAACATCAGCGCGCGCTGCGACGACGGCTGGCTCATCACGCCGACGGATGCCTGTCTCGGCCGGCTCGATCCCGCGCAGATCGCCAAGGTGGATGCGCAGGGACGGCACGTTTCCGGCGCGCGGCCCTCGAAGACGCTGGAGTTGCATCGGCGCATCTACGAGCGCAGTCCTGAAACGCGCGGCATCGTGCATACACATTCGACGTCGCTCGTTGCGCTGACGCTCGCGGGCGTCTGGAGCGACGAAGACGTGCTGCCGCCGATCACGCCGTACTACGTGATGAAGGTCGGCCACGTACCGCTCGTGCGATACCGCCGCCCCGGCGACCCGCAGGCGGCAGCCGAAATCGCGGCGCGCGCAGCCGACGTGCGCGCCGTGCTGCTGGAGCGGCTCGGGCCCGTGGTATGGGAGCGCAGCGTCTCCCATGCGTCGTATGCCCTCGAGGAACTCGAAGAAACCGCGCGTCTCTGGCTGATGACCACGCCGCGCCCCGCCCCGCTCGACGATGCCGCCATCGACGAACTGCGGCAGAGCTTCGGCGCGCGCTGGTAGCGTTCACCCAAAGAGCCTATAGCGAGCCGTCTCTGGCGGCGTGCCCGTCCGATGCCGATTCGGAAAACTGCGCAAGTACCGCGTTCAGGCTCGCGAGCGTATAAGGCTTCGCCAACACCGTGCCGATGCTGTCGGCGCCCGCTTCGATCGCCTCGCCGTAGCCGGTCGCATAGATCACGCGCAGGGCGGGCTGCTCCGCCTTGAGCCTGCGCGACAACGCGACGCCGTCCATGCCCGGCAACCCGACATCGGTGAAGAGAATGTCGAAGTCGCCCTTGGCGAACGACGCGAGCGCTTCCTCCGCACTGGCAACGGCCGTCACCCGATGCCCCAGCGCCCGAATGAGTTCGAGCGCCATCTCGCGCAATTCGGGGTGATCCTCGACGACGAGCACGCCGAAGCGCTGCGGCAACGGCGCGACCGGAGGCACGGTCTCCCGTGCCGGTTGCGAACGCGCGAGCGCGACCTGCTTCCGGTTCGACAGCATGTGCCGGATCTTGCGCGCAAGCTGTTCGCGCCGATAAGGCTTGGTCAGCAGTTGCACGCCGGCGTCGAGCCGTCCGCCATGCACGATCGCGTTTTGCGTGTACCCTGAAGTGAACAGCACTTCGATGTTCGGCAGGATCGCCTTCGCGCCTCTCGCGAGCTCGGGGCTGCGCAGCTTGCCGGGCATCACGACATCGGTGAACAACAGGTCGATGGCCAAGCCGCTCTGCAAGATGCCGAGCGCGCTCTCGGCGTTGTCGGCCTTGAGCACCTGATACCCGAGCTCGCGCAGCATCTCGACGACGGTGGTCTGCACGGCCCGATCGTCTTCCACGACGAGAATAGTCTCCGTGCCGCCGACGACCGGCGCCGCTGCGAACGACGTGGTCTGCACCAGGGCTTCGTGCGAGCGCGGCAGATAGATCTTGATCGTGGTGCCGTGCCCTATTTCGCTGTAGATCTTGAAGTGTCCGCCGCTTTGCTTGACGAAGCCATACGCCATCGAGAGACCGAGGCCCGTGCCGACGCCTTCCGGCTTCGTCGTGAAGAACGGATCGCATGCACGCTCCATCACTTCGCGCGTCATGCCGGTGCCGGTATCGGAGATGGCGAGCATCACGTACTGGCCCGGTTCGAGATCGGCGTCCGATGCGACGTAGTCGTCGTCCAGCATCGAATTGCTGAGTTCGATGGTGAGCTTGCCGCCGTCGGGCATGGCGTCGCGGGCGTTGATCGCGAGATTCAGCACGACGTTTTCGAGCTGATGCGGGTCGACCTGCACGTTCCATAGCCCGCCCGCGAGGACCGTCTCCATGACGACCGACTCGCCCAGCGCGCGACGGAGCATGTCGTCCATGCCCGCGACCACGGGAGCGAGGTTCGTGACGACCGGCTGCAACGGCTGACGCCGCGCGAACGCCAGCAGTTGCGAAGACAGTTTCGCGCCGCGCTCCACGGCGCTCGCCGCGGTGTCCACGCGCTTGATCGCCGTCTCGTTGCCGGCAACGGACGCAGACAGCAGTTGCAGATTGCCGCCGATCACTTGCAGGATGTTGTTGAAGTCATGCGCGATGCCGCCGGTGAGCTTGCCGATGGCCTCCAGCTTTTGCGAACGCTGCAACGCGGCTTGCGTCTCTTCGAGTTCGCGCGTGCGCTCTTCGACCAGCACTTCGAGGCTCGTTTGATAGCGCTCCACTTCGTCCTGCGCGAGCTTTTGCACAGTGACGTCCTGGCCTTGAACGAAGATGCCGACCACTTCGCCGTCGTTGCCTGCAATGGGCTGATAGACGAAGTCGAGAAAGCGCGTTTCGAGCGGTGCGCCGTCGCGCGGCCGGATCATGACCGGCACGGCCTTGCCGACGAAAGGCTCTCCCGTGTCGAACACGCGCGACAGCAATTCGATGAACCCTTGTTCGACCACTTCGGGCAACGCATCCCGCACGCGCTTTCCGACGAGATCGCGATCTCCTATCAGGCTGCGATACGCCGCGTTCGCCAGTTCGAATATGTGCTCGCGCGTGCGCAACACGCAGACGAAACCCGGCGCCTGCTCGAAAAGCCGCAGAAGGCGAGCGTTATCGACGTGCAGTTCCTTCGCCAGTTCCAGCGCGCGGCTCGTGCTTTCCAGTGCCTCGGTGCGCTCGACGATGACCTGTTCCAGTTCGCCTTGCTTGCGTTTGAGCGCCTCTTGCGCTGCGACCTGATCGGTCACGTCGTTGCCTTGCGAGAAGATACCGACGACCACGCCCGCGTCATCGACGATAGGTTGATACACGAAGTCGATGAAGCGCACTTCGCTCTCGCCGCCCGCGAGAGGGTCGACACGCAACGGCACGGCGCGGCCGACGTACGGGCGCCCTGACTGGTACACCTCGTCGAGCAGTTCGAAGAAGCCTTGCCCGGCGAGCTCGGGCAGTGCCTCTCTCACAGGCTTGCCGATGATCGGCCTGAATCCCGCGAGCCGGTGATGCGCGCCGTTCTGTAGCTGATACACATGCTTCGGACCCCGAAAGAAACATACGAAGCCCGGCGCCTGTTCGAAAAGCCGCAGCAACTCGTGATATTCGCGCGTGCGCGCATCGAGCGCCAATGCTTTCTGACGCTCGGCTATCTGCCTCGCTTCATGCTGCACGGTAATGTCGCGCGTGATCTTCGCGTAGCCGACATGGTGCCCCGAATCGTCGAACAGGGAATCGAGCACGACGTGCGCCCAGAAACGCGAACCGTCCTTGCGCACGCGCCAGCCTTCCGATTCGAACTTGCCTTCGCGCACCGCAATGTCCAGCGCGCGCGAGGGCAAGTCGGTCGCGCGGTCTTCTTCGGTATAAAACCGTGAGAAGTGCTGACCAATGATCTCATCCGGCGCATAGCCTTTGATGCGCTCGGCGCCGACGTTCCAGCTCGTGACCAGCCCGTTCGGAGAAAGAAGATAGATCGCGTAGTCCCTGACCCCCGCGATCATGCGCTCGAAGTGTCCGCTGCCTGAACCGGCAGAACCGACGAGACCCTGATCGTTGACATCCATGTGGCGATACCCCGGCGCTTCGGCGTTTTTTCGAGTGCTGCATTCTACTGCGCCTGGAGAGCGATGGCCCGTGCCTGACGGCGTTACGCGAGACGATGGCGTTGCAGCGTTGCGCGTCGAGTAGTTCTTACATCGCCGATGCGGGCAAGAGGGCAGTTTTGCCGGCCGCGTGTCATCGCCATGGCGATATGCACGTCCTCAGCAAGGATCATCGCATTACGTCACACTGGCACATCGATCAATTCAACCGGCAAGACTGCAATGAACAAACAAGCACTCATCATCGGCGCGACCGGCGTCATCGGACGCAATCTCGCCGAACACCTTCAAACGCATGGCGACTGGTCCATCACCGGCGTTTCGCGTGGCCGCACGCCTGCGCCCGCCGGCGTCGAATCGATCGTCGCGGATCTCACGTCGGCGTCGTCGGTCGCGCAGGCATTGAGCGGCCGCGACTTCACTCACGTCTTCTTCACCGCATGGTCGCGGCAAGCGACCGAAGCGGAGAACATCCGCGTCAACGGTGCAATGGTCGCCAATGTCCTCGCGGCATTGGGGCCGTCGGGCGCGCTCGAACATGCGGCGCTCGTGACGGGCCTCAAGCACT
Source organism: Caballeronia sp. AZ10_KS36 (assembly GCF_023631105.1). Lineage (NCBI taxonomy): Bacteria > Pseudomonadati > Pseudomonadota > Betaproteobacteria > Burkholderiales > Burkholderiaceae > Caballeronia > Caballeronia sp. AZ10_KS36. The sequence continues at coordinate 211,255 of NZ_JALQDQ010000037.1, read as the reverse complement.
ATCTCGGGCCCTTCGAAGCCTACGCCAGAGGCGAGATTCCGGCCACGCCCTTCCGCGAGGAACAAGGCCGGCAGCCCGTCGACAACTTCTACTACGAGCAGGAAGACCGCTTGTTCGATGCAGCGCGCCAGTTCGGCTTCGGATGGAGCGTGCATCGGCCGCACAGCATCATCGGGTTCGCCATCGGCAATGCAATGAACATGGGCGTGACGCTCGCCGTCTATGCGAGCATGTGCCGGGCAACCGGCGAACCGTTCGTGTTCCCCGGTTCGGCCGCGCAATGGCACGGCCTGACCGACGTGACGGACGCGCGTCTTCTCGCGCGGCATCTGGAATGGGCAGCGACCTGGCCCGAAGCGCGCAACGAAGACTTCAACGTCGTGAATGGCGACGTGTTCCGCTGGAAATGGATGTGGGAGCGCATCGCCAATTACTTCGGTATCGAGCCTGCGCCTTTCGATGGCGAGACGAGACCGCTGGAAGGCCGCATGCAGCAGGCCGCCAAGACGTGGGCCGAGATCGCGGCGCGGCATGCACTGGCAGAGCCGGAAGTAGACAAGCTCGTCTCCTGGTGGCATACGGATGCGGATCTCGGACGTCCGATGGAAGTACTCACGGACATGACGAAGAGCCGCAAGGCCGGCTTCCTCGATTATCAGAGCACGCCTGACTCGTTCTTCGCGCTGTTTGATCGTCTGAAGCGCGAGCGCATCATTCCCGAGTGAGTTTGTCACGCTGTCGTTTCAGCGACGCCTTCTGAGTCGATCACATCGCGCATGGTGCGCGTTTTCTTCAGGAAAGCACATGGCCAAGCATTCAATCGCGGACTATCTGGCAAAGACACTCGCCGCAGCAGGCGTCGAGCGCATCTGGGGCGTCACGGGCGACAGCCTCAACGGTCTCGCGCACAGCCTCGACGCGTTAGGCACCATTCGCTGGATGCATACGCGGCATGAGGAAGCGGCCGCGTTCGCCGCAGGCGCGGATGCCGCGACCACGGGCCGGCTTGCCGTATGCGCGGGCAGTTGCGGACCGGGTAACCTGCATCTCATCAACGGGCTATACGACTGTCATCGCAATCGTCAGCCAGTGCTTGCCATCGCGGCGCATATTCCGTCGACGGAAATCGGGCTCGGGTACTTTCAGGAAACGCATCCGCAGACGTATTTCAGCGAATGCAGTCACTTCGTCGAACTCGTGTCGAACGCTTCGCAGTTTCCGCGCGTGCTGGAGCGCGCCATGCGCACCGCGCTGGAAGAGCGCGGGGTCGCGGTAATCGTGCTGCCGGGCGATGTCGCGCTGTCCGAAGGCCCCGATGCCCCCGCGCACTGGACACCGACGGCGCCGCATACCATCGTGCCCGCCGACGCCGAACTCGACAAACTCGCGCATATGCTGAACGGCTGCGATGCGGTGACCATCATGTGCGGCAGCGGCGTTGCAGGCGCGCATGACGAAGTGGTCGCGCTCGCGGATACGCTCGGCGCGCCGATTGTTCACGCGTTACGCGGCAAACCGTTCATCGAATACGACAATCCTTTCGATGTGGGCATGACCGGACTCATCGGCTTCAGCTCCGGCTATCACGCGATGATGTCGTGCGACACGCTGCTGCTGCTCGGTTGCGACTTCCCCTATCGGCCGTTTTATCCGCCGAACGCGCAAATCGTGCAGGTCGACAACCGGGGTTCGCAACTTGGCCGGCGCGCGCCGCTCGCGCTCGGTCTCATCGGCACGGTGAAGGAAACGGTCGCGGCGCTCATGCCCCGCCTGCAACGCAAGACGCAGCGGCGCTTCCTGGAAAACGCGCTGGAACACTATGCGGATGCGCGCAAGGAGCTGGATCATCTCGCCACGCCATCCGCGCCTGACCGCCCCATCCATCCGCAATATCTGACCAAACTCGTCGACGAGGCCGCAGCCGACGATGCCATCTTCACCGTCGATGTCGGCACGCCCACGCTATGGGCCGCGCGATATCTGTCGATGAACGGCAAGCGTCAGTTGCACGGATCGTTCAATCACGGCTCGATGGCGAACGCCATGCCGCAGGCGCTCGGCGCGCAGGCGGCGAATCCGCATCGGCAGGTGGTTTCGCTTTCAGGAGACGGCGGGCTTTCCATGCTGCTCGGCGATCTGCTCACGGCCGTGCAGCATGAGTTGCCGATCAAGGTCATCGTCTACAACAACAGCCTGCTCGGCTTCGTTTCGATGGAGCTGAAGGCTGCGGGGTATCTCGACACCAACGTCGATCTATCCAAGACGGACTTTTCGCAGATCGCGAAGGGCGCGGGCATCTGGTCCGTGCGCGTGGAGCAATCGGAGCAACTGGAAGGCGCGCTCAGGGATGCGTTCGCGCATCCGGGCCCGGCGCTCGTCGACGTCGTGACGGCCAAGCACGAACTCGCGATTCCGCCGTCCATCGACTTCGCACAGATGAAAGGCTTCAGCCTCTACATGCTGCGCGCGGTGTTCAGCGGTCGCGGCGATGAACTGATTGAACTGGCGCGAACCAATCTGCGCTGAGATGCCAAGGACGGATCGCGTCGCGGCGTGCAGTTCGCCGCGACGCGATGATCTGCGGCTATGGGGCATCCGTGCCGAGTTCGATGCGCGCCTCGTTGATGGAAACAGCGATTCCCTTCGGCGAATTCGCCCCGCTCACGCGCACGAAGGAAATCACGACGTCGTTCACATTCGAAATGCCGAGTTGCGCGAGCACTTCAGTGACGTCGTAGTCGATCGCGTTCATACCGTGATGCGCGGCGGTCGCAACCTGGAACGCGCCCAACGTGCCGATGAAGTGCTGTGACTTCACGGCGTCGACATCGCCGCTTGCAGGAAGATTCAGATAGACGTTATAAAAGAAGCCGCCCTTTCTCGCCGCTGCGGGCATCGCGATGCCATCGAGCACGACCTTCACGTATTGGAACCCGCTCGTTGCCTGCGGCGTCGCCTGCAATGCTTTCGACGATTCGCTGAGTCCAGCCGCAGGGGAAGACGTCAACACGTCTTTCAAAGCCGTGGCGTTCGCGGCCTGCAGCGGTATGCTCGCGCTGATCGAGGTCTCGCCCAATACGACGCCCTTCACGCCTCCCAGGGAGCGGCGCGTCGCCGACACCGTGCGCCCGGGGCTCGGCGTGAATGCGCCGGTCTGCGGCCGCGCCTGAATGGCGCCGATCTGTGCTTGCACGCGAATAATCCTCCCTTGTTGCGCCTGTCGCGGCAGCACAGCGGGCATGGTGTCGTTGGCGTAGTCATAACTCATCCCGGTGGTCGTGCGCGTTTTGGACTTCGAGATGGTCAAGCCCTTCGCATACGTGAAGTAGCCGTTCCAGTAGCTGCTGGTGGCCACCGGCACTCTGCTCGTCGAGCGCAACGACCATGCGTTCCACAGGCGATCGATATTGCAGTGATGCAGGTAGAAGATCGGATCGATCGGCGCGGTGGCGATATCGGCCATGTAGTTACCGATGATGTCATGAACCGGATTGTGCGGCGCGTTTTCGAGCTTGGGCTCGAATGCGTTGCTGGTGCCGCGCTGGAAGTTATACACGCTCGAAGAGAAAGGACTCAAATCGAGCGCCTGATAGACATTGGTATTGATCCGCGGGACATAGAGCGGATTGCTGCTCGCGGTATCTGTGAATTCAGAAGGGATCACCGGATACGTGTAGTAATCCCAGTAGGGCAAGGTCAACGTTGCGTCGCCGGATACGGTTCGCAACTGTTGCTCGAGGTAATACAGGTAACCGCGATGCCACGTCAGGAAATAGGCGGCGCTGTGCGGGCAGTAATTGTTGTGAACATCGACCCAGTACTGCCACGATGAGGGGCTCCTTCTGTCGGTGGAGGCTTTCATCGTGCGCACCGCGTTGAGATACGACGCATAATGCGGCGTGGTTTTGAACACTTGCCATTCGAGTCTGATAAATGGAGCAGTGGCCGCTACGCCCCACCGTGGAAGCGATGCAATAGCGAGTGCGGACGCCGTTCCCTTCAGAAACGCGCGTCGCTTAGTCGAATTGGAGACCATACACCCCCCAGGGAGCGCACAAAGAGGACCTGCAAGGCGGCCCTGAGCGGGTGCGTTGCAGCAGAACGGACGGCCGGTTTTCTACGCTGCCCCGGCGCTTAGAGTATGGACCACCGCAACGAACGTTCAATGCGTTATTTGCATTCCGAAATATAGAATGTGCGGTAGGCCACATAGCAGGTGTGCATGCGTTCGGAGATGGCCCCGCGCATACGCTCGATCGTTCGAAAGCGAGCCAGCGTTTGCTTGTAGCACTTACGTGTTTCGGGCGAAGTGTCGTCCGGGCGACCAGTGGTTCAATCGGTCGGCGCCAATAATGCGGTTTCCCTCGAAGCTTGCCTGCTGACTTCGTCAGTTATGCCAATGACACATCGTCTGGTGGCGATCCTCATTCCGACGCGCTGCCCGTCGCCGTCTCGAACATGTGAATCCTGAGCAGCGCGGTCGTGTCGAGGGACCGGTTACTGAACTCTGCGCCGACGAGCACGCTGCCCGCCGCTTGACGCAGATTGCGCACGACGCAGTTGAACACCACCGCATGCACTTTCCCGTCTGCGCGCAGGCGCAGCGCGAGCTTGAAGTGTTCGCCGACATTGACGAGCGCGTCCGCCAGACGCAACGCCACGCCGCCGAGGCTGACATTGACCACGGCGACGTCGAAGCCCGCCGCGACACAATCGTTCCTGATGAGACGGCCTGCCAGTTCGGTCGAGACTCGAACGTCCTTGCGCACGATATGCGTTTGCACGGTTTCCGGATACGCGAGATAAACGACTTTCACAGGCGAATCGCTTCGTCCGATCACCGTGCTCGAGAAACGGTAGATCTTGCGCCCGAGAAGCCCTTTGCATTCGACGGACATTCCAGCGTCCAACAACTCATGCGCGCTGCCTGCCGTAACGACCAGCGCGCTGCCCGCCACGCAACCGACAAATTCGGCCTGCACCGGCGGGTGACCGCAGCCGACTAGCGTCAGCTGCATGCTTTCCAGCGTTTTCGGCAAGGTGCCGGTAACGGCTGCCGCGCGATCGACCTTGGGACGGTTAATGGACGCGTGGTGCTTCGCGGTCGATATCAGCAGCTCGCTCGACCTGACGCCTTCCGCATGCGGTCGCTCGGTCGGCGCGTCTTCATCGCGAAACCCGCCTGCGGCGAGAATCCGGTCGCGCTGCCCTTCGGACCGCACGCAATAGCCTCTCGTCAAAAGAAGCTTGCCGCTTGCCGAATAGGCCGCGAAAGGAAGCGGCGTGCCGATTTGAAGTTCCTGTGCGCTTAGTTTGACCAATACCATGTTCGTATCTCGATGGGGCAGATGCCATCCCTCTATGCGGGGATGGTCCATGTCTCCCCGCATACGTTACCGGGCAGGCGGCGGCACTTAAGTACGCTAACGCGCATTCATCAGACGATACGGCGCCTGCATTGGCGCGAAACGATCCGGTATCCCGGTACACGGCCAGTCTGAAAGCAAACGTTCAACTTTCCGGCAAACGAGCCGATATTGACCATGTCGGCAAAACGAAAGTTGAACGCAAGGGCGGGACAAATGAAGAGAATGAGTTTCAAGGCAACGCTGTGGAGCACCGTGGGGTTCGTGTGGCTGAGTTTGATCGTGCTTTCGCTCACGAGCGCGGCCATGACGCGCACATTGATGATGCACGACCGCCAGCAGGCGCTGGCCGAGCAGGTCCAGTCCGCCGTGAGCGTGGTGAATTTCTACGTGCAGCAGGCGCAAAGCGGCGCGATGCCCGCCGAAGAAGCCAAGCGCGCGGCCATCGCGCATCTGCGGCCGGTGCGCTATGGGCAGAGCGGCTATCTGCTCGTCGTCGACTCGACGATGCTGCAATTGCTCAATCCGATGCGCCCCGAAACCGAAAACAAGATCAACGATCTGGTCGACAAGACCGGCAAGCACTTCACGGCGGCGATCGTGAAGCACGGACTCGACGGTACGCACCTGACCGATTACCTCTATCCGAAGCCGGGCCAAACGGAGGCGCTGCCGAAGATCGCTTACGGCGAGTATGTTCGCGCGTGGGACTGGCACGTCTATACGGGCGCTTACGTCGACGACATCAACCGTGAATTCGGCCGGCGCCTTCTTGCGATGCTCGCGATCGTCGGCGTCATCGGCCTTGCATTGACCGTGGCGATGGGCTGGATCATCCGCAATGTGCTGCGCAGGCTCGGCGGCGATCCGAGGGACGTCGCAGACGCGTGCAAACGCATCGCGGCGGGCGATCTCACGGAGACCGTGCGTGTCGCGGCAGGCGACGATGCGAGTCTGATGGCATCGGTGCGGGCCATGCAGGACCGGTTGCTGCAAACGATGGGGGCCGTGACTGCGTCTGCCAACGCCATTGCGGGCGCAACCAAGGAAATCGCCGCCGGCAACACGGATCTCTCGTCGCGCACGGAAGAACAGGCCGCATCGCTAGAGGAAACGGCTGCGAGCATGGAAGAACTGACTTCGACCGTGAAGCAGAACGCCGACAACGCGCGTCAAGCCAGCGATCTCGCCGAGAACGCGACCGCCGTCGCCAACGAAGGCACGGCGATCGTCGGGCAGGTCGTGGAGACGATGGCCGGCATCGAAGAAAGCTCGGGGAAGATCGCGGAGATCATCGGCATGATCGAGGGCATCGCGTTCCAGACGAATATTCTGGCGCTCAATGCCGCAGTGGAAGCCGCGCGCGCCGGCGAACAAGGCCGCGGCTTCGCGGTCGTGGCAGGCGAAGTGCGCAGCCTCGCGCAGCGTTCGTCCAGCGCGGCTAGGGAAATCAAGGCGCTCATCGAGACGTCGGGCAGCCGCGTCGGCGCAGGCACCGAACTCGTCGCGAAGGCAGGCGAAACCATGCGCAGCGTGCAGTCCGCGATTCAGCGCGTGACCGACATCATGGGCGAGATCGCGTCTGCATCGCACGAGCAAAGCCGCGGCATCGAGCAGGTCAATCAGGCCATCTCACAGATGGACGAAGTCACGCAGCAGAACGCCGCGCTCGTCGAAGAAGCGGCCGCAGCGGCCGGCTCGCTGGAAGACCAGGCCGAAGCGCTTCGCAAAGCCGTCAGCGTCTTTCGCACGAGCCCGAGCGCAGCCGTGGTGGCCGCGCATGCGGTGACGTCTGTGTCGAGAGAAAGCCGCCCGCGTCCGGCGACGGCTCCGACAGTGCAGCGCCCTGCCGCTGCTCCGGCATTGGAGCGGATAAAGCCGACGGTGACAGCAAAACGCGTCGAACCTGCGGTGCACAAGCCCGTGGCAACCGCGACGAATAGCGGCGACTGGGAGACGTTCTAAAGCTACTAGTTAGCCATCCTATGTAGTTCCACCGATCGCGCGCTTCTGATCCGGACCCGATACCGCGCCCGAGGGTTGGCTTGCCGTTTGCTACGAGTCTAACGTGTCCAATTCAACGAATCGGAGGATACGATGACGACGCATGCCGGACGATCGCAGGAAGACCGCATTCAGGCGGAGAAAGGCGAGAAACTGCCCGCGCAGGAGCAGGCAGGAGGCAAGATGGCCGTTGAAGGCACCGAAGCGAACAAGGACTCGAGCAGCGGCAAGCTCTCGGAGGCGGGAAAGGACGTCTGGCGTCAGGGCAGCACCATCGACCAGGAAGGCCCTTTGCCACCGGACGAGAAGCCCGGCATTTGAGACGCCGACGCCGCGCAAGTTCAGCGCAAGATCGACAAGGGAGAACCGATGTACATCGTCTGCCACATGATGTCTTCAGTGGATGGCCGAAGCCTCACGGACGGCTGGCATCTCGACTTCGCCAGCCCTTGTTATGAGGAGACGGCCGCCAGTTTCAACGCGGATGCCTGGTTATGCGGCCGCGTCACCATGCAGGAAATCTCGCACGCGAAGGACCGAGAGTATCCACGCGGTCTCGCCAAGAGCCCGCTGCCACGCACGGATCATTTCGCCAAGCGCGACGCGAGCCAGTACGCCGTGTCGATCGACCCCAAGGGCCGCGTCGGCTGGAAGACCGACACCGCGCTCGACTCGCATATCGTCGAAGTCCTGGCGGAGAGCGTGGAGGACGATTATCTCGCGCACCTTCAGTCGATCGGCGCGTCATATCTTTTTGGGGGCAAGGACGACGTCGATCTTCACCGCGTCGTGGAGACGCTCGGCCGCGAACTGAAGATCGACAAGCTCATCGTCGAGGGAGGCGGTCACGTGTCCGGAGCATTCGTCAACGCGCAACTGGCGGATGAAGTCAGCGTGTTGCTGATGCCGCTCGTCGATGGGCGTGACGCGCATCCTTCGTCATTCGAAGTGGCAATGGATAAGTGGCAGAAGCCCTCTTATCTGAAGCTGGAGTCAGTCGAGAAGCTGGATAACGATGTCGTTTGGGTCCGGTACACGCGCAAGAAGTGAGAGTCGGGTTCGCTCGATGAATGGCTTCTAGGCGGCACGCTCCGACGCGCGCCGCTTTGCCTCTTCCAGCGGCGCTTGCGCAAGCCAGTGGCAATAGCCGGCGATGCTGCGGATATCGATATCCTCCAGCGCCATATGCGCGTACTCGCCTTTACGATAGCGATGCTTCGACCAGTACGTGTCCGTATGCCACGCATGAATGTGCAAGACGTCGCTACCTAGCTTGCGATCCGCGAAGGAGAAGTGATCCAGCAATCCGAGCGTGCAGGCCTGCGGGTAAGTCAATCGCAGGGCGAGCTCGCCTGCATACATGGTCAGCACCTGCTTGCACCAGCCGGGCCACGCACCTTCGAAATCGCGGAATTCTTCATCGAGCAGCCGGTTGCAGGCTTCGGTTTGCGCAGCGAGATAGTTTCGCAGCCATTCCGATGGCCCGAGCAGCGAAGCGCCGACGTTGTGAAGCCCAGTGTGCGGATAACCCCAGCGCGCCGATATGTCGGAAAGCCGTGCGCGCACCGAAGCATCGTAGGCATAGGCGCCGAATCCTGCGCAAAGGCCAGAGGGACGGAAGTCTCTCAGCGCCGGAGTAACGAACGTATCGCAATCCGTCTTCAGAATGTAGTCGAAGCGGGCGCACGCCTCGCTTACCGCAGGCTCCGCGAGATTCGCGACGGAGTTGATATAGCCGTAACCGTGCCACGGCGGATTGCGTTCGGCATAAGGCACACTCGGTATGGTCTCGATGCGAGCATCCTCGGGCAACCGGGTCGCAATTGCCGGGTGACACACCGCAACGATCCCGCCACTTTCGAGTACGCCCGAATAGATAACGCTCTTATAGAGCCAGCCGAATTCCTCGAGCATCTGCTCGCTGTTGTCGATATAGACGAGTATCCCAAGTTGCATGACGTCCTCTTTCTCGGGCTTGCTGCGCCGCGGCCGAAGCGAACGAGTCGAGTATGCGAAGCCGCGACAGCAGCACGCCATGCTATACAAAAATGTTGAAGCGCTGCCGCCGTAGCGCATAAATGCACAACTCTGCCGGCTTTTATAGCGCGAGAACGTTCACCGCAACGTCGACATGATGCGATCCGCCGCCGAGAATCATGCCGCGCAACAAGGACACGTCGCTGTAATCACGGCCGGTTGCAAGCGTCACGTGGTCCAGATCGGCGAGCACGTCGTTGGTCGGATCGAGGTCGATCCACCCGCTTTTCGGGCAATGCACCGACACCCACGCATGCGAGGCATCCGCGCCGATCAGTCGCGGTTGACCCGGCGGCGGGTCGTTGCGCAGATAGCCGCTCACATAACGCGCCGGCAAGCCCAACGTGCGAAGGCAGCCGATCATCACTTGCGCGAAATCCTGACATACGCCCTGGCGCAGTTCGAAGGCGCGCGTAGCGGGCGTATCGAATGCGGTCGATGAGGGCTTATACGTAAAGTCGGCATGGATGCGGTGCATGAGGTCGATTGCGCCCGCGATCAGTGGCGTGCCTTGCACGAAACTCGGCAACGCGTAATCACGCAACGCCTGAGTCAACTGAATGTTGGGCGACCCATAACAGTATTCCGACTCACGGACAAACGGCGAACCGGCCGTGTAGCGCAGCCGTCGTGCGACCTCTTCCCACGGCGGCGTCGCCCGAGGGTCGAGCTTCGTCCAGCGTGGACTCAGACGAACCGTGGTTTCGCTTGTCATCGAAAGACGCTCGTGCGGCGCGTCCAGCGAGAAATAGAGCAGGTCGTTGCCGAATGCGTCGACACGGCTATGCACATACGAAGGAGCCGGATCTATCCGCTCCGAATGCGCGATGACCTGCTGCCACGGCGTATGCAGCGGACGGATAGTCGCTAGGTGCTGGGCGATCTCGACGGGCGTCGAATAGCGATATGTCGTGCGATGCGTCACTGCGAGCGTCGTCGATCTTGGCGCTTTGTCGATCGTCGAGGTCATTAGGACACCTGTGCAGCAATGGGATTGGCGTGACTGAAGTAGTGCGCGCTGACTTCGTTCGATGCCGCGCTCACAGATGCAAGCAGCCGGTCGCAAAGCAGCACGAGCGCGCCGAACCGCCCGTTTTCATCGGCTTTGCACAATGCATCGAGGGGCGGCAAGGTATCGAGGTCCAGCGAAATACCGATGAAATGCGCGCGCCGTGCTGCGCCCGCGGTCTTCATCATCTCATCGAGCTTCGCGCGCAAGCGGACCAGCACGCCATAGAGTCCGCGCGGATTCGTCGGGTCCACGACGATCAGGTCGATCAACGCGGCCGCCTCTAGCCGGCCGGGATAAAGCGAGCGATAGGTAAGCGTGGTATCGAAAAGATGCAGCAGCAAGTCGAAGCCGGCCGGATGCGTCAACGTGCCTTGCGTCGCGAACACGCGCAGGAAAGTAGCCATCGTCGACACACGCTCGATCATCCTGCCAATGAAGATCATGCGCCACGCTTCATCGCGTGTCATCCGATCGCCTTGCGCGCCGCTAATCGCGAGCAGTTGAGTCGCAAGCTGTTCCAGCGCGCCGCTCAACATCACGCGGTCATAATCCCTCGGCACGTCGGGCGTGATGAGGCCGAGGCGCGCGAGCGCATCGCGAAAGTCGTTGCGCGCCGCGAGAATCGTGCGCCAGTGATCGGTGGAAAGCCGATCGCGAATCTCGCCGCATGCATGCGCCTGATTCGCGAGATTGCCGCCGATGCTCGTGGCCGATGCCGTCTCCGCCAGTCCGGCGACGAGCACGCGCTCGAATGCGTGTGGCGAGCTTCGCGCAAGCGTATCGATGGACGGAATGAGTCCGCATTGCGCGGCGAGTTCGACGAGCGTGGGAAACATCTCGTCGGCATCACTGGCTTCGAGCGTGCCGAGCAACAGGCGGCACAGACGCACGTTGTTTTCGGCGCGCTCGCCATAGCGTCCGGCCCAGAACAGATTCTCCGCCGCGCGGCTCGATACCACGCGATGCTTGCGCAAATCACCGGGCTGCATCGGCGATGGACGCAGCGGCACCGCGGGACCAGGATGGGTAGCCAGCACCCATGTATCCACGCTGCTGCCGCCGAACTGCATCGACACCGTGGGGCGCTTGTCCGCTGCGAGGCGCGTGAAGCCGCCGGGCATCACGCTCCAGCTTCCGTCGGGCCGCGCGATGGCATAGGCACGCAAGACACATGAGCGAGAGCCGAGTGCGCCATCGTGAAAGCGCGGCGCACTCGAAAACGGCAGGTCTTCCTGTACGGTGAACATGTCGGGCGCGCGCTCGATGCGCTCGCGCCAGCCCGCCAGCGCCTGCGATCCCGCTTCGATGCCGGGCGCGCCCTCCTCATGCATGCCGGACCAAGTGGGAACCACGAGAGCGCGATCGAGCTTCTCGAAGGCTTCGCGTCGCGCGGCATCTTCGCCGCACCACCACGTCGGCACGGTAGGCAGATGCAATTCCTCGTCCAGCAGCGCACGCGCAATGCCCGGCAAAAATGCATGTAGTGCGGGCGATTCCGTGAAGCCCGCGCCGGGCACATTGGAAACGGCAACGTTGCCCGCGCGCATGACCTGCAACAGTCCGGGAACGCCGATGGTCGAATCCGCGCGCAACTCGACCGGATCGCAGAACGCATCGTCCAGACGCCTCAGCACGGCATGCACGCGCGAGAGGCCCGCCAGCGTTTTCAGGTACAGCTTGTCGTGGCGTACGGTCAGGTCCTTTCCTTCCACGAGTGTCACGCCCAGATAACGCGCGAGAAAGATGTGCTCGAAGTACGTTTCGCTGAAGGGCCCAGGACTCAACAGCGCGATGTGAGGCGCGTCGCTGCCGGCGCTTTCATCATTGCGCATGATGCCTCGGGCCGCCTGCGCAAGCGTCGCGACGAGTTGCGAATACGTCGATGCAAGCCCATTGATGCGCAGGGTGCGGAACGCATCGCTGAAAAGACTCGCCACGATCATGCGGTTTTCGAGCGTGTAGCCCAGGCCCGACGGCGCCTCCGTGCGATGAGCAATGACGGTCCATTCGCCCGACGGCGCACGCGCGAGATCGATCGCGACGATCTGCAGATAGCCCCCGTTCGCAGGCACGAAGCCCTTCACCGGGCGCAGATAGCCCGGATGCCCGAACACGAGCGCAGCAGGCAACAGCCCTCGTTGTAGAAGCGTTTGAGCACCGTAGGCATCGGCGACGATCGCCTCCATCAAGCGGGCGCGCTGCGCCACGCCGCGTTCGATGACCGCCCATTCGCGCTCGTCGATCAATAGCGGCAAGAGATCGAGCGACCACGCGCGCGGCTCGCCGTTATCCGCATAGACGTTGTAGGTGATGTCGTTATCGCGTATCTGTCGCGCGACGGCTGCCACGCCGTCGTCGAGACGCGCGATGCCCTGCTCGCCGAGCAATTCGAAGAACCGCCGCCACGGCTCTCGCATGTGCCCCGAAGCGTCGCGCAACTCGTCCCAGTGCCCTTCGCGTACAGGCAACGCGCGCAGGAGCGCCAAAGCGTCGGTATGCGCGGCCGTGGTATCGAAAGGCAATGTCGATTGGAACGCCAAGATGGCCTCACTTGTCATGCTTGCGCGCGTCAACGGCTTTCATGAGCGGCGCAGGTCGAGCGTGAACGGGAATTCGAGGCTAGGCTCGCGTGTTGCCACATGCATCGCGCCCGGCGTATGGCCGCTCGCGAAGAAACGCGCACGCCGGCGACTCTCCGCTTCATACGCGTTCACCGGGAACGTCTGATAGTTGCGGCCGCCCGGATGCGCGACGTGATACTGGCAGCCGCCGATCGCGCGACCGGTCCATGTATCCACGATATCGAAAGTCAGCGGCGCATGCACTCCGATAGTCGGATGCAGCGAGGTCGCATGCGACCACGCGCGAAACCGCACGCCCGCGACATACTCACTGACGCGCCCTGTGGGTTGCAGCGGCACGGGCTCGCCGTTGACGGTCACGACATGTCGACTGCCGTTGAGCCCGAGCACGCGTACTTCGAGCCTTTCGACCGACGAATCGACATAGCGCACCGTGCCGCCGATCATGCCCTCCTCGCCCATGACGTGCCACGGTTCCAGCGCGTGGCGAATGGTCATCGCGATGCCGCTTGTTTCGTACGCACCGACGACCGGGAAACGGAATTCAAAATGCGGCGCAAACCAATTCCTGTCGAAGGCAAAGCCCGCATCGCGCAGTTCGGCGATCACATCGTCGAAGTCCATCTGCACGAAAGTGCCGAGCATGAAGCGATCATGCAACTCCGTGCCCCAGCGCGTGAGCCGCGCCGTATAGGGCTTCTCCCAGAAGCGGGCGACGAGCGCGCGCAGCAGGAGTTGCTGCACGAGACTCATGCGCGCGTGCGGCGGCATTTCGAATCCACGCAGTTCGAGCAGACCCAGGCGGCCGGTCGGACCGTCGGGTGAATACAATTTGTCGATGCAGAATTCCGCCCGATGCGTATTGCCGGTCACGTCGATCAGGATGTTGCGCAAAATGCGGTCGATAAGCCACGGCGGCACTTTGGCGCTGCCGCGCCCGCCGAGCAGATCCACTTGCCGCTGCAATTCCGCAAACGCGATCTCGAGCTCGTACACCTGATCGTTGCGTGCTTCGTCGATGCGCGGCGCCTGACTCGTCGGTCCGATGAATAGCCCCGAAAACAGCATCGATAGCGACGGATGGTTGTGCCAGTACGCGATCAGGCTTGCCAGCAGATCCGGGCGCCGCAGGAACGGGCTATCGGGCGGCGTCGCGCCGCCGAGCACGAAATGGTTGCCGCCGCCTGTGCCGGTATGCCGGCCGTCCAACATGAACTTCTCCGGACTCAGATACGACTCGTGCGCGGCGCCATAGAGGTATTCGGTGTGCTCGACGAGTTCCGCCCAGTTCGACGCCGGATGAATGTTGACTTCGATCACGCCAGGGTCGGGCGTCACCTGAAGCACCTTAAGGCGCGCGTCGCGCGGCGGCGGATAGCCTTCGATGATGACGGGAATGCCGAGATCGGCGGCGGTCGCTTCGACGGCCGCGAGCATGTCGAGATAGTCGTCGAGCGAAACGAGCGGCGGCATGAACACGTGCATCAACTTGTTGCCTTGCCCTGACTTTTCGAGCGTTGCCGCTTCGACCTTCGGACCGGCCGCGCGCGCCGGGTCGCGTGCTTCGACGCAGATCGCGGTACGCGCGATCCAGCCGGCAGACTCGCCGCGCTCGGGCATGCGACTCTTCGCGTCGGCAGTGGTCGCTTGCGTTGCTTCGCCGGTGGAGTCCTCAGTCGCGTCGCCCGGAATTTTGCGTGCGGCATGCTGCATGCCGAATGCAGCATCACGGTCGGCGTACTGCATGCGCAGTTCGGCGGCGCGACGCAGCGGCACGGAAGGCGCGAACGGATCGTGTTCGTGCTGCCACGGATAGTCCGCCTCGGCAACCCACGGCAGGGAATTCAGCGGCAAACGGTAGCCCATCGGCGAATCGCCCGGAACGAGGTACATCCGCTCATCGCGGAAGAACCACGGGCCGGTCGTCCAGCGGCCCGGCCGCCCTGCCGCGCTTTCCTCGCGCGCGATCGGCAACGCGTAGCCCGTGACCGAGGGCAGCCCCGCATCGAATACCCGGCGCAAGCGCACGCGCTCGAGTTCATCGTCCAGGCGGGAGTCGAACGGGTCGACATTGACAGGCAGACGGCGTTCGCGCCACAAGTAGTACCACGTGTCCTCGTAACCCGGCTGAATGTATTCAGCATTCAGAGACAGCTTGCCCGCGAGGTGACGAATGAAGCGGGCGGCGTCGTCCGCGGTGTAGTTCGCGGGCTGCCGTTCGTCGGCGAAGAGCGCGGGATCGTGCCAGCAAGGCTCGCCGTCCGCGCGCCAGAACAGCGACAGCGCCCAGCGCGGCAACTGCTCGCCCGGATACCACTTGCCCTGCCCGATATGCAGGAAGCCGCCCGCGCCGTAGTGCGCGCGTAGCTTGTCCATCAGCGATACCGCGTAAGCGCGCTTGGTCGGACCAAGCGCGTCCGTGTTCCACTCCGGTGCATCGCGGTCGCGCACGCAGACGTAGGTCGGCTCGCCGCCCATCGTCAGACGCACGTCCGACGCGTCGAGTTGCGCATCGACCTGTTCGCCCATGCGCAGCACGGCCTGCCAATCGTCCTCGCTATAAGGCTTCGTCACGCGCGGCGTTTCACGCACGCGCTCGATCGACATCGAATGCCCGAACTCGACTTCGCATTCGTCCACGGCACCAGAGACAGGCGCCGCGCTATCCGGCTCGGGCGTACACGCGACCGGTATGTGGCCTTCGCCCGCGAGCAAGCCGGAGGTCGGGTCGAAACCGATCCAGCCTGCGCCCGGCAAGAAGACTTCGCACCACGCATGAAGATCGGTGAAATCGACGTCGGTGCCACTCGGGCCTTCGAGCGATTTCACATCCGGCGCAAGTTGCAGCAGATAGCCCGACACGAAGCGCGCTGCGAGCCCGAGATGCCGCAACGTCTCGACAAGCAGCCAGCCCGAATCGCGGCAAGAGCCTGCCGCGCTCACCAGCGTTTCTTCCGGCGTTTGCACGCCCGGCTCCATGCGAATGAGATAACGGATCTCACGCGATAGGCGCTGATTCAGTCCGACGAGAAAATCGACTGTGGGCTGCGCCGAACGGTCGATGCTTTCGACGAACGCGGCGAATCGCGGCGTCAGTTCGCGCTTGATCATGTAAGGCGCGAGGTCGTGCAGCAACTCGGGCGCGTAGCTGAAGGGAAACGATTCCGCAGACGGTTCGAGAAAGAAGTCGAACGGGTTGTAGACGGCCATCTCGGCCACCAGATCCACCGTTACCTTGAATTCACGCGTTTTCTCGGGAAAAACGAGGCGCGCCTGGTAATTGGCGAATGCGTCCTGCTGCCAGTTGATGAAGTGATCCACCGGTTCGACGCGCATCGAGTACGAAAGAATCGGCGTGCGGCAATGCGGAGCGGGCCGCAAGCGAACGACTTGCGGCGAGAGACCGACGAGCCGGTCATAGCGATAATGCGTAACATGGTTCAACGCGACACGTATGGACACACCGACTCCTTTTTCCGTTTGCAGCTAACGACTGGACCCTGAACCTTCGCAAGAGGCACGTTGTTTGCGCCATGGCGCTGACTTCCGGGCAACATCCGGTTCGATCCCTCCCTCCGGCTCACATAATGAAGACCTTTCACTGCAACCGCTGCAATCAACTTGTGTTCTTCGAAAATACGCATTGCGAAAACTGCGGCGCGAAGCTCGGCTATGTTCCCGAACTGAGTCAGATCAGTGCATTCGACGAGACGGAGGACGGCGCGTGGAAGAGCCTTCATCCCCTCGCCAAAGATCAGCTCTATCGCCCTTGCCACAATTACGCGGTCGAGAATGTCTGCAACTGGATGGTCCCTGCGGATTCCGAGGAGCCGCTCTGTTCGTCGTGCCAGTTGACGAGCACCATCCCCAATCTGGAAACGCCCGGCAACCGCCTCTACTGGTATCGCCTGGAGACAGCCAAACGCCGGCTGCTCTTTACGCTCGCCGAGCTGGGTCTTACCGTGCAGTCGCGCGAGCAAGACCCTGAACATGGCCTCGAATTCCAGTTCCTCGAAGGAGACGAGGAAGGTCGCGGCGTCATGACAGGACACAACAACGGGATCATCACGCTCAACATCGCGGAAGCCGATGACGCGCATCGCGAGAAGGTGCGCTCCGCGATGCATGAGCCGTACCGCACGTTGCTCGGCCATTTCCGCCATGAAACTGGGCACTATTTCTTCGATCGCCTGATTGCGGATACGCCGCGCGTCGCGCCGTTCCGCACCGCGTTCGGCGATGAACAGCAGGACTATGGGGCCGCGCTCGATCGCCATTACAAGGAAGGTCCGCCGCCGAACTGGGCAGAGAATTACATCAGCGCGTATGCCACCATGCATCCGTGGGAAGACTGGGCCGAGACGTGGGCGCACTACCTGCATATCGTCGATACGATGGACACGGCCGTATCGTGCGGTCTGGTTCTCGTGCCCGACAGCCCGCATGAACCGACGCTGACGGACACCACGCCTATCGAGGAAAGCACGTTCGATGACCTGATGAAACGCTGGTTTCCGCTCACGTATGCGCTCAATAGCCTGAACCGCAGTCTCGGCATGCCGGATGGCTATCCGTTCACGCTCGCCCCGCCCGTCATCGACAAGCTGCGCTTCGTTCATCGTGTCGTCGCCGCGGCGGCCAAGCGTTGAACGCACGGTTCAGCTCGACGAACGTTGTGACTGCACCGGCGATTCCGCTTGCGACTGAGCTTGCGATCCGCCGTTTCTCTGCGTCTGCGTCTGACTTTGACTTTGGCTCTGACTTTCCGAAGGCACCTCGGCCGCGATAGGCAATAGAAACTCGCGGCTGATGCTGCTCGCGAGCTCATTCACGCGTGCCAGAAAACTCACGAGGTACGCGTGCAAGCCCCCTTGCAGAATCTCGCCGATATCGCCGTTTCTCAGTTCCGCACTGAGTTGCGCCGCAAGCCGCACGGCTTCGGCATCGCGTCCCTTTGTCACGTGAATGATGAGTTGCTCGACTTCGGCGAGACTCGCCGCAAGCGAACGCGGCCAGTCGCGATAGAGAATGAGCAAGTCCGCAACGCGCTCCGGTGTAATGACATCGCGATAGACCTTGCGATACACCTCGAAGCCCGAAACGGAGCCGAGCACCGCTGTCCAATGGTGATAGTCGAACGGCTGCGCGGACGTGTCGGCGCGCTGCTCCATCATCTCGAACTTCACGTCGAGAATGCGCGCCGTGTTATCGGCACGCTCGACGAAGGTGCCGAGACGCATGAAGTAAAACGCGTCGTCCTTGACGAGCGTGCCGAGCTGAACGCCGCGCGACAAGTGCGAACGAAACTTGACCCACTCGAAAAACGTATAGGGCTCGCGCTCCAAGATGCCGTCATGCAGCATGCGCTGACAGTCGAGCCATGTCGTATTGAGCGTCTCCCATAGCTCGCTGTTAGTGGAACTGCGCACGGCTCGCGCATTCTCGCGCGCCGCACGCAGACAACTGACGATGGACGACGGATTCGATATATCGCGCGCCATGAAGTCGATCACGTCGCGGCTTTTCATGCTGCGATGCGCGGCGGAATAGATGCCGCTCAACTCGGAGATTGAGAGCATCGCCCGCCAGCCGAGTTCCGCATATTCGTCGGATTGAGGCAAAAGCGACAGTTGATAATTCGCGTCGAGCATCCGCGCGGTATTTTCGGCACGCTCGGTATAGCGCGCCATCCAGAAGAGATGATCCGCGGTACGGCTCAGCATGGGTAGTCTCGCGTATGTATTGTGTAGGTCTCGATTGCGTGTTCTAGCGTTCCTCTAACGTTCCTCTAGCGTTCCAATACCCACGTATCCTTGGTTCCGCCGCCTTGCGACGAATTGACGACGAGCGACCCTTCGCGCAATGCAACGCGCGTCAGTCCTCCCGGCACCATGCGCACGTCGGTGCCCGATAGCACGAACGGACGCAAGTCGATATGACGCGGCGCGATGCCCGCTTCCACGTATGTCGGACAAGTGGACAAAGCGAGCGTCGGCTGCGCAATGTATTTCTCGGGATTCGCTTCGAGCACCGCGCGAAACTCGGCGATCTGCGCGGCAGTGGACGACGGCCCGACGAGCATGCCGTAGCCGCCCGCGCCATGCGTTTCCTTGACGACCAGTTCCGGCAAATGATCCAGCACGTACTTCAGGTCATCGGGCTTGCGGCACATCCATGTCGGCACGTTATTCAGGATCGGCTCCTGACCGAGATAGAAACGCACCATGTCCGGCACATAGGGATAAATGGACTTATCGTCGGCGATACCCGTCCCGACCGCATTGCACAATGAAACGTGTCCCGCGCGATAAGCCGATATCAGCCCGGCTACGCCCAATGCCGAATCAGGGCGAAAGACGAGCGGGTCGAGAAAGTCGTCGTCGACGCGCCGGTATATGACGTCCACTCGCTGAGGACCTTGCGTGGTCCGCATATAGACATAGCCGCCGTCGACGAAAAGGTCTTGCCCTTCCACCAGTTCCACGCCCATCTGCTGCGCAAGGAATGCGTGCTCGAAATACGCGGAGTTGTACATGCCGGGCGTCATCACGACGATGGTCGGATTGTCCGCGCCGGCGGGCGCAGCCGCGCGCAACGTATCGAGCAGCAAGTCCGGATAATGCGCGATCGGCGCGACGCGGTTACGCGCGAAGAGATCGGGAAAGAGCCGCATCATCATCTTGCGATTTTCCAGCATGTACGACACGCCGGACGGCACGCGCAAGTTGTCCTCGAGAACATAGAACTCGCCCTGACCGGCACGCACGATATCGATGCCGGCGATATGCGCGTAGATATTGCGCGTGACATCGACGCCGCGCATTTGCGGCCGATACTGCGCATTGCCCACGATTTGCGCTTCCGGAATGATGCCCGCGCGAATGATGTCCTGATCGTGATAGATGTCGTGGATGAAGCGGTTGAGCGCGTTCACGCGCTGCCTGAGACCGCGTTCGAGCGCCTTCCACTCATCCGCCGGAAAAATGCGCGGAATGACGTCGAACGGAATAGTGCGTTCGGGAATGATGCCCGGCACGTCGCTCTTGCCGTACACCGCGAACGTAATACCGACGCGGCGAAAATTCAGGTCCGCCTCCGCGCGCTTGAGATCGATTTGCCTTTCGCTTTGCGCGCTCAGCCACTCCATGAATTCACGGTAGTGCGTGCGGGGTTCGCCCGCGGCAGGAAATGCCGACGCCGGTACTCCCCGCGCTTCGAGCTGGCTTTGCTCGAACATCTCGTTGAAGAATGCTTGCGTCATGGCGGGTCTTTCCTATCAAGTGCGTGCCGGGAACGGATCCCCTTGTGGTTGGTATTCTGGTTGCACTCGCAATCACTTGAAGAGCCTGACGACGCGGCGCACCGAATGACCGTGCGGCGCATTCGGCTTGCGGGTTTTCATAGGCGACCTCGAAGCGCGATGCATCTTGCGTCCATTGCGCGGGCGGCCCAGTGCCAAGATTGCAACGAGCAACTTCGATGCCAAGTCGTAAGCGAACGTCTAATTCGTTGAACGCATGGAAGAAGCGCAGGGCAATGAAATCACTGCTGCACCAAAAGAGCGCGGCCCTGCCGGCTTATGCACACTGCCACAGCCAATGTCATGCCGCACGGCGGTGCGCTTCGTCGGCACGCGTCCGCGCCGGTATCATGGGGATCCTGGCGAATCATTCTGACCGTTCATGAACACACCTCTTCAAGGCGCCCCTCGTTCCGGCTTGCGCGAACTCACACCGCTCGAAGCGCGCGTGCTCGGCGTGCTCGTCGAAAAGCAGCAGACGGTGCCCGACACCTACCCTCTGTCGCTGAATTCACTCACTGCGGGTTGCAATCAGAAGACCGCGCGTTCGCCCGTCATGAGCGTGACCGAAGACGAAGTGCTGACGACCATCGACGGCCTGAAGCGCCTTTCCCTCGTCATCGAGGGCAGCAGCAGCCGCGTGCCGCGTTTCGAGCACAACATCAATCGCGTGATGGGCATTCCGAGCCAGTCCGTCGCGCTGCTGGCGACGCTCTTTTTGCGCGGACCGCAAACAGCGGCCGAACTGCGTGCGAACAGCGCGCGCTTGCATAGCTTTGCCGATATATCGTCAGTCGAAAGCTTTCTCGAAGAACTCGCCGAAAGCGATCCGCCTCGCGTGGTCAAGCTCCCGCGTACGCCGGGCGAGCGCGAGAGCCGCTGGATGCACTTGCTATGCGGAGAAGTGAGCCTGAGCGATGCGCCTTCTCAAGAGGCGTCAGCGGGTGCGTCGCATTCCTTGTCGGAATTCGAGGCGCTGAAAGCGGACCACAAGCGGCTCGCTCAAGAGGTGACGCAATTGCGCGCGATGGTCGAGCACATGGCGAGTGAATTAGGCATTGCACTGGATAAGCCGTCGCAGACATGACGACGCCGATCATGCCGGCGTCGCTCGCCTTTCGCGCCGACGGCACACCGTATTGCCCGAGGCACGACGACATTTATCACAGTGCGTCGGGCGCGCTCGCGCAAGCACGCTATGTCTTCCTGCAAGGCAATGGCCTGCCTGAACGGTGGCGGGAACAACCCTCTTTCAACGTCATCGAGACCGGCTTCGGCATGGGAGTCAATTTTCTGGCGACCTGGTCGATGTGGCGTACGCATCCTCATCGTCCGAAGAGACTCGAATTCGTGTCGATCGAGAAGCATCCGTTTAGCGCAGACGATTTGAGGCGCGCGCATGCGGCCATCATCGACGATGCGTCCATCAGCCCGCTCGCAGATGAGTTGGTCTCTAAATGGCCGCCGCTCAGTCCGGGCGTGCATCGGCTGATGTTTGCATCGGGCGCGCTTGCATTGACGCTGATCTTTTCCGATATCGCGGACGCCTGGCCTTTGGCGCTCGCACTCGGCTTCACCGCGGACGCCATCTATCTCGACGGCTTCGCGCCGAAAAAGAACCCGGACATGTGGACGCCCGACACCTTTGCCATGCTGGCGCGCCTCGCGAAACCCGATGCAACCTTTGCGACTTACACGAGCGCCGGACTCGTCAAGCGGGCGCTTCTCGAACATGGCTTCGTGTATCGCAAGACGCCTGGCTTCGCAGGCAAGCGCGCCATGCTCACCGGCCAGCGCGACGAGAGTTCCAAGGAAAGACGCGATGCCCACAACGCATTCTGATTCGCATGCGCAAAACGATATCGTGTCGCTCGATGCGTGCGCGCTATCTCGAGCCATTCAAGCCCGCGACGTCTCATGCGTGGAAGTGATGCAGGCTTATCTTGCGCAAGTGGACCGCCTGAATCCGCGAGTCAATGCAATCGTCGCCATGCAAGACGGCTATGCGCTTCTCGCTCTCGCGAAGAAGCGCGACGCACAGTTATCGCGCGGTGAAAATCTCGGGCCCTTGCACGGAATTCCTCAAGCGCCGAAGGACATCCTGCCTGTCGCAGACATGGTGACCACCAAGGGATCGCCCATTTTCGCAGGCGAAGTCAGTCAGACGGATGCCATCGTGTTCGAGCGGATGCGGCGTGCCGGCGCACTCTTTATCGGGCGCACCAACTCGCCTGAGTTCGGACTCGGCGGTCATACCTATAACCCTGTGTACGGCACCACGCGCAATGCCTTCGATCCATCGCGCTCGGCGGGCGGGAGCAGCGGCGGCGCGGCCGTTGCAGTCGCCCTTCACATGCTGCCTTTCGCCGATGGCACCGACATGATGGGCTCGCTGCGTACGCCCGCCGCATTCAACAACGTGTTCGGATTTCGCAGTTCGCCCGGATGCGTGCCTTACGGTCCCGCCGACGATGTCTTCTTTCAGCAATTCAGCGTCGTAGGCCCTGTCGCGCGCACGGTGGAAGACCTGGGCTTGCTGCTGTCCGTTCAGGCAGGCTTCGATGCACGCGCGCCGCTCTCCCGTCGAAGCGACACGCCTTCCGACTTCTCGACCGCGCTTGAACGCGATATGCGCGGCACGCGCATCGGGTGGCTGGCCGACCTCGACGGTCATCTGCCGATGGAACCCGGCGTGCTCGAAACCTGCGTGTCCGCGTTGCGCCATTTCGAAGAGGCAGGGTGCTCGGTAGAAGCGGCGCGCGTGGACTTCGATATGGAACGCTTATGGCAAGCGTGGCTCGACTTGCGCAGCTTCACGTTCGCCGGTGCCAACGCGCCGCTTTACCGCGACGAAACCCGCCGCGCGATGCTCAAACCGGAAGCCGTGTGGGAAATCGAGCGGGGGTTGCGGCTTTCCGGACAACAAGTGTATGACGCCGTGCGCGAACGCACGGCGTGGTATCGAGCGATCAACGCGCTCTTTGCACGCTTCGACTTTCTGGTGATGCCGGCCGCGCAGGTCTTTCCTTTCGATGCAGAGATGCACTGGCCGTCTTCCATCGGCGACCGGAAGATGGACACGTATCACCGCTGGATGGAAGCGGTCGTGCCCGCAACGATGGCTTCATTGCCGGCGCTATGCGCGCCGGCGGGCTTCGGTCCCAACGGCCTGCCGATGGGCTTGCAGATTATCGGCGCGGCGCAGACGGACCTTGCCGTGCTTCAAATGGGGCTTGCGTATGACCGTGCCAGCGGCTATTCAAAAACGCATAGCCCTTTGCTCGGTTGAGTCGAGTGACAGCGTGAGCCCGACATCATTCCGTCGACTCGTGAACGGCGGGCGCGAGCGCGAGCGCAAGGATCATCGCGCCGCTATTCAACGGTACCGAGCTGCCGACCCGGCGCGGCCTGTAGACGGGTTGTCCACGGCGAATGGCCTGACCGCTCAACGCGCAGACGCCGCCCTTGCGCGCGGTGCAGAGCGCCCACACCTGCTCTGAATAATTAAACGATGTCGGGTCGTGCCATGAAAGCGCGAGCGTGGATTCACTCAGGCGCTCGAGCAATCGAATGTTTGCAGCGGGCACATGACCGTTCGAAGTGTTCACGTTGCCGCGCACGCCGCTCGCCGTAGAGCGGGCTATCGGCGATGTTGCTTGCGCGGAATGAGTGCAGCGGCCCGAACGATTGTCGAGCATGGCGAGGGTACGGCTCCACGGATCCAATAGCGAGGGATGCTTCATGCTCCGCTCCGGCTTGTCGCAACGCGCGCCTGTCTCGCATTGCGTGTTGACGTTGTAGGAAACACTGCGAGCGCGATGGATCGCTTCCGCGCCCGCTCATACGAAGACGGTTCTAAGGGTAGTACAACTGAAAAAGAACCGTTTCACTTTCTTGCCCGGCTTTTGTCGATGCAGGAAATGCAATACAGGGCGAACGAACGTTCGAAAGGCGCGCTGCCCACGTATGGCGGCTGCCGTACGTTGCAACGGAACGAGCATGCGCACGCTGACCGATTTCTGACAAAATAAAAGCAGCGAACCGCAAACCTCCTGTCGAATCATGACAAGCAAGCTCTGCATCAATGCGACCGTTTCGGCGGACCGTGCCACGGTCAGCTTCGTCGCGTTTTCCCGTGAGCGGGAAATTCACTGCAACATCACGCGCAGGGCGTTGGAACAATGTTTCTGGGCGCCCGTCGGCGCGAGCGACGAGCGCCTTCTCAAAGCGTTGAACGATGGCTACGAACGCATCAGCGCGCGCGTGCATCGGAAGTTTTTAGCGCATCCGTCCAACTCCATTCATCTGGACGTGATGGATTTTTCTTCCTGATGCCGCGCGTCGGTAAAACAGGTGGCTATCGCGCTGCCTGCGTTGCCTTGCGCATCTTCGCGACATCCTCGGGCTGCACAGCCGGCATGTTGTTGTTCCATGCGCCGCGGATAAACGTCACCACATCCGCTATCTGCTGATCATTCAGAACAGGCGCGTAGCGAGGCATCGGATACGGCGCAGGCACGCCTTGAATAACGAGGTTCTCGGTGCCGTTCAGCGTCACGTTGATAAGCGACGAAGCATCTTTCTCCAGCAAGTTCGGATTGCCCGCAAGCGGCGAGAGCATGGGTGCGAAACCCCGCCCGTCGATGCCGTGGCAATGCATGCAGAAGGCCGCATAAACACGCGCGCCGGAGTCCGATGCCGGACGCGTCAACGACACTTTCGTCGCCTTCGAATCGTATGAATAAGGCGCGTTGCCGTTGCCGCCCGCAGCCGGCAATGACTTCAGATAGTGCGCCATCGCGGTCACGTCCTGATCGGTGAGCATCTGCGTGCTGTTGTTGACGACGCTCGTCATCGAACCGAATGCAGTCGCGTGCGCGTTTGCGCCCGTCTTCAGGAACGCGACGAGGTCCTGCTCGGACCAGCGCCCGAGCCCGGTATTGTGCTCGCCGGTCAGATTGGAACCGAACCAGTTGTCGAGCACGCCGCCCGTCAGATAAGCCGTGCTGCTCTCGTCGAGCCCCTTCTCCTGAAACGCGATGCCGCGCGGCGTGTGACACGCGCCGCAGTGCCCGAGACCTTGCGTCAGATACGCGCCGCGGTTCCATGCCACGTCCTTGCCCGGCTTGTCCTTATAGACGCCTTTGTCGAGAAAGACCGCGTTCCAGAGCATGAGCGGCCAGCGCATGTTGAGCGGCCATTTGATATCGGCTGCGCGGTTCGCCTGCTTGACCGGCGTGACGCCATGCATGAAGTAAGCGTAGAGCGCATGCATGTCCTCGTCGTTGATCTTCGCGTACGACGGGTAAGGCATGGCCGGATAGAGATTGTGGCCATCCTTCGCGACGCCTTCGCGCAGCGCACGCGCGAAGTCTTGCTCGGTATAGCGGCCGATGCCCGTATCCGGGTCCGGCGTGATGTTCGTCGTGTAGATGGCGCCGAGCGGTGTCGTCATGGGCAAGCCGCCTGCCATGGGCTTGCCGCGTGGCGCGGAGTGACAGGCGATGCAATCGCCGGCCTTGGCGAGGTAAGCACCGCGCGCGACGAGCGCGTCGCTCGACGCATCCGCGCGCGCCGTCAAAGGCGCTGCCGCGAGTGCGATGTTCGCCGCGAGAAACGCGGCCGTGAAGGGCCTGAGGGCAAATTTCATGGGGTCTCCTTAGGCGCTGCGCAACTGGTTGCCGACCGGTAGCTGCCTCAGGCGCTTGCCCGTTGCGGCATAGATCGCATTGGTGATGGCGGGCGCGAGCGCCGCCGTCCCAGGCTCGCCGATACCCCCCGGCGCTTCGGTGCTCTTGACGATATGCACTTCGATAGGCGGCGTCTCGTCGATGCGCAACATCCGGTAATCGGTGAAGTTGCTCTGCTGCACGCGGCCGTTTTCGATGGTGATCTCGCTATAGAGCGCGGCCGTGATGCCGAAGATGATGCCGCCCTGCACTTGCGCTTCCACCGTATTGGGATTGACGACCATGCCGCAATCCACCGCGCACACGATGCGATTGACTTGCACCTCGCCGTCCTTGTTGACGGTGACGTCGGCGACCATCGAAAAGAAACTGCCGAACGCATGCATGACCGATACGCCGCGTCCCTGGCCCTGCGGCATGGATTGCTTGCCCCAGCCGGCCGCCTGCGTCGCGACATCGAGCACATTGCGCGCGCGCGGTGTCTTGTTGAGCAGGTCGCGCCGGTACTGCACGGGATCGATCTTCGCTTGCACAGCGAGTTCGTCGATAAAGCTCTCGACGACGAACGTGCCGCGCGTCGGGCCGACGCCGCGCCAGAAAGCAGTCGGCACATGCCGCGGCTCCTGACGCACGTATTCGATCACCTGATTCGGGAAGTCATACGGAAGGTCGGCGGCGACTTCGATGGCGTCCGGGTCGATACCGTTCTTGTAAGCGGGCGGCGCGAACCGCGCCATGATGGACGAACCCACGATGCGATGCGTCCACGCAATGGGCTTGCCATTTGCATCGAGGCCGGCCGAGAGCTTGTCGTAGTAGTAAGGCCGATACATGTCGTGCTGGATGTCTTCCTCGCGCGACCATGTGACCTTCACCGGCGTGCCGACTTGCTTGCCGATCTTGAGCGCCTGAGTCGCCATGTCGACTTCGAGCCGTCTGCCGAAACCACCGCCCAGCAGATGGTTATGCAGCACGATCTTCTCGCGCGGCAATCCGGTGATGGCCACGGCCGTGTCGACGATGCGCGTCGGCACTTGCGTGCCGAGCCAGATATCGCAGCCATCGGGGCGTACATGCACGGTGCAGTTGACCGGCTCCATCGTGGCGTGCGCGAGAAACGGCTGTTGATAGACGGCGTCGACGCGTGTCTTGGCGTCATTGAACCCCTTGCCGACATCGCCGTCCTTTCGGGCGACGGCGCCTGACTTCTGCGATGCAACCGCCAGTTCGTCGATGATCTGCTTCGTCGATAGATTGGCGTCCGCGCCTTCGTCCCAATGAATGGACAATGCCGCGGCGCCGCGCTTCGCAGCCCACGTGTGATCGCCGACGACCGCAACGCCGTTGTCGAACTTGATCACCTGCCGCACGCCGGGAATCTTTCGCGCGTTGCTATCGTCGACGGAAACGAGCTTGCCGCCGAATACCGGGCAATTGACGATGGCCGCATAGACCATGTCAGGCAAACGCACGTCCAACCCGAACATTGCCGTGCCATCCACCTTTTCCGGCGAATCCAGGCGCCTGACCTTCGTGCCGATGATCTTGAAGTCTTTCGGGTCTTTGAGCTTGATATCTTTGTCTTGCGGCACCGGCATGCTTGCTGCCGCTTGCACGAGCTCGCCGTAGCTCGCCGTGCGATCTCCCGATGCATGCACGACCTTGCCGCCTTGTGCATGACATGTCGATGCATCGCATTGCCACTGCTGCGCGGCCGCCGCGACCAGCATCATGCGCGCTGCCGCGCCCGCCTTGCGCATGGGCTCCCACGCATAGCGCACGGATGTCGAGCCGCCTGTCAATTGACCGCCCAATAGCGGGTCCATGAAGAGCTTCTCGTCGGGCGGCGCATGGTCGATGGTGACGCTATCGATCGGCACTTCGAGTTCTTCGGCAATGAGCATCGGCAACGACGTATAGACGCCCTGCCCCATCTCCACCTTCGGAATGATGAGCACGACCTTGCCGGTCTTGTCGATCTGCACGAAAGCGTTGGGCGCAAAGACGCCCGCTTGAGCCGGCTCCACGCCATCGCCGCCGATGACCGACTTGCCTTTGCTCTGATCCTGACTTGCGGCGGGCAAGCTGAAGCCAATGAGAAAGCCGCCACTCGCGGTCACACTGGCGGTCAGGCCGAGCTTCAGAAACGAACGGCGCGAAAATCCGGCGGAAGCCGCATGACGTCCCGCTTCGAGTAGTCCTCGCGACATGTCACGCTCCCTTCGCTGCTTGCTTGATGGCCGCGCGAATGCGGTTGTATGTACCGCAGCGGCAGATGTTGCCGGTCATGGCGGCGTCGATATCGGCATCGGTCGGATTGGGGACTGCTGCAATCAACGCGGCAGCGGACATCACTTGCCCGGACTGGCAGTAACCGCATTGAACGACATCGAGTTGATTCCATGCGTCCTGCACTTTCTTGCCGGCAGGCGTTGCGCCGACAGCTTCGATCGTCGTGATCTTCTTGTCGCCGATGGCCGCGACGGGCAGCACACAGGAACGCACCGCGACGCCGTCGAGATGCACGGTGCAAGCGCCGCATTGGGCAATGCCGCAGCCGAATTTGGTGCCGGTCAAGCCGACCAGGTCGCGTAACACCCAAAGAAGCGGCATGTCTGGGGGCGCGTCGACAGTGTGTGACTGACCATTGATGGAAAGCGTAGTCATGAGCGGCTCCGGCTTATGCGTTGGTATTGGCGAATCGCGCGATCGCGGGGCTGCGTGCGACGGCAATCGGCGCCGGACGGTGCTGTGCGTTGAGGCCGGTATAGGGCGCTATGAGACGCAAGGACACGTGCGGCTGGCCGTATAGGGACGAGAGATTGTAGCGCTGGTTTAAGAAAAGAGCGTGAATGAAAAAAACCGCTCTGCTTTACGGATTTTCAGGGTGGACCGATATGCTGTTTGAATTCGATGGCGGCGGTGGAGAAAGACAGTTAGTTGCTTTACCACGAGAGACCGAACTGCCCCATCAGTGAGTGATGCAACGTGAGTCTCATCCAGAGTCAGACGATCTCGATGAGGCCCTTACGCGCGAGCTCTTCTGGAAAGATGGTGGTCTCCAGATACTCGCAAAGGTCCACGGAGACCGACCCGCGCATGCGTGGGTCGGCATCGACGAACACGAGCGTGTCGTCCTCTTGATGCGCTTCGTAGACGCCGGGGGCAATGTGAATCCTGATGCCGTCTTCGGCACACCCGGAGAGTGCGTCTGTCAGCACCCGAATATGGAAGAGCGCGTTCACTGCCATGTCCTGGGAGAGCGGTTCAGCGGTTGGTGGTTTGCTGATAAGAGCAAACCGCGCGCCAAAGCGAAGCGTCGTTGCCGTTCTCTCCCCGGATTCGATGTGAGTCGGTCTTCGAAGACCAACTCACTCGTCCTTACACGACGATCATTTGGGCCGCAAAAGCACCTTGATCGAATCGAGCGAATTGGCGACCTCGATGGCCGCGTCCCATTCTTCGAGCGTGAAGCCGTGCGTGACGATGCCCTTCGACGTCACCAGTCCGCGCGCCAGAAGATCGATCGCGATCGGATAACAATACGGCCCGAGATGCGCGCCGCGCACGTCGAGTTCCTTGCGATCGCCGATGATCGACCAGTCGACGGTCGTATCGCTTCCGAATACCGAGAACTCGACAAAACGCCCCAGCTTCCGAATCAGTTCGAGACCCTGCGACACTCCCGAAGGCGAACCGGTAGTCTCGATATACACGTCGCAACCGTATTGATCCGTAATCGAGCGGATCATCTCGAGCGCGTTGTCGTTCTTCGGGTTGATCGTGACATCCGCGCCGTATTCGCGAGCGAGCGCGAGGCGCTCGTCGACGAGATCGATCACGACGAGCTTCTTCGGCGTCTTCAGATGCGCGACCTGCACCATCATCAGTCCGAGCGGGCCTGCGCCTGCGATCACGACGACATCGCTCAATTGAATATCGCCGCGATTCACCGTATGAATCGCGCAAGCAAGCGGTTCGATGATGGCCGCGTCTTCGATCGAGATACCGTCCGGTATCTTGTGCACGATGGCCGTCGGCGGAAAGCGCATGTATTCGGCCATGCCGCCGTCGGCGACCTCGCGCTGGAAGCCGAAGATGTTATGCACTTCGCACATCCAGTACTGACCGGACTTGCAATAGCGGCACTTCGCGCAAGGCACGATCTGCTCGGCGATCACTCTGTCGCCGACTTGCACGCCGAAGTGGTCGGCCGCGCCCTCCCCGAGTTCTTCCACATAGCCGAAGAATTCATGGCCGGGTATAACCGGCGCTTTGACCCACGGATTCGGGCCGCCCCAGAACATCTTGGCGCCCGACCAGCACTTGCAGTCGCTCGCGCATATGCCGCACGCAGCAATGCGGATCACCAGCTCATTGCGTGCGGCACGCGGGCGCTTCACACGTTCGACGCGATAATCCTTCGGCGCGCGGCATACGACTGCCGTCATTTCGTCACTGCTGTCAGCCGATGCCGTGCTCATGATCGCGTCTCCCGTCATGTATCGTTAGCGCTTCCTCATTCCATCACGATCTGCACTTTCACGTCCGTCGGCACGCCGCTCGCTGCTTCTTCGAAGGCCTTGATGCCTTCCGCGAACGGGAACGTGCGCGAGATGAACGGCTTGACGTCGAGCTTGCCCGATGCAATCAACTGAATGGCGCGCGGGAAGATATTGGCGTAACGAAATACGGACTCGATACGCGCTTCCTTGATCTGCACCGCGACAACATCTAAAGGAATAGCGCGCTGCGGCATGCCGACGAGCACGAGACAGCCACCCGGGCAGAGCAGATCGACAATGCCTTCGAACGCCTTCTCGTTGCCGCTTGCCTCGAACACGATATCCGCGCCCCAGCCGTCGGTCAGCCGCGCCACGACGTCCTGCACGCGCTCGTCGCGAATGTTCACCGCCGTCACGCCCTGCACGCCGCCGATCAGGTCGAGCTTCTCCTGCACGAGATCGCACACGATCGCGCGGCTGCATCCACCGGCAAGCGCCGCCAGCGCGCACATCATGCCGATGGTGCCCGCGCCGAGCACCACGGCCACATCGCCGGGCTTGATAGCGGCCTTCTTTGCGGCCTGCAAGCCGATGGAAAGCGGCTCGACGATCGCGCCTTCGGCGAAACTCACGTTGTCCGGCAGCTTGTAAGTGAACGCGGCGGGATGCACCACGTAAGGGGCGAGACAACCGTGCACCGGCGGCGTGGCCCAGAAGCGCACCTTCGGATCGAGGTTGTACATGCCTTCGCGCGATGCACGCGATTCCGTGTCGGGCACGCCCGGCTCCATGCAAACGCGGTCGCCCGCCTTCAGATTCGTCACTTCCTCGCCGACTTCCACCACCGTGCCGGATGCCTCGTGCCCGAGAACCATCGGCTCATTGACGACGAACGGACCGATGCGGCCGTGCTGATAGTAATGAACATCGCTGCCGCAAATGCCGACCGTGTGAATGCGTATGCGCACATCGCGCGGCCCCACGACCTGCGGCAAGCTGAACGGGCGCAAGCTGATGCGGCGTGCTTCTTCTAGAACCAGTGCTTCCATTGTCGTTCCTTCGTGCTGTTCGTTTGAGTCGATTGGGTCGATTGAGTCGATTGAATCTATTCGATGCGTCGTGAACTATCCCGCCTGAAAGCCGCCGTCGATCGCAAGGCTCACGCCGCTCACCATGCTGGAATCGTCGCCGAGCAAATACGCGATGGCGCGCGCCACTTCCACCGGCTGCACGAAGCGATTGAGCGGAATGCGCGCGAGCATGGGGCCGGATTTCGCGGGATCGCTCCAGGCTTTCTCGGCCATCGGCGTCATGGTCACGACGGGGTTGACCGCATTCACGCGGATGCCGTGCGGTCCCAATTCGACCGCCATCACGCGCGTCATGGCATCCAGCGCGCCCTTCGATGCGCAATACGATGCGTGCAGCGGCAAGCCCACATTGGCCGACAGACTCGACACGTTCACTATCGCGCCGCCCGCCTTCCGCGCGATCATGCTCCTTGCGCACTCCTGCGCCACGATCATCGCGGCGCGTACGTTGACGTGCATCGTGAGATCGAAGGCATCGACGGTCGTATCGAGAAAAGGCTGCAATTCGACGAGGCCCGCGCAGTTCACGAGCAGGTCCACCGGCTGCGCCGCGCGCGCCGCCTCGCGGGCTGCATCGGCATCGGCCAGATCGACGGCGATGGTCTCGCAACCGGTCTCGCTTGCAAGCGCAGCGAGATCCGTCGCGCTGCGACTCAGCGCGATGACGCGTGCGCCGCGCTCGGTCAGCAGATGCACCGTCGCATGGCCGATGCCCTTTCCCGCGCCGGTCACGAGCACGGTCTTGCCGGCGAATTCGCGGTTTCTGTCGATCGGTGTCATTGGACTCTTCAGGGTTCATCGCACAGACGTCGCGCGGTGTCTTCATCGGTGACGAGCACCGACGGATAGCGCCCGCGCAATGCCGCACGCGTGACGTGAAACTTCTTCGCCCCGCCGCTCACGAGAACCACGCGGCGAATCTTGCGCAAGTCGTCGAGCGTGATCGCCACGGTGCGGCGATTCAGCGGATGGTCGATCAACTCGCCGTCTTCATCCATGAAATGACCGAGCATGTCTCCCACAGCGCCCGCTTTTTCGAGCGTGCGCAACTGGTCGGGATTGTCGATGCCGTACGTCACGACGAGCGATTCAGTGAGGTCCCCGCAAGTCAGCAGCGCGAGGTCCGCCGAGCGCGCGAGTTCATACGTTTCGCGCACCGTGCCTTCCTGCAAGATCACGTCACGCGCCTTCTGACTGCTCACATAGATAGGCGCGGCAAAGAGATATCCGTCCGCGCGGCAGATGTTCGCGAAGTCCGAGACGATGTCGAACGTATTGATGCTCGGGCAATGCGACAAACCCCCTTGCAGCGACACGGCCGACACCGCGCCGTAACTGCGTTGCGGCATGGCGCGCAGGACCGCGCGAATGGTGCGGCCCCAGCCGAGTCCAATGGTCTGCCCCGCGACGATCTGCTTCGCGAAGTACGACGCCGCGCCGATGCCTAAAGCCGTGTTATTCGCCTCGGTATTCGCGCCTGTCGGCACAACGACCGCGCAATCCAGTCCGAACCGCCGTTCGAGCGCACTTTCCAGCGCCACGCACGGCGCGATCTTGCTGTTGATGGTGATCTGCACCAGTCCCGATTCGCGGCTCGCCGCGAGCAGCCGGTTCACGCGCACGCGATTGCTGCCGATACGCTGCGCGATTTCCTGCTGCGTCAGATTGCCGACGTAGTAATGCCAGGCGACGCGCGCCTGCAGTTCTTCCTCCGAGTCGATGGACTCGTCTGTCTCTGCAATGGCGATGGACGGCGCTGTCTTGCTCATGTTCTCACTGTGGTCATGCTGTAAAAGGGCGCGAGTCTACTTCACCGCGCCCATCGTGAGCCCTTGTACGAGCCGGCCCGACACGAGCAACGCGAACACCACCATCGGCAGCACGATCAGCGTGCCGGTCGCCATGATTTCGCCCCACGGCAATTCATAGCCGCTCATATAGCTGGTCGCCGCGACCGGCGACGTGATCGCCTCGGTACGCGTGAGCACCAGCGCATAGAGCAGATCGTTCCACGAGAAGATGAACGCGAAGATCGCGGAAACCACGATGCCCGGCATCGCGAGCGGAAGATTGATGCGCCAGAACACGCGCCACGGCGACGCGCCGTCGAGCCGCGCGGCTTCGTCCAGTTCGACAGGAATGTTGCGGAACTGGTCGGTGCAGATCCACACGACGATCGGCAACGAGAACGTCAGATAGAGCAATATGAGCACGACATGCGTATCGACGAGATCGAGCTTTGTCGCGATCAGAAAGAACGGCACGGCGAGCACGACGGGACTCACCATGCGGTTCGAGATGAACCAGAACCACAAGTCTTCCTTGCCGCGAAATTCATAGCGTGCGAGCGCGTACGCGGCAGGCGTTCCCAGCAGAATGGCAAGCACTGTCGTGCAACTCGCGATGATGAATGAGTTCAGCAAGCTGCCTGCTACGTCGTGTTCGAAGAGCGCGGCGGAATAGTGATGCAAGGTCGGACTGAAGAGCCACTTCGGCGGATACGCGAGCGCATCGGCCTGACTTTTCAGGCTCGTCGTCACCATCCAGTAGAACGGAAACACGGACGACAGAAACACGACCACGAGGCCGAGAAAGTGCCATACGGTCGCGCGCTTTCGTGCGGCGCGCGCACGCCTCGCGCGCTGACTCGTGCCGTTGTTCGACGTTTGCAGAGCCGATGTACTCACGCGGCCTCCCGATAAACAAAGCGAATGTAGAGACGCGAAAGCACGATGGTCAGAATCAGCAGAATGATGGCCTGCGCCGACGCCATGCCTTGATCGAAGAGCCGAAAGCCCACGCGCTGGATATAGACGCTGATGAACTCAGTGGCCGTGCCGGGGCCGCCGCGCGTCATCGTGAAGACGGCGTCGAACATCTTGAGCATGTCGGCCGAGCGAAGAATGAGAATGGCGGTCAAGCCCGGCAGCAGATACGGCCGCTGCAAGTGCCACAGAATCATGGTCCATTTCGGCGTTTCCAGGCGGGCGGCTTCTTCGGCTTCCTTCGGCACCATCGAAAGCCCTGCCAGCATGATGAGCGCGCAAAACGGCGTCCATTGCCACACATCCATGATCATCACGGACACGAATGCGAGCGTCGGATCGGCCAGCCAGTCCTGCGGCGGAATGCCGAACAGGCCCGTCAGATAGTTCGCCACGCCGAACTGCCGGTTGAAGATGAGCCGCCCGATCAGACCGACGACCGCATACGTGGTCGCCATCGGAATGACGAGACTCACACGCGCCGCCGCGCGCATGAAGCGCAGGTCCGTGCGATGCAGCATCAGCGCCGCGAAAAGACCGAGCGCCACTTCGATCGGCAACGTCAGGCAAAGGAATAACGCAGTGCGTCCGAGCGCGCCCCAGAACGAAGGGTCCGAGAGCGTCGCGATGTAATTGTCGAAGCCGACGAACGGCGTGCCCGATGCGAGATCCGCCAGCTTGTACTGGTGAAACGAGTTGTAGAGCGCAAGCAATAGCGGATAGATGCCGATGACCGCCAGCGCGAAAATAGCGGGAATCAGGAACCAGAATGCAGGCGAGCGCGGCAGTAGCGCGAAGCGCCGCGCGCCGTTGCGCGGACCTCGTGCGTGCGTCGCGGGAGTTGCAGTGCTGTTCGCCATCCGTCGTCTCCGGTTCCTGATCGTCGTGCTTACTTCAAGAGCGGCTTCTTGCCGTCGTAATAGCCCGCTTTCTTCAGGATGTCCTCGGTCTTCTGGCCGATGGTCTGCGCGCCCTCCTTGACCGTCACCTGTCCGAGCATGATCTTGCTGCCCCATTCGCCGATGACTTCCGACACAGCCGGCCATTCCGGGAAGCGCGGACGGTAATCAGGCACGCCGCCTTGCCACGACTCCACCATCGGCTTCACGAACGGATACTTGTCCTGCACGGCCTTGTCCTGATAGACCGCCATGCGCGCCGGCACGCCGCCCGCGTCGAGATACGGCTTCGCCATTGCCTCGGACGTGATCCATTGGATAAAGAGCCACGAAGCCGCCTGCTTCTTCGCGTTCGACTTGGCGTTGACCGCAAGCGAGAAGCCGCCGAGCGCCGGCTTGAGACCCGCAGGACCTTTGGGCTCCGTCGTGATGGCGAGGCAGTTGCCGAGCTTCGACTTGCTCGGATCGGTCAGCGTCGGATAGAACGCGGACCATTCGGTGATCATCGCCACCTGCCCTTGCGCGAGCGCGTTCACCGCTTCGGCGTGGTCGAAGTCCACGATGCCCGGCGGCATGTACTTCATCAGCTTCTGCCGATATTCCAGGCCCGCCTGCGATTGCGGCGACATCAGATTCGACTTGAACTTCGCATCGAGCAGCGAGCCGCCGTTGGGCCACAGCACGCGCATGAAGCTATCCGCCGATTGCGTTTCGCCACGGCGCGACTGCAATGCGAAGGCGAACTTGTCGCCCTTCGTGAGCTTCGGCGCATACGTGTTCAGCAATTCGTCCCACGTCTTCGGCGGCTCGTCGAAGCCTGCGTCCTTCAACATGCACTTGTTGTAGAACATGAGACCCGAGTAGTTATCGAACGGCAGGCCGTAGGTCACCTTGTCCCATGTGCCGAAGGAATCGAGCAGGATCGGGAAGAAGCCCTTCAGATTCAGGCTCGGATCGGCGAGCTTCGCATCGTCCGTGAACTTCTTGATCGGCACGAGCCACTTGTTGCTCGCGAATTCGCCGATCCACACGACGTCGACCAGCACCACGTCCTGATCTCCGCCGCCGACGAAGTTCAGCACTTCCTTCTCGCGCGTGTTCTCGTACGGAATGACTTCCCAGCGGACCTTGATGCCGGTTTCCTTCTCGAACTGCGGTATCAGGGTTTGTGCGGCCTTGTATCCCGGACGATCGAGGAATATGGCTTTGATCGTGGTGCCCGAGTACGGCTGCGCCGCTTCTTTCAGTGTCCAGGCATGAGCGTTCGATGCGGCGAACGCGGCGCTTGCGGCAAGCAGCGCAATAGCCGCGACGTGTTTGAGCGGGCCAACGTGCTTGGCCGGGATGAAGCGATTGTTCATGCCTGTCTCCTGTTTTTCTTGAGCTGATGGCTTGCGGATTCTTCGTCTGATTCTTTGTCTCTTGCCTTGCGTCCCACCGTGACGAGTGAAGTTCGAAGCGCGTCAGGCTGCTCCGTTTCACTTGTAATTTGCGTTTTACAATTGTATATTTGGGCCCGAACAGCTTGTCAAGAACTAAATCGACGGAAGCAATCCGATGCTGCACTGCGCGCGATCGAGCAGTTCAGCCTTGCACTCGTTCCGGTAGGAGACACGCATGAGCGCAGTCCATTTGCAGCAGATTCGCAAGTCCTTTGCGGGCGCCGATGTGCTCAAGGGCATCGACATCGAAGTAGCCGACCGTGAGTTCATGGTCTTCGTGGGTCCGTCGGGCTGCGGCAAGTCCACGTTGCTGCGCACCATCGCGGGACTTGAGCGAAGCGACTCGGGACAGGTCATGATCGGCGGCGAAGACGTGACCGACCTCGAACCGTCGCAACGCGGCGTGGCGATGGTGTTTCAGTCGTATGCGCTCTATCCGCACATGACGGTCTACGAGAACATCGCGTTCGGACTGCGCATGCTGAAGCTCCCCGAAGCGCAAATCAAGGAGCGCGTGCAGCGCGCAGCGCAGATCCTGCAAATCGGGCAATTGCTGGAGCGTCGTCCGCGGGCGCTGTCGGGCGGCCAGCGTCAGCGTGTCGCCATTGGGCGGTCCATCGTTCGTGAGCCGAAAGTCTTTCTCTTCGACGAACCGCTTTCGAATCTCGACGCCGCGCTGCGCGTTCAGATGCGGCTCGAACTCATCAAGCTCCACAAGCAGTTGAACGCAACGATGATCTACGTCACGCACGATCAGACCGAGGCCATGACCATGGCGGATCGTATCGTCGTGCTCAATCATGGCCGCGTGGAGCAGATCGGTTCGCCGCTGGAGTTGTATCGCACCCCGCACAATCGCTTCGTCGCGGGTTTCATCGGTTCGCCTAAGATGAACTTCATCGACGTGCGCGTGCTGCGCGTGGATCAGGCTGGCGTGACCATCGAGCTGCCGGGTGGCGAGCCGTTGACGCTGCCTTTCGATGCGTCGTCGGTCAAGGTGGGGGAAACACTCACGCTCGGCATACGGCCCGAGCATTTCATCGAGGAGCGCGGCGGCGATATCGACAGCGGTCTCGTCGGCGATGTGATGGTGATCGAGCACCTTGGCGGCGAGACGCTGCTTCACGTTAGATTACCGAACGATCTCGTGATTCAGGTCAAAGGGTCCGGTGAATCCACGGCTGTCGATGGCCAGCGGCTGAACGTCGGCTTCAGCATTCGGCACGTGCATCTCTTCGGCGAAGACGGCCAGGCGCTCGCGCGGGTGCGATCCGTCGCGCAAGCTGCGGCTATTTAATTGCGCGAGTCGTGCGTCAGTCGTTGCGCGAGCCGTTGCGCTAGTGCGGATTACAAACGATTGTTGAAACGTCAGCAGAAACTGCAAAGCGCGCGCGGTCGAACGCGCGGCGCAAGGATAGTTATTACCGCCGGGTCTCACGGTGTCTCAGTTTTTTATACTGAGCCATGCAATCTGTATCGCTATTGAAACGTTATCGTGTCCCAATCATGCACTCTCTTGAGGCATGCCTCGGGGTTTCCCCTCGCTGATGCCGAATCGCCCGACGAATAGCGCATTCGGGCATGACTCGTGCATTTAAGCGCGTGGTCCACTGGCAAGGCGGCATAGCATGAAGACAACTCCACTCCGCTCGCACGCGTCGAATGTCACGCTGAAATCGGGTCACGCGTTGAAAGTGCGGGTGCTGCAAGGGCTGGAAGCCGGCGAATTCTGCATGGCTTATCAGGGAATCTACCGCGTCGACAGCGGCGAACTCGCGCAGATGGAAGCCCTGATTCGCTGGCGTCATCCCGAGTTCGGCTTGCTGCTGCCCGGCGCTTTTCACGAAGCGCTCGATGACGAAGAAGTCATGATCGAGCTCACCGACTTCGTGATGAACGCCGTCTCCCTCGACATCTCGATGTGGCAGGCGAACGGCGGCGCGACGTATCCGGTTGCGATCAATGTCCCGCCGTCGGTTGCCGCGCGGATAGGCTTCGCCGACCGGCTCGAAGCCGTATGCCGCGATCACGGCATCGCGCCTTCGTCAATCGAAGTCGAGCTGTCCGAGAGCCAGGACCTCGCCCGCTTTCCGTCGATCGCGAAGGTCGTGCAACGTTTGCGCGCGCGCGGCATCAACGTCGCGATGGACGACTTCGGCACCGGCTTCGCCTGCCTTGCCGCGCTCGGCCCGATCAGCTTCGGGACGGTGAAGATCGCAAAGGAACTGCTGGCCGAAGCGCCGCAGAATGCCGATGCGCGCACTGTCT
Organism: Caballeronia sp. AZ10_KS36; assembly: GCF_023631105.1. Classification (NCBI taxonomy): domain Bacteria; kingdom Pseudomonadati; phylum Pseudomonadota; class Betaproteobacteria; order Burkholderiales; family Burkholderiaceae; genus Caballeronia; species Caballeronia sp. AZ10_KS36. Next base: position 172,294 of record NZ_JALQDQ010000037.1, on the reverse strand, counting down.
TCTCGTCGGTGCTCTCGCTCATGGCGCGGCTGAAGCTGTCAGTGGTGATCGAAGGCGTGGAAACCGCCGCGCAGGCGCAATGGCTCGCGCAGTGGCCGCATGTTCTTGCGCAAGGCTTTTATCTGGCGCGGCCGGTGTTAGGCATCGGCAGCGTGCCCGGCGCCCGTGTGACACGGCCAGTCGAGGCGGCGCAGCATCGCGCGATGCCGTTTGCGGACGCTGCCTGAGTCCTCAGGGCGCCGATGCAGGCGCCGGCTGCCCGGCCTTCTCGGCATTCACGCGCCGCTGCGCATTCTGCAAGTTCTGCGGATAGTCGGTCTGCTCGCCAGCCGGGTTGTAGCCGTTCTTTTCGAGGTCTTTCAGTTCGGCATTCTTCTTGGCGCGCGCCGCCTTTCGCTCCGCCTTCTTGATCTGCTTCGGCGTGGAAGCGCCCGCATCCTGCGCGTGCGCGGGCGTGCAAGGCATCGTGACGAGCGCGGCGGCGGCCAGCGCGATGACGGCGAGCGGTGCGGTGCGAACGTTCAGCATGAGATTCTCCGGTGTGAATGACCGTCGCGTTGGACGGTCCGTTTCTTTGCATGGCGCGTCACGGCTCTGCAAGAAGCGGTCCCACGTCACCGGTCGACGATCCGGCTCAGGTTGCTCCGCACACGTTGTAACAGCGCGATCAGTTGATCCTTCTCCTGGCGGCCGAGACCGGCGAGCGCTTCCGCCGCGATCTCGTCGCCGACGCGCCGCGCCTTGTCGAGCGCCTTCTGCGCCTTCGGAGTCATGCGCACCTGACGCTCGCGGCGGTCATCGGGGTTGAGCCGCCGCACGATCCAGCCGCCCTCCTCCATGCGGTCGAGCAGGCGGCCTGCGGAGATCGGCGCGACTTCCAGCAGCGACGCGAGCCGCGCCTGATTCACTTCGCCGTAATGCGACAGGTAAGCGAGCACGCGGCATTGCGCGCGCGTGAGATTGAGCGACGATTTCGCGAGTTCGTCGAAGCGGTTTCCGCACAGACGGTCTACGTCCGCAATCAGAAAGCCGAAGCGTTTGTCGAGTTGAGGTTCCATCGCGCGATTATAGGGACGAGCGCGGCGGGCGTGCGCGCACTGGCGCACAATGGATTGCTACGGCGTCCTAACGACTTTCAAACGATGACCTGTCTCACACATTCACGCGACCGCTTTCGAGCAGCGCGGCGAATGCGTCGGATGAAAGCGGCCGCGCCAGCAGAAAGCCCTGCATTTCGTCGCACCGCATGTCTTGCAGGCGGCCGAGTTGCGTGCCGGTTTCCACGCCTTCCGCGACGACATCCATATCGAGCGAATGCGCGAGCGCAATGATCGCCGACACAATAGCGCGCCCTTCCTGCCCGTTTTCGTCCAGCCCGTTGGTGAAGAAGCGGTCGATCTTCAACTGCTTGGCGCGGAACCGCTGCAAATAGGCGAGGCTCGAATAGCCGGTGCCGAAATCGTCGATGGCGATCTCGCAGCCGTTGTCCTGAAACGCGCGAATCATTTCGGTCGTGCGCGGCGCGTCCTGCATGGCGACGGATTCGGTGATCTCGAACATCAGTTGATCGCTTCGCACGCCTTCTTCGCGCACGATCTGCAGCACGCGCGTGACGAGGTCCGCTTCGTTCAACTGCCGCGGCGAAAGATTGATGGCGACCTTCACCGCCGCGCGCCCCGACTCGCGCCACCGCACGATATGCCGGCAGGTCTCGCGCACGACCCAGTAGCCGATATCGACTATCTGCCCCGAACGCTCCGCAATCGGAATGAATTCCATCGGCGTCAAAAGACCGATCTCCGGATGATTCAGCCGAATGAGCGCCTCCGCGCCCGCAAGCTGGCCGTCCCCGCGAAACTTCGGCTGGAACAGTAGGTAGAAGTAGCCGTCGGTCAACGCCTCATGCAACGCCTGCTGAATCTGCAACGTGCGCACCGCCGCCTCGTTCATGCTCGCCTCGAAGAAGCGATACGTGCTGCGTCCGCCGCGCTTGGCCTCATACATCGCGACATCCGCATGCTTGAGCAGCGTTTCGACGCTATCGCCGTCTTCGGGGAAAAGCGCGATGCCGATGCTCGGCATCACTTGCAGCGAATGATCCGCGACGACGAGACCCTTTCTCATGGCATCGAGAATGCGTTCCGCGAGCTTCTCGACATCCGTGGGCGGGCCGATTCCTTCGAGCAGGACGACGAACTCGTCGCCGCCGAGCCGCCCGACCGCATCGCCGCCGCGCACGCATTGCAGAAGGCGCTTGGCGAAGGCTTGCAGCACTTCGTCGCCGATCGAATGGCCGAGCGAATCGTTGATGGTCTTGAAGCCGTCCAGATCCATGAACAGGATCGCAAAGCGGCTGCCGTTGTTCGTCGCGTTCCTGACCGCCCGGCCGATGCGCTCCGTCACCGTGCGGCGATTCGGCAACTCCGTGAGCGTGTCGAACGTCGCCATGTGAACGATCTGCCCGTGCAGGCGCGAAACCGAACCCGCGAGCAATTCATTCTGTGCATCGAAACGCGACAGCACGAGCGTGATGATCAGGATGGCGAACGTGAACAGCATGACCGTCGTGGCGAGCCAATGCACATCGACGTCGTTGGCCGCGCCGCAAATCGCGCCCGGCAGGAAATTCGCGGCGGCGTTGCCCGTATAGTGCATGCCGGTGATCGCGACGCCCATGACGAGCGCAGCGACAACGCGCTTTTGCGTGATGTTCGACTGGTTCGCGTTCGACAGCACGCGTGCGATCCACAAGGCCGCGCCCGACGCGACCACGGCGATCACGATGGACGCCGTGAAAAGCAGCGGGTCGTACTGTATCGCCGGATGCATGCGCATCGCGGCATCGCCCGTGTAGTGCATCGCGGCAATGCCCGCTCCCATCAGCATGCTGCTCGCACCGAGGCGCTGGAATGACAGGCGCACGCGGTTGATGACCGAGAGCGCGAAGAACGACACCAGCATCGCGATCACGAGCGACGCCGCCGTGATGCGAAAGTCGTAGCCGAGCTTGATGGGCAGCGAAAACGCCAGCACGCCGACGAAGTGCATCGACCAGATGCCGATGCCCATCGAGGCCGCGCCGCCCGCGAGCCAGACATGGCGCATGCGCGAATGCGACAGCATCGCGATGCGGCCGGAGATGTCGAGGGCCGTGTACGAGGCGAGCGTGGCGACGACGAGCGATGCCGCGACGAGCCAGAAGTTATAGGTACCGTGCATGAAGTGCCGGGATGAAAGGGGCGGGTTTGCGTAAGCGACTTATCGGCGCACAGGGGCGAATCTTTAGGCCGCTCGAAAGCTCGGCGCAAGCACTGGATTTGTCCATGAGCAGGCGCATTACAGTTCCGGATCCAACAATGCCACGACGCGTTCCAGCATCCGTTCGGCGAGCCCGCGCCGCTGCCAGTCTTCGAGCGTAATGCGTTTGGAACGCTCGATATCGGCATCGAAAATCGCCGTTTGCTGGCGCGCGAAATCGCGGTCGTAGATGTTGAGGTTCGCTTCGTCGTTGAGCTTGAACGACCGGCTGTCGAAATTGGTCGAGCCGACCGAGACCAGGAATTCGTCGACCACGATGAGCTTGCAATGAAACATCGTCGGTTGGTATTCGTACATTTCGACGCCCGCCGCGAGCAGATCGCCCCAGCAGGCGCGCGACGCCTCGCGCACCGTATGCGTGTCGATGCGCTTGCCCGGCGTGATGATGCGCACGCGCACGCCGCGCCGCGCTGCCTCGACGATCGCGTTGATCGTCAGCTTGTCCGGCACGAAGTACGCGCTCGACAGGTGAATGGAATGCGTCGCGGCGGTGATCGCCATCAGATACATGAGCTGCATGTCGTCGCTGCCGCCCGAAGGCGAACTGCTGAACATGTGCGCGAGACCGTCGCCCGCACGCGCTATCTCGGGAAAGTAGTCCGCGCCGTGCAGCACGTTGCCGGTGGCCTTGACCCAGTTGTCCATGAAGACCGCCTGCATCTGCCCGACCGCCGGACCTTGCACGCGGAAGTGCGTATCGCGCCAGTGCTTCTCGTCCTGCGCATGGCCTGTCCATTCGTCCGCGATGCCGACGCCGCCCGTGAAACCCGTGCGGCCGTCGATCACGAGGAGCTTGCGGTGCGTGCGGTCGTTCATGCGGCCGAGTCCCGTCCAGTGCGGCTTGTGATACTGAATCACCTGGGCGCCCGCATCGCGCAGCGTCTGCAAGTAGCGCTTGTCCATCTTGGACGACCCGACCCAGTCGAGCAGCACATGCACCGAGACGCCTGCGCGCGCCTTCTCGGCGAGCGCGTTCGCGAACTGCTCGCCGATCGCGCCCGACCAGTAGATGAAGGTTTCAAAGGTGATCGTCTTCTTCGCCGAGCGGATGCCTTCGAGCATCGAGGGAAAGATTTCGTCGCCGTTCACGAGCACCTCGAAAAGGTTGCCGTCCACCACGGGCGGTCCGAGCAGCAGGCCCATCGAGCGGAGGAACTGCGGATCGTCGCTCGCGTAGAGACGCTCGATCTTGTGCTCGATCTTCTTTTCACCGCTCGTCAGGTTGGCGATTACCAATACCACGAACACAGTCGCGACGACGGTCAACGCAATCAGGGCAATCGTCGGCATGCAGGGCCTCGCGAAGCGAACATCCGTCCGGAACCGGTAGTGTATGTGGTTCCGGAACGCGCGGGCCATCAGGTTTGCGAGGATTGCCCGATCTGCTTGGCAATGGCGTCGGAGAGCCGCTGTTCATCCGATGAAACGCCGGCGCGCTTCGTTTCGGAAACCGCATGCAGTCCGCCGGAGACGGCAAGCGAACTCACCGCATGACCCGCCACCGCGCCGACGCCCGCTGTTTCCGCGACGCCCGGCGCGTGGCCGCTGTCGGCGCTGGCATCGAACTGTTCGATCAATTGCGGCGCGCCGTGCGCCGGCTTGAACACGAGCTGCACAGTGGCCGTGACCTTGCTTTGTCCCGCGCCGAGCCCGATCAACACGCGGCGGCGGCGATTGCCCGCGTCGATCTTGTCGATGCTGCCGACGACTTCGAGCGCGTTCTGGTCATCGGGCGGCGCGACGTCGGCGCGGACCGCGCGCAGACCCATCGAATGCAGTTTCGCGACGATTTCGTCGGCCACTTCTTCACGCGCCGCGATGGCGTCTTGCGCCTGCTGCTGGGCTTGCGTGTCGCCGGACATGGCCGTCTTCAGCTTCGACGCGAGGCCGTGATTGTCGAGCTTCACGTCGCCCGCGTCGCTTTGGAAGGGATACACGTAGATCGTCGTGTCCGCGGGCACCGCAGCGACGGGCGCCGTCTGACCGCTGGCGCCGGCCGCGTTCGCCGCGCCCGCAAAGAGCGCGACGCCCGTTACTAGCCCCGCGACGAGCGCGCGGCGGGCGTGGCGGACGAGGGAATCGAGCGAGGAGAAGTTCGTTGCATCGGACATGTCGGCACCTGGGTTCGTTGGTCGCGTGGCGGTCTGCGGCGTGGCTGTCGATCACCGTGGCGCAACTATGGACGATGCCCGCCGCGCACGCCATTCAACATTTATGTCGCCGGGTGTCAGGCGTGCCGAGCCGCTTTCGAGCATGAAGACGCGAGTCTCGCTACCATGCGTCGAACGCGCGCTCGAACGCCGCCATTCAACCCACGCTTCGGAGGAGCAACCATGGACCTGCAAATCGCCAACAAGCTCGCACTCGTGTCCGGGTCGACGAAGGGAATCGGCCATGCCATTGCCGTGGCGCTCGCGCGTGAAGGCGCGCGTGTGATCGTGAACGGACGCTCGCAATCGTCCGTCGATGCGGCGCTCGACAAGCTGCGCCAGCTCGTTCCCGGCGCGCAGGCCGAAGGCTTCGCAGGCGATGTCTCCGACGCCGCGCAAGTCGACGCGCTCGTGCAGCGCTTCCCCGAGGTCGACATCCTCGTGAACAACATGGGCATCTTCGAGCCGAAGCCGTTCGAAGACATCTCCGACGACGACTGGCTGCGCTTTTTCAACGCGAACGTGATGTCGGGCGTGCGGCTGTCGCGCGCCTATCTGCCGAAGATGAAGCAGAAGAACTGGGGCCGCGTGGTGTTCATCAGCAGCGAGAGCGGCATTCAGATTCCCGTCGAAATGATCCACTACGGTCTGACCAAAACCGCGCAACTGGCCCTGTCGCGCGGGCTTGCCGAAACGTGCGCGGGCACCGGCGTCACCGTCAACTCCGTCTTGCCCGGCCCGACCAGTTCCGAAGGCGTGACCGAGTTCGTCGAGAAGCTCTCCGGCGGCAAGAGCATGGAGGATGTGCAGAAGTCGTTCTTCGAAGAAGCGCGGCCGAGTTCGCTGCTCAAGCGCTTCATCGCGCCCGAGGAAATCGCGAACATGGTGGTGTACGTATGCTCGGCGTTGTCTTCGGCGACGAACGGCGCGGCGTTGCGCGCGGACGGCGGCGTGGTGCGCGCCGCGTTCTAGCCCGGCTGCGTCTGCGCGGCCAGCGACCGCGCCTTGGCGAGCGCATCGACGATATCGGCGATGGTCTTGTCGCGCGCGGTATCGTCGAGTTGCCTGAGCGCATACGACGGGTGATAGGTGGCGACGATCAGCTTGTCGCCATACGGCGTGACGCGGCCGACATGCGCCCGCAACGTCGCGCGCTTGCCGAGCAGCGCGGTCAACGCCGTCGCGCCCAGCGTGACGATGACGCGCGCGCCGGTTTGCTCAAGCTCCCGTTCGAGCCAGTACGAGCACGCTTCGACTTCCTGCTGCGCGGGCGTCTTGTGCAGCCGCCGCTTGCCGCGCGGCTCCCATTTGAAATGCTTCACGGCGTTGGTCAGATAAACCTGCTCGCGCGGCACCTGCGCCTGGCGCATGGCGTCGTCGAGCAACTGGCCGGCGGGGCCGACGAACGGCTCGCCTTTCAGGTCTTCCTGATCGCCCGGCTGCTCGCCGAGCAGCATGATGCGCGCATCGGCCGGGCCCGCGCCGTGAACGGCTTGCGTCGCGTGACGCCAGAGATCGCAGCGGCGGCAGGCGTCGAGCGACGTGGGCGCGTCGCGTTCCGGCTGCGCGTCTTCTGCCTCCACCTGCACGATCTTGCCGCCGAGCGCGCCGACCGCCCGCGCCTGCGCGACGCGCCGCGCGCCGCCGCGCGCATCGCTGACGAGCTGCGGAATGAGCGCGCCTTCCGGCAATCCCTTCCAGAAGCGCACCGGCATTTGCTGTTCGAGCACGGATTCGTTCAGGCGCGCAGGGTTGAAGATGCTGCGGTAGTAGGTCATCCACAGGTCTTCGGCGGCGTCGGGCGTGTCGGATGCATGGTCGGAGGCGAGCGCGCGGCGTCGCTCGATTTGCAGACGCTCGCCGTTCCACATGGCCGCGCCATCCGGCGTCGTGATGAGCCACGTCGACTTGCCCATGCGCGCCGCGAAATGCTCCGCGCCCCAGGCGAGCACGTCGTGATCCGGCTCGTACCACGCGACGAATTCCGGCGGTCCGAGCGACGCCTCTCGCTGCCGGAACCGCACGTACGCGATCATGTCGTGCTGCGCGCGGCGCACCGCCTTCGCCATCTTGTAGAGCCGCGCGCCGTCTTCATCGGCCGCGGACGCCACCGAGCGGTCGCCATGCGTCCAGCGCCACAGCACGCGATACAGGAAGCCAAAGCGCCGCTCGTCGCGGAAATGCGCGGCGTCCTTGAACAACGCGGCGAGTTCGCGTGACACGCGCACTTGCGCCGCCTCAGTGGCCGGCGCGGCCATTGCGGTGGAAGCGGCGAACAACGCGGGGGTGTCGCTTTGCTGCGTGCGCCATTCGATCGACTCGGGCTTCAGGTCTTGCGCGAGCGCGTCGAGCGCCGCGCTGCGCCACGCGTCGAAGTCGTCGTCGATGGTGATGACGTGCATCGCTAGATGAGCGAAAGCTGCACCGGCTGCGTGGAAAGCGCCTTTCGCAAATGCTCCGACGATGCTTCGGCAAGCGGCGGCCGATAGTCCTCGGTCACGACGAAAGGCTTCACCTTGTCCATCGCGCAGCGCAGCCGCGCGAGATCCGCGTAACGCACGCGCCGCGCGCGGCGCAGTTCCGCGATGCGCTTCGCGTTGCGCATGCCGATGCCCGGCACCCGCGCGATCATGCGCACCGGCGCGGTGTTCAGATCGACCGGGAAACGTTCGCGATGCGCGAGCGCCCATGCGAGCTTCGGATCGACATCGAGCGGCAGATTGCCTGCATCGCCGAGCAGTTCGGCGGCGTTGAAGCCATAGCCGCGCATTAGAAAATCAGCCTGATACAGCCGATGCTCGCGCAAAAGCGGCGGCGCCTTGGACGGCACGCCGGACGGACTGTCGGGAATCGGGCTGAACGCCGAATAGTAGACGCGCTTCAACTGATACGAGCCGTACAGCGTTTCGGCGGTGCCGAGAATGGTGCGGTCGTCGGTCTCGTCCGCGCCGACGATCATTTGCGTGCTTTGCCCCGCCGGCGCGAAACGCGGCGCGCGCGGCTCGGCTTCCGACTCCTCGCGCGCGACGCGAATGTTGCCCATCGCCAGCTTGATGGTGCGGCCGCTTTTTTCCGGCGCGAGGCGCTCAAGGCTGATTTCAGTCGGAAGCTCGATGTTCACGCTCAAGCGGTCCGCATAGCGCCCCGCTTGCGCGATCAGGCCAGGGTCGGCATCGGGAATCGTCTTCAGATGGATGTAGCCGCAGAACTGATGCTTCTCGCGCAGCGTCTTCGCCACGAGCACCAGTTGCTCCATGGTGTAGTTCGAAGAACGAATGACGCCCGAACTCAGGAACAACCCGTCGATGTAGTTGCGGCGATAAAAGTCCAGCGTCAGCGTGACGACTTCTTCCGGCGTGAACCGCGCGCGCGGCACGTTGCTGGAGCGGCGGTTGATGCAGTACTGGCAGTCGTACAGGCAGAAGTTCGTGAGCAAGATCTTGAGCAGCGACACGCAGCGGCCGTCCGGCGTGAAGCTGTGGCAAATGCCCGAGCCCGTGCTTGCGCCCAGACCTTCGACGCCGCGCGACTCGCGCTTGGGCGCGCCGCCGCTTGCACACGATGCGTCGTACTTCGCGGCATCCGCAAGAATTTCGAGCTTTTCGGACAGTTCCATCTTGGCTATGATACTGTATATTTATACAGTATGCTAATGGTGTCGCGGGAAGTTTGCAAACCGCGCGGTAGCGCAGACATGGCGCCGCCGCGCTGCTATTTCAACGGATCATGGCCCCAGTTCATCAGCGAGTAGCGCCACTTCGTATGTTCGACATCGCCTTGGGGGCGCTGCGCAAGGTGGCGTTTCACATAGCCGATGACCTTGCGCATGTGGCCGTAGTCGTCGGCATGCAATTCGCTCTTCTTCGCGCCGAGCAATTCGATAATGCGCCGCCCGGACTGATGCCCGACCGATTCCGCGTTTCCGTCTTTTTGGCCCACTGCCTGAGATTCATCCGTCGCCAGCCACTTTTCCAGCTGATGCGCCGTCATGTTCACGAGCGCTTTGAACTCGTCGAACGTCGCCTTGTCTTCGCCGTCCGCCGATTGTCCATGGGCTTCGTGCGTCCTTTCATGCGTGGTCATGAGCGCGCTCCGTTGGTGAGGTCAGCCGCATCACCGGCATCGAGCAAGCACCGCTCCAGCGGTGTTTATCGCACAAGTGTCAGGCCCGGCTTCGCGATGTCAGCCGCGACGCCACGCACTCTCTCGTGGAGAACTTCCTATGCGTTTTGACTACAAGAACTTCCATATCGACTGTACCGCTCGCCATGATGAAGATGGCATCTACTACGCGCGCGCTCGAATCACCAGCGCGCCCAACGAACACACGCCGAACGTGGAAGTCCACGAATCCGGGGATCTCGACTCGTTCCCGAACGAATGGGACGCACTGCATTGCGCGCGGGCGTGGGCCATTGAATGGTGCGACGAGGCATTGGCGTGACCGAATCGGCCTGTGTTCCCATTAGCCGCGTCCGGGAGCGTGAACGCTTACATCTGCGGCACAAGGATTGCGCGATGTAAGGCGCGACGCCGCGCAGGCAAACCCAGCGGCGCGCGTCACATCACTAAATCCAAGGGAGGCACCATGAAAATCGCCAAGAAGAGCTTGCTCGTATCCGCAATGATTCTGAGTCTGTCGGGCGCCGTGTTCGCGCAGGGCGCGGGCGGCGGAGCCGGTGGTGGCGCGGGCGGCGGCGGAACGGGGGGCGGCACGGCCGGCGGCAATGGCGCGGGACAGGGCGGCACCGGCATGGGCACGCCGAACGCGAATGGCACGACGGGCGCGACCTCGGGTGCGACCGGCTCCTCCACCATGGGCTCGGGCAGCGGTTCGAGCAGCAAGACGAACAAGATGCACAAGAAGAGTGGTTCGGGTTCGTCCGGTAGCGGCACGTCGAGCTCGGAATAACGCGTTCGCTTTTGGCAAGACCGCCCGGTCCGCGTCGTTCGTTGCGCGGGCCGGGCGTCATCCCCTCCTTAACTTTATCACTCCCTCCATACGCATCCCTTCCACATAGGGATTTCGCGTCTTCTTCCCAGACCCTAATGTGTGCCTGCGCGGTTTCTTATCGCGCCCGCCGCATACGAGCGACTTCCTCGCATCTCATCACAAGGGCTCGGTCGTGCCGTCTGCGTCGTTGCTTGGTCGCTTTCGGCCGGCGAACGCGTTGGCTTCGCATGGTCGCTGCGCGCCTTTCTTCCACCGCTGCAAGGAGTCCGGAACGTGTTGCCGGCTGCTTGTGCAATCGCTTCTGAGGAGCTGGAACATGAAGACGAACGTCAACCCGAAATTCATCGCGATGATGGCGGCCTGTGCGCTGGCCGCGGGCATCGGCAACGCCCGCGCGCAAGGCATGCCCGAACCGACGCAACAACTCGTCCAGACGATGCGTCCGATGGATTCGTCGCATACCGCGCGGCAAACCGACGCCGCGACGGCCGAGTCCGCATCCGGCGAACAAGCCTACGGCGGCGCGAAAGCCGGAACGAGCATGTCGGCTGGCGGGCGGACCACCGACGCATGCAGCAGCCAGCCGCGATGCGACGTGTTCTTCGGTCATTGAGCACAACGGGGCGCGACGAGCGACATGCACGACAGAAGCTCATGCGCTCGTCGCGCGAGCCGCCAGCCGGGAACAGCCCTACTCGACTTCCGGCGTCAGCGAAAACCGCGCGCTGACCGACTCTCCCGGCGCAAGCACGCCGCCGCCTTTCCGCGACGCGTCGACATCCAGATTCACCCAATCCGCGACATTGCTGACTGGCTCGACACACAGCAACGATCCGAACGACGAAGGCGCATAAATCACCGTGAAGTCGAACGGCGCTTCCGCTCGCAGCGTGACCGACCGATGCTCGCGCGGCCACGCGACCGACGTCTCGCGAGACCAACCGGTGAAGTTATTGTCGAGATCGAAGGCATCGGCGGACATGCCTTGCGGCGATGCCAGCGCGTCGATGCTCGGATGCGGGCCGGCGTGCGTCGGCAACGGTTCGGGCGTCGTATGCCACATCGACCCCACCCGCGTGCGCACGACGGTGTGCCCGGTGCGCGGAAAGTACGGATGGTGTCCGAGGCCGAAGGGCATCGGCCGGTCGGACAGATTGCGCAGCGACATGGTCACGGTGAGCGACTGCGTATCCAGCGCGATGTCCTGCGCCGCTTCGAAGGCGAACGGCCAATGATGCGCCGGCTCCTGCGAAGGCGCGTGCGACAACGTGAGACGGGCGCTCGCCTCCGAGACGGCATCGACGCGCCACGGCCGCCGCCATCCGTTGCCGTGCAGCGCGTGCGGGAACGCGTTGCCGTCGCCGGACAGATCGACGAGCGCGCCATCGAACGTGAAGCGCGCATCGCGAATACGGTTGCAATACGGCACGAGCGGAAAGCTCGCCATGCCGAGCGGATTGCGCGCGGCGAGCGCATCGACCGTGGCGGGACGCAGCCAGTGCAGCGCGCCGCCTTCGTTGGGCTCGCGGGCGTCGAAGAAAGCCGCAATCGCGCCGCCGACATGCGGGGCGAGCAGCACGCGCCGAGCGCCGTGGCGCAATTCCACGAGCGCTTCGTCCGCGCGCCCCGACGTGGTTCGATCGGCGCTCAATATGCGAACTGCCGGTAGTTTTCGTCGAAGATGCGCTGGGTGCGCTCGACCACCGGGTTGTAGCGCAGCAGTCGCTTGGCGCGCGGCGGCAAGTCGGCGAGCACGGCGCGCGGCACGTCGATATGCACTTCGGGCCGGAAATACCATGCGCGGCTATAGCCGATCACGACCATCGGACGCGGTTCGTCGATGTAATTGGGCGTGCCGCGATGCAGCCCGCGCACATCGCGGATCATCACGTCGCCGACGCGCATCGGCACGCGCTCGGGCGGGAAGCGTCCATCGGCGAGACCGGCGAGCGCTTCTTCGCGCGAGATGCGGTGCGTGCCGCGCGTCGTCTCGAGCGAGCCGTTGCGCTCATCGACATCGACGAGCGGAAAGTTCACGGCAAGCTGGAACGACGGCGTTTCGGGCGCGTCGTCGAAAAGCGGCGGCGTATCGCGATGCCAGTCCTGAAAGTCCGAACCGCGAACCGGCGTATCGGTCGCGAGCTGGCACATGACAGGATCGCGTCCCGCCACGCGTTCGACGATGCCGATGATGTCCTCGTCGCAGATGATCGACGGGTCCGCGAACTCGCCTTCGAACGGCAAGGTCACGTAGTAGCGGCCCGGCCCGCGGTTGCCGCTCGCCGACGCCTCGCGCGCCGCATCGACATGTGGCTGCAACAGCGGCGCGAACGCCTCGCGCCACGCTTCGAGCTTCGCGCGCTCGAAGTGATCGCGCAACAGCACGAAGCCGTCTCGCTCGAACGCTTGTGCAAGCGCGTCTCTCGTTGTCTCGTCGTATCGGCCCATGCGCCGCTCCTTTCGGTCGTGAATCGGACGGAAAGAGAATGGCACGGCAGTAATAGCGCCGTCAATATTATTAGTAATACTCGGTGAAAACCCTGTGCCGTCCCATGTTCTGGCTAGGTGGTTTCCGTGTTGTCCATCACTAATATTAGTGTTAAGGTCTGTCGCCAAGCCTCATACGCCGCACCTGTCCGATGAAGAAAACCACGCAGCGCCGCCCGACCATGACCGACATTGCGAAGCTCACCGGAGTTTCGCAGTCGACGGTTTCGCTCGTGCTCAACAACGCGAGCGGCGCGAAGTTCTCGGACGTCACGCGCGACAAGGTGCTGCGCGCGGCGCAGGAGCTCGGCTATCGCATGACGCCGCGTGAGCCCGCCGCGCTGGACGCCTTCGACACGCCCGGCGTGCAGAGTGAGCGCAACCTGATCGTGTATCTCGCCGATGAGATTTCGACGAGCCCGCATCCCGTGGTCTGCATCGACGGCGCACGCGACGCCGCGTTCGCGCATGGCCGCCTGCTCGCCGTCTATTCGACGCACGGCAACGCGGAGATCGAAGCGCGCGTGCTCGCGGCGACGCTGGACAATCCCAATTTGCTCGGCGTGATCTACGCGACCGTCTACACGCGGCTCGTCGCTCTGCCGGCGGCGCTCGCCAAAGTGCCCACCGTCCTGCTCAACTGCTACGCGACCGATGCGAACCTGTCGTCGGTCGTTCCGGCCGAGGTCGCGGGCGGGCACACGGCGACGGACTATCTGCTCGCGGCGGGGCATCGGCGCATCGGCTATATCAACGGCGAGCCGTATCAGGACGCGGCGCGCGACCGGCTGAAGGGCTATCGCACGGCGCTCGCGACGGCGGACTTGCCGTTCGCGCCGGAACTCGTGCGCGAAGGCGACTGGAGTTCGGGCGCCGGCTTCGAGCAGACGCTCTCGCTCATGCGCGAGCCGAATCCGCCGACGGCCATTTTCTGCGCGAACGATTTGATGGCGCTCGGCGCGATCGAGGCGCTCAAGCAACTCGGGCTGCGCGTGCCCGACGATGTCTCCGTGGTCGGCTACGACGATCAGGAGATCGCGCGCCACACGCATCCACCGTTATCGACCGTGGTGTTGCCGAACTACGACCTCGGCCGCTGGGCGGTCGAAACGCTTCTGCAAGAAGAACATAACCGCGCCGTCGGCGCGCCGTTGCGGCGCCGCACCGTCAAGCTCGACGGCCCGTTGATCGAGCGCGGATCGGTGAAGGTCATCGCCGAAGCGCATCAGTTCGCTACTAATAATATTAGTGATTAGCCGGTCATAACTGGAGGAAGTGCCCCAGCATCTCTCGCATCAGACAGACCGGGCACAGCAAGCATCAACAAGCATCGGCATTACCAACAAGACGAACATCCATATCGGAGGAAGACATGCTGTCGCTGAACAAGAATCTCCGCTCGGGCCTGCGCCCGCTCGCCGCCGCGCTCACCGCTCTGACGCTCGCAGCCGGGGCCGCGCACGCCGCCGACGACGCGTTGCCGAAGATCCCGAACAAGAAGCCGCTGCGCGTGGGCTTCGCGCAGACGGAGAGCAACAACCCGTGGCGGCTCGCCGAGACCAAGAGTTTCAAGGACGTCGCATCGAAGTGCGGCTGGCAGGTCATCATCACCGACGCGAACAGTTCGGCGGCCAAGCAAGTGTCGGATATCCAGAGCATGATCGCGCAACACGTCGATCTGCTGGTGTTCCCGCCGCGCGAAGAAAAGCCGCTCGCGCCGGTTGTGTTGCAGGCGAAGAAGGCCGGCATTCCGGTGATTCTCGTGGACCGCAACATCGATCAGTCGATGGCGAAAGCCGGGCGCGACTACATCACGTTTATCGGTTCCGACTTCATCGATCAGGGCCACCGCGCCGCCGACTGGCTCGTGAAGACCACGAACGGCAAGGCGACGATCATCGAGCTCGAAGGCTCCACGGGCGCGTCCGCTGCGAACGACCGCAAGAAGGGCTTCGACGAAGTCATCGCGAAGAATCCGGGCATGAAGATCGTCGCGTCGCAAAGCGGCGACTTCGCGCGCGACAAGGGCCGCCAGGTCATGGAAACGCTGTTGCAGGCGCATCCCGACGTGACCGCCGTCTACGCGCACAACGACGAAATGGCGCTCGGCGCGATCGCCGCCATCAAGGCGGCGGGCAAGCAGCCCGGCAAGGACATCGTGCTCGTCACGATCGACGGCACGAAGGGCGGCCTCGAAGCGATCAAGGCGGGCGAACTGGGCGCGAGCGTGCAGTCGAGCCCGTTCTTCGGACCGCTCGCGTGCGACGTCGCGCAGAAATACGCGAAGGGCGAGACCATTCCGCCGTGGGTCAAGGTATCCGATCGCTTCTACGACAAGAGCAACGTCGACGCCAGCATGCAGTACGGCTATTGAGCGAAGCAGTCTCGCTGGTTCGCGGGCGCCTTCGGGCGCTCGCTTTTTCAAAGGACGACAAGCGCCGCATGGCCACTGCTCCCCTACTCGACATGCAGGACATCGACATTGCCTTCGGCGGCGTCGCGGCGCTCAAGCACGCGCGCCTCACCGTCGCGGCCGGCGAAGTGCACGCGCTCATCGGTCAGAACGGCGCGGGCAAGTCGACACTCATCAAGATTCTCACCGGCGCGTATCGCAAGAGCGGCGGAACCATCCGCTTCGACGGACGCGAAGTGGATTTCCGCACGCCGAAGGAAGCGCGCGAAGCAGGCATCAGCACGATCTATCAGGAGATCAACCTGGTGCCGTTTCGCTCGGTGGCCGAGAACATCTTTCTCGGACGCGAGCCGCGCCGCTTCGGCCTGATCGACTGGAAAACGGTGCAGCGGCGCGCGACTGAATTACTCGAATCGTTCGGACTGCATATCGATGTGAAGAAGCCCGTGCGCGACTACTCGACCGCCATTCAGCAGATGGTCGCGCTCGCGCGGGCCGTTTCGTCGGATGCGAAGATGGTCATCATGGACGAATCGACGTCATCGCTCGACGAGCGCGAAGTCGAACTGCTTTTCGGCGTCGTGCGCCGCTTGCGCGACGACGGGCGCGCGGTCATCTTCGTTTCGCATCGGCTGGACGAACTGTATGCGCTCTGCGACCGCGTCACCGTGATGCGCGACGGCCAGACGGTCGCGGAAAGCACGATGCAGGAGATGGACAAGCTCAAGCTCGTGACGACGATGCTCGGCCGCACGCTCGCCGCCGTCGTTCACGAAGACAGCGCGGTGAAAGAAGAGAATCTGGCGAAGCGCGGCGCGGTCGCGTTGAGCGCGCAGTCGCTAGCGGCGGGCGCGAAAGTCACGAACGTATCGCTCGATGTGCATGCGGGCGAAGCAGTGGGTCTCGCCGGCTTGCTCGGCTCGGGCCGCACGGAGACGATGCGCCTTCTGTTCGGCGCGGACCGTCCTTCGCGCGGTTCGCTCACGGTGGCGGGCGAAAGCGCCGCGTTCAAGTCGCCGAAAGATGCGATCACGCGCGGCATCGCGTATCTCACCGAAGACCGCAAGGCCGAAGGCATCGTGCCGGAGCTTTCCGTGCGCGACAACCTCACGCTCGTCTGCCTGCCCGCGCTCACGAAGCGCGGCGTCGTGGATGTCGCGAAGCAGCGCGAGATCGTGGACGGCTTCATCGCGTCGCTCGGCATCAAGCTGCGCTCGCCCGATCAACCGATACGCGAACTTTCGGGCGGCAATCAGCAAAAGGTCTTGCTCGCGCGCTGGCTCGCGACGAATCCGCGTCTTCTGCTGCTCGACGAGCCGACGCGCGGCATCGACGTGGGCGCGAAAGCCGACGTCGCGAAGATCGTGCGCGAGTTGCGCGATGCGGGCATGGCCGTGCTGTTGTCGGCGTCCGAGTTGGAAGAGCTGACCGCCGTGGCCGACCGCGCGGTCGTGATCCGCGACGGCGAAACCGTGGCGCAACTCGATGGCGCGCAGATGAACGAGGCATCGATCATGGATGCGATCGCCTACGGCTCGAGTGAAACATCGACGCTCGCGCAAGCGACGGCCGCGCAAGGAAACGAGTCATGATCGACAAGACACAACCGGCAGCGCCGCTCGCCGCGGACGCGCAAGCCGCGCCCGTCAAGAAGCGGCGCGGCATCGCGATCCAGCGCGAGATCATCGTGCTCGTCGCGATGATCCTGTTCAACCTGTTCTTCACCGAGCACTTCTGGTCGCTTCAGACGTTCAACGTGAACCTCACGCAGGTGGTGACGATCGTGATTGTCGGCATCGGCATGACGCTCGTGGTGGCGACAGGCGGCATCGATCTGTCCGTGGGCGCGTCGATGGCGATTGCCGGCGCGCTCGCGCCGATGCTCTTCATGAACATCAAAGGGCCGCTCGGCATCTTGCTCGCCTTCACGCTGCCCGTGCTGGCCGCCGCGTTGTGCGGCGTGTTCAACGGACTGCTCGTCACACGGCTTCGCGTGCAGCCCATCGTCGCGACGCTGGTGCTCTTCATCGCGGGGCGCGGCATCGCGCAGGTCGTGACCGACGGCAGCCTGCAGGCGTTCAACAATCCCGCGTTTCAGTGGATCGCGCTCGGCAAGGTCGCGGGCGTGCCGTTCCAGATTCTGCTGATGCTCGCGCTCGTCGCCGTCTTCACATGGATCGTGCGCAAGACGCTCTTCGGCAAGTATCTGCTCGTCACGGGCGGCAACGAGGACGCCGCGTATCTTTCCGGCATTCCGACGGCGCGCGTGAAGCTGATCGCGTACACCGCATGCGCCGCGCTCGCCGGTCTCGCCGGGCTCATTTCGATCTCGGTGAATTCGTCGTCGGATGCGAACGTCGTGGGCCTCGGCGTCGAGCTCGATGCCATCGCGGCCGTCGCGGTCGGCGGCACCGCGCTGACGGGCGGCAAGGCGTACATCACGGGCACGCTGATCGGCGCGCTCATCATCCAGCTATTGCGTTACACGCTGCTCGCGCACGGCATTCCGGACGCCGCCGCGCTCGTGCTGAAGGCCGCGATCATCATCGGCGCCGTGTACGTGCAGCGCCGCCGAGGCTCATGACATGAAGAAGAACCTTCCTATCCTGATCGCGCTCGTCGCGTTGCTCGTGCTGGGCGTCGTGCGCTACGAGCACTTCGCCTCCGCCTACAACGTGACGTCGTTCTGGCGATACAACTCGATGTTCGCGCTGATCTCCATCGGCATGGCGTTCGTCATCATCACGGGCGGCATCGACCTGTCCGTGGGCGCGGTGGCGGCGCTCGCCAGCGTGGTCGCGGCGCTGGCGAGTCCGCACGGCGGCGTGGCGGGCGTGCTCGCGGGAGCGTTCGCGGGGCTCGCGGTGGGCGTGCTGAACGGCATCGTCATCACGCACATGCGCATTCTTCCCTTCATCGTCACGCTGGCGACGAGCCTCGGCGCGCATGGCCTCGCGCTCCTGCTCGGCCATAACGATGCGGTCGCTATCTCGTCGGATACGAACTTCGCCGCCTTCGGACAAGGCGATCTGTTCGGCCTGCCGATTCCCGGCATCGTGTCGCTGGTCGCGGCGGTGCTCGGCTGGCTCGCGCTGCGCAGCTCGCGCTTCGGCCGTCATGCGCTCGCCATCGGCGGCAGCGAAGAGGCGTCGCGGCTGATGGGCCTGAACGTCGATCGCACGCTGGTCGCGGTGTATGCGTTGAGCGGCTTGCTCGCCGGCATCGCGGGCGCGATTCTCGCGGCGCAGTTCGGCGCGGGGCAGCCGAACGAAGGCGTCGGCTGGGAACTGTTCGCGATCTCGGCGGTGGTGCTCGGCGGCACGCGGCTGACGGGCGGCGAAGGCTCCATCGCGATGACCATTGCAGGCGTCGCGCTGCTCGGGCTCGTGTTCAATCTGCTGAACTTCGAGAACGGGCTCGGGTATATCAGCTTGTCGGCTTACTGGCAGTCGGTGATTCGCGGGCTTTTCCTGTTGCTCGTGATCGTTCTGCAAGCGCGCGTGCTGAACCGGCGCGTCGTGCCGGCGAAAGTCACGCATTGAGTCAACAGGAGCCCATGATCGTCGCGCGGCCTCAATGCTTCTTTCCCGCGCTGCCGGGCGACGCCCCGGCCGCCGCCTCGCCGCCTTCCGACGCCAGGCGCAGATAGGCGGCCGCGAGCCTGCGCAGTTCTTCTTCGCTCGCGTCCTCGATGCCGATCAGGTGATTGCTCGCCGCGCGGTGCGTCGCGAGCAGTTCATTGAGCTTGAGATGCAGCGCGACGCTGTCCTTGTTCTGGCTCTGCTGGATCAGAAACACCATCAGGAACGTGACGATGGTCGTGCCCGTGTTGATGACGAGTTGCCAGCCGTCGGAATAGTGAAAGATCGGCCCTGTGATGACCCACGCGACGATACTCGCCACCGCCAGCCCGAACGCGAACGGCGAACCCGCCCAGCGCGTGACGAGGCTCGCGAAGTTGTCGAACGCGCGCATCAACGGATGCGATTTGGCGTAGGCGGGGCTGGATGTGTCGGGGATAGTATCGATCTCGTCCGTCGAGGTCCGTTGTTTGCTATTCATGCTTTCCTCCCTTGGATCGGAAGGACGGCAAGCAAGACCCGTTCCTTTCAGAAGCATTCCGACGCACTCAGCCATTGCGGATCACGCGGACGGTTTGCGCGGCGCAATCAACGTGTCGGCGCTCGTCTGCACGCCGGGACGCGGCTGCGCTCGCGGAAAAGTGAGCGTGGCGTTCAGTGCGCTCTGCACACCTGCGTCGTCCGGCCTGAGCGATAAGGCTTGACGTAGCGCGCCCTCCGCTTCCTGAGCCCGGCCGAACGCGAGCAGCACGAGGCCGAGACCGCGGCTCGCTTCGAAGAACACCGGACGCAAGGCCAGCGCCTGGCGGAACAGAGCTTCCGCGCCCGGCAGATCGAAGCGGCGGTGCGCGACGTTGCCGAGGCCGCAATGCGCTTCCGCCGACTGCGGATTGATCGCGAGCGCCCGGTTGAACGCGGCCTCGGCCTCGGTGAGCCGGCCCGCCGCGAGTAAGACATCGCCCATGGACAAATGACCGTCGATGACCTGCGGTGCGAGATCGATGCCCCTGCGGCACGCCGTTTCGGCGTCCGAGATGCGGCCCTGCATGAAGAGCGTCTGAGCGAGCCCGATATGCGCCTGCGCGAAATCGGGCTGCGCTGCGATTGCCTCGGAGAAAGCGGTGGCGGCGTCGTCGAGGCGTCGCTGTGCCTGGAACGTGCAACCGAGCGTGAACCTGGCCATCGCAAAGTTCGGACGAAGCGCCAGCGCCTGCATCAAGATCGCCTGACAGTCTTCGATACGACGCTCGTCGAATGCGACCAGCGCGAGGTTCACCAGAATGTCGGCGGAATCGGGCTGCAGCGCGAGCGCCTGCCGGAACATTTGCTCGGCTTCCGGCAGACGGCCCGACAGTCGCATCACGAGACCCAGATTATTTTTCACCGCCGCAGAGTCCGGATTAACCGCGAGCTCGTGCCGAAGCATGGCTTCGCGGTCGGACAGGCTTCTTTTGAATGAATCGACTGGTTCGTTCATGAGCGTATTGATGCAATGGAGTTAATTGTCGTGGATCGCTTTGGCGGTAATGCTTAATGAGTGACCACGAATACGAAACGCGAATCGGCACTGTCTTGCTTCTTGCCGCACGGCAAACGCTTCGCCGAAACGCAGACCACGGAAGCGCCGGCCATTGCCCGTAAGACGGCGGGATTAGCGCGGTTTATTTCCAGACCGATTTAATCGACGGCGTAAAGACGCGTTTTTCGCGTTTCCCGATTCGCGGAGAAAGGGACGATAACGGATTCAACTGAGTATAGTGCAAAAAAATATGTGATTTTGAATTGAGGGGTCGCGAAAGGCATTGCTGAAAGGGTCATTGAATGACTTCAGCGCGGGCCACATTCGTGGAGCATGCCGTCCCGGTCACGAACCTTGCTATAGCCCTGCGAACGCGCATGCCCCAACGGTCCGCAGCCGTTTCCGTGCGAGAATCCGGAAGCCTATCCGGTCGTGCGTTTCAGTCAGCGTCATCCCAAGACACGCCTTTCAACCCCAAGCCGCTTGGTGGAGACACCCAGCGAGGAGATTTAGCGTCGATGACTCCCGAGAATGTGCCCCCGGACACGAGCGCCAGCAGCGTCGACCCCAGCTTTCTGCTCGGCGGCGGAGAAATGGGCGTGCTCATCCGGGGCTTCGACTGGACGCAGACCTCGCTCGGCGCGCCCGAGGACTGGCCGCAGAGCCTGAAGACGGCCATTCGCATCATGTTGACCTCGCGCCAGCCCATCTGGATCGGCTGGGGTCACGAACTTCTCTTCTTCTATAACGACGCCTACCGGTCGATCATCGGCGGCAAGCATCCGCACGCGCTCGGGCAGCCGACTTCGGTCGTGTGGCGCGAAATCTGGGACGACATCGGGCCGCTGCTGGATACGGCGCTCGCCGGCGTCGAAGGCACCTTCGTCGAACAGAAGCTGCTGATCATGGAGCGCAACGGTTTCCCCGAGGAGACCTACTACACGTTCTCCTACAGCCCGATTCCGGACGACCGCGGCGGCGCGGGCGGCATCATCTGCGCGAACAGCGACGACACGCAGCGCGTGCTCGGCGAACGGCAACTGACGGTGCTGCGCGAACTGGCGACCTCCGCCGCCGATGCCCGCACCTGGCGCGAGGCGTGCGAACGCTCGATGAACGCGCTGAAAAGCGCGCCGCGCGATCTGCCCTTCGCGCTGCTCTACGCGGCGGGCCCGGGCAACGAGACCGCGACGCTCGTCGGCGCATGCGGCATCGCGCCGGGGCATCCGGCGGCGCCCGCGACGCTCACCAGCGACCGGCGCGAGCCGTGGCCGTTTCAGGACGCGCTGCGCGAGAACCGCGCGCTGCTCGTGACGAACCTGCATCAGCACGTCGGCGCGTCGTTGCCCACGGGCGCCTGGAAGGCCGCGCCGGCCACCGCCGTGATGGTCCCGATCGCCCCGACCGGCGAGACCGGCCATGCGACCGTGCTGATCGCGGCGCTCAATCCGTATCGCCTGTTCGACGACGGCTATCGCACCT
This sequence comes from Caballeronia sp. AZ10_KS36, assembly GCF_023631105.1. NCBI lineage: Bacteria > Pseudomonadati > Pseudomonadota > Betaproteobacteria > Burkholderiales > Burkholderiaceae > Caballeronia > Caballeronia sp. AZ10_KS36. The sequence continues at coordinate 150,390 of NZ_JALQDQ010000037.1, read as the reverse complement.
TCATCAATCTCGTCGCCGGACAGATCGGCGCGGCGATCGGCTATGCCCACGCCTACGACGAAGAGCGCCGCCGCGCCGAAGCGCTCGCGGAAATCGACCGCGCGAAGACTACGTTCTTCTCCAACATCAGCCACGAGTTCCGGACGCCGCTCACGCTGATGTTAGGCCCGCTCGAGGAAATGCTCGCGGACCAAGGGCGCGTGCCGCCCGAGGACATGCGGCTCGTCGAGATCATGCATCGCAACGGCATGCGGCTGCTCACGCTCGTCAACGCGCTGCTCGACTTTTCGCGCATCGAGGCGGGCCGCATCGAGATTCATCGCCAGCGCACGGACATCGCCGCGTTCACCGCCGAACTCGCGTCGTTGTTCCGCTCGGCCATCGAGACGGCCGGCCTGACGCTTCGCACGAACATTCCCGATACGCCGGTGCTCGCCGACATCGACCGCGACATGTGGGAAAAGGTCGTGATGAACCTGCTGTCGAACGCGTTCAAGTTCACCTTCGAGGGCAGCATCGAGGTGGCGCTCGCCGTGCGCGGCGGCGTGATCGAAGCGAGCGTGCGCGATACCGGCATCGGCATTGCCGAGCACGAGCAGGCGCGCGTCTTCGAGCGGTTTCATCGCGTGGCGGGAGCGGCGGGCCGCTCCGTCGAAGGCAGCGGGATCGGGCTCGCGATGGTTCAGGAACTCGTCAAGCTGCACGGCGGCAGCATTGGCGTGACGAGCCGCTTGGGCGAGGGGACGTGCTTCACCGTGACGCTGCCGGCCGCGCACGAAGACGCCGCATCGCGCGCCGACGCCCCGCGCGCCGAGGCCAGCAGCCGCGCGCGGTCCTTCGTCGATGCCGCGTTGCGCTGGACGCCGGATGCGGACGCCGCCGACGCCGCCGACGCCGCCGCGCTCGATGTCGCGGACCTCGACTCGCCGCTCGCACACGCCGCGGAAGCGACCGCGCCATCGGATGCGCTGACGGGCCGCGTGCTCGTGGTGGACGACAACGCCGATCTGCGCGACTACATGCGCCGCCTGCTCGCCGCCGCCGGCCACGACGTGAGCGTCGCCGCCGACGGCCGCGCCGGGCTCGACGCGGCCTTCGCGCTGCATCCGGACGTCATCGTCTCGGACGTGATGATGCCGCGCCTCGACGGCTTCGGCCTCTTGCGCGCGCTACGCGACGACGAGACGCTGCGCGAGACGCCGGTCGTGCTGCTGTCGGCGCGCGCGGGCGAAGAAGCGCGCGTCGGCGGCCTCGAAGCGGGCGCGGACGACTATCTGACGAAGCCGTTCTCGGCGCGCGAACTGCTTGCGCGCGTGGCGAGCAATCTGCGCCTGTCGCGCCTGCGCCGCGAGACCGAGCAGCGCCTGCGCGAAGAGTCGCGCGTGCTCGAAGTGCTCAACCGCGTCGGCACGACGGTCGCCGCGGAACTCGATCTCTCGCGCGTCGTGCAGGTCGTGACCGATGCCGCCACGGAGTTGAGCGGCGCCTCATTCGGTTCGTTCTTCTACAACGTGCTCGACGACGAAGGCGGCAGCTACACGCTGTACGCGCTTTCCGGCGCGCCGCAGGAGAGCTTCGCGAACTATCCGATGCCGCGCAACACCGCCGTCTTCGGGCCGACGTTCGGCGGACACGGCATCGTGCGCTCCGACGACATCACCCAAGATCCGCGCTACGGGCACAACTCGCCGCATTTCGGCATGCCGAAGGGCCATCTTCCGCTGCGCAGCTATCTCGCCGCGCCGGTCGTGTCGCGCACGGGCGAAGTGCTCGGCGGTCTCTTCTTCGGTCATCCGCAACCGGGCGTGTTCACTGATCGCGCCGAGCGCATCGTCAAGGGCATCGCGGCGCAGGCGGCCATCGCCATCGACAATGCGCGGCTCTTTCAGGCGGCGCAGAACGAAATCGCCGAGCGCGCCAAGGCGCAGGCCGCGCTGCGCGATCTGAACGAGACGCTGGAGCGCCGCGTGACCGAAGTCGTCGCGGACCGCGACCGCCTATGGGAACTGAGCGAAGACCTATTCGTGATCGCGAGCTTCGACGGCGCGCTGTTGCGCGTGAGCCCGTCGTGGTCGTCGGTGCTCGGCATCGACACGGAGCGCCTGCATGCGCGCACGATGCTCGACATCGTGCATACGGACGACCGCGCCGCCGTCGCGCTGGAAGTCGACAAGCTGCGGGCGAGCGGCACGCCGGTGCGCTACGAGTGCCGCCTCGGGCGCATCGACGGCGGCTGGCGCTGGATTGCGTGGACGCTCTCGCTCGATCCGCGCACGCGGCGCATTCACGGCGTCGGACGCGACGTGACCACGGACCGCGAAACGGCCGACGCGCTGCGGCACACCGAAGAAGCCTTGCGCATGGCGCAGAAGATGGAAGCCATCGGCAAGCTGACGGGCGGCGTCGCGCACGACTTCAACAACCTGCTGCAAGTGATCGGCGGCAACCTGCAACTGCTTGCGAAAGACGTCGCCGGACAGGACAAGCCCGAGCAGCGCGTGAAAAGCGCGCTCGCCGGCGTGGCGCGCGGAGCGAATCTCGCCTCGCAACTGCTCGCGTTCGGGCGGCGCCAGCCGCTCGCGCCGAAGGTCGTCAATCTCGGCCGTTTCGTGCGCGGTCTCGACGACATGTTCCGCCGCGCGCTCGGCGACGGCATCGAAGTGGAAACCATCGTGTCGGGCGGCTTGTGGAACACGCTCGTCGATCCGTTCCAGGTGGAGAACGCGCTGCTCAATCTCGCGATCAACGCGCGCGACGCCATGAACGGGCACGGCAAGCTCACCATCGAGGCCGGCAACGCATCGCTCGACGAAACCTATGCGATGCGCAACGCCGACGTCGCGCCCGGCCAATACGTGATGGTCGCCGTCACCGATACGGGCTCGGGCATGTCGCCGGAAGTGCAGGAACGCGCGTTCGAGCCGTTCTTCACGACCAAGCGCGAAGGTCACGGCACCGGACTCGGCCTGTCGATGGTGTACGGCTTCGTGAAGCAGTCGGGCGGGCACGTCAAGGTGTACAGCGAGGAAGGCCACGGCACGACGGTGCGCCTCTACTTGCCGCGCGCGCGGCAGGAAGAAGACCTCGAAACGAACGTCGACGCCGGACCGCCTAAAGGCGGCAGCGAAACCATTCTGGTGGTCGAAGACGACGAGGAAGTGCGCGCGACCGTCGTCGATCTTCTCGCGGACCTCGGCTATCGCGTGCTGCGGGCGAAGGACGCGCAGAGCGCGCTCGCCATCGTCGAAAGCGGCGTGCCGATCGATATGCTCTTCACGGACGTCGTGATGCCCGGCCCGTTGCGCAGCACCGAGCTTGCGCGCAAGGCGCGCGAGCGCGTGCCGGGCATCGCGGTGCTGTTCACGTCGGGTTACACGGACAACGCGATCGTTCACGCGGGGCGGCTCGACGAAGGCATCGACCTGTTGAGCAAGCCGTACACGCACGAGGCGCTCGCCCGCAAGATTCGCCATGTGCTCGGGCAACGCGCGCGCGAAACTGCGTCCACGAATGCCGCCGATGCCACTGATGCAGCCGATGCCGCAGCGCACGACTCCACCGATACCCTGCGCGTGCTCTTCGTCGAAGACAACGAGATGGTGCGCACGAGCAGCGCCGAGTTGCTGCGCGAGATGGGCCTCGATCTCACGGAAGCGTCGAGCATCGAAGAGGCCCGCGCGCTCTTTGGCGAACAACGCTTCGACGTGCTGCTCACCGACGTGAATCTGGCGGGCGAATCCGGTATCGAGCTGGCGAAGGAGACATCGCGTCAGGCGCCGCGTCTGGGCATCGTGTTCGTCACCGGCTACGACCTCGAACTGAGCGACGAGGAACGGCAGGCGCTCCCGCATGCGATCCGGCTGCGCAAGCCGTACGATCCGCATGCGTTGATGGAGGCGTTGCGCGCGGCGTCGGCGCGCTGATTCATTCGGCTTCGCGCATGTCCATCACCACGAAGCCGCTCGCCTCTTCCTTCGCCGCGCGCTTGGCGACTGCCGCCGTCGCGCTGACGTGCGCGCTGCCGCGCGCCGCGCCGGGCGCCACGCGCACCGCGCCCGCCGAAAACCGCACGAAGCCGAAAAACGCGGGCCGCGCGAACCGGTCTTCGCCGTGGATACCGCCGGCGAGCCGTTCTTCGGGCGAGTAGAAGCGCATTACGAGTTCGTCGAACGCATGCATGGCGCGCGCGACGCGCTCGCGCCAGTCGTCGCTCTGAAAGAGCAGCAAGAAGTCGTCGCCGCCGATATGGCCCAGAAAATCGCGCGTCGGCTCGCAGACCGAGGCCAGCGCGTTCGCGGCGGCCTTCAGCACTTCGTCGCCTTGCCAATAGCCGTAGCGGTCGTTGAACGGCTTGAAGTGATCGAGATCGAAGTAACACGCGACGAAGGCCGAGCCGTTCGCAATCAGCCTGTCGATGTGTGAATTGAGCGGCACGTTGCCCGGCAGAAACGTGAGCGGGTTCGCATAGCGCGCCGCTTCCACGCGCACTTCGGTCACGGCGCGCACCATGCTCGCACCCGTCGCGAGCCCGGCATAGCGCCCGTTCTCCGTGACGATGAAGCCATCCGACAGATCATGCGGATCGTCGCTCGTAAAAAGCCGGGCGATCTCTTCGAGCGTGGAGCCGCGTTCGACGATCAGCGGCGCGAGATGCGCGAACTGCATGCAAGGCCGCTTGCCGAACACTTCGCGGTGATACGGCAGCGCGTATTGATCCATGAACGAGCGCCGATTGATGAGCGCGACCGGGCGGCCATCGTCAAGAATCGCCACCGCATGCAGCGACGGCCTCTCGTTGAAGAGCCGCGCGACGTCGTCGTTGCGGGACTTGACGCTGAGCGTCGGCGCTTCGACGAGCATGCGTTCGAGCAGCACGGCGTTCATGTCGGCGGTCGCGCCCATGCGCGTGCGGGCCGGATAGACCGAAATCTGCGCGGAACGCAACGCACGGGCGACGGCATCCGGCACGCGCGCGCTCGGCGTCGCGGCGGGTTTGCCGAGCAGGAAACCCTGCGCGCATGCAATGCCGAGATCGCGCACGATCTCCAGGTCCGCCTCGCTTTCGATGCCTTCCGCGATCAGATGCGCGCCGCTCGCGTTCGCGAACGCGACCATCGCCTTCACGGCTTCGAACTTGAGCGAGTCGCGCGCAATGTCCGAGACGAAGAAGCGGTCGATCTTCACGTAGTGCGGCGCGAGCCGCACCCACAGATTCATCGAGGCATTGGCGCTGCCGTAGTCGTCGAGCGCGAACTGCGGACCCGACGCCCGCAGCGCGCGCACCGTCGCGCCGAAGCGTTCGGCATCCGGAATCACGCTTTGTTCGGTCAGTTCGATGACGAGCCGCTTGGCATCCAGACCGCTGTCGCTTGCGAGATAGCCCGGCGTCTCGCGTTCGCCGAGCGCGGCCTCGATGGCCGCTGCGCTGAAGTTGATGAAGAGCAGGCCGCTGCGCGCGAGCTGGGCGAACGCCGCGATGCAGACGCGCGCCGCCGCGTGCTCCAGCATGACGCCGCGACGCTCGCGCGTGGCCTGCTCGAACAGCACCGCGGGCGATTCCTGCGCGCTGCCGGCCGGCCCGCGAATAAGGCCCTCATAGCCGATGACCTCGCCGTCCGCGAAGCGCACGATCGGCTGGAACACGGCCGTCAGCGCATTGGACGCGATGAGTTCTTCGATGCTGGGACGCGATGTTTCATTGGCGCAGAGGCTGGCGGACATGGGCCTTTCTATAAGCGGGCTATCGTCCGAGCTAACGGTGCGCGTGTCACGAACTTGAATGAAGCTTTCGTGAAGCGATGCACCGCGCGGGTGCGCCCATGTCCTTTAGCGCGTTGTCTAGCGCGCGCGGCGGGCGCGCACGGCCGTGGCGAGCAATTCGAGCACGGGCTCGGTCTGCGTCCAGCCGAGGCAGGCATCCGTGATCGAGACGCCGTGCTTGAGCGGCACGCCGGGCTTCAGGTCCTGCCGCCCTTCTTCGAGATGACTCTCGATCATCACGCCCGTGATGCGCTTCTCGCCCGCCGACAGTTGACGCGCGATGTCCTGCGCGACATCGACCTGACGCAGATGCGACTTGTTGGAGTTCGCATGCGAGCAGTCGATCATCACCTGTTCGCGCTGGCCGAGCGCGGCAAGCGCGGCGCAACTCGCGGCCACGCTCTCGGCATCGTAATTCGGGCCTTTCTTGCCGCCGCGCAGAATCACGTGGCAGTCGTCGTTGCCGCGCGTCTCGAAGATGGCCGCCATGCCCATCTTCGTCATGCCCATGAACGCATGGCTCGCCCGCGCCGCGACGATAGCATCCGCCGCGACCTGCACGCCGCCGTCGGTGCCGTTCTTGAAGCCGATCGGACACGACAGACCCGACGCAAGCTGCCGATGGCTCTGGCTTTCCGTCGTGCGCGCGCCGATCGCCCCCCACGCGATCAGATCCGCGATGTATTGCGGACTCAGCAGGTCGAGGAACTCGGTCGCCGTGGGCAAACCGAGGCCGCTCACTTCGAGCAGAAGTTCGCGCGCCCGGCGCAGCCCTTCGTTGATGCGAAAGCTGCCGTCAAGACGCGGATCGTTGATATAGCCTTTCCAGCCGACCGTCGTGCGCGGCTTCTCGAAGTACACGCGCATGACGATGCAGAGGTCGTCGGAAAGGCGCTCGGCCACGGTCTTGAGACGCCGCGCGTAGTCCATCGCCTGGCCGTGGTCGTGAATGGAGCACGGGCCGACCACGACCACGAGGCGGTCATCGCGGCCGTGCAGGATGTCGGCAATCGCGGCGCGGCTCGCCTCGACGAGCGTCTGCACGGCGGGCGTGACCGGCAGTTCGTCGAGCAGAAGCGCGGGCGAGATCAGCGGACGCACCGCGCCGATGCGCGTGTCGTCGATGCGGGTGGTGTCTTGCGTGGAGTCGGCCACGCCGGCTTCCTGGTCGCGGGCGGGATTGTCGATGCGGCTCAAAGTAGGCTCCGTCATGCGTTATCTAAGCGTGATATGCGTTTGCAATGCAGCATTCGCGCGCGATTGCGGTCTTTCGTTGCGAAGTTCGATTATCGCATTGATGACGATGCGCGCGAACGCGAGCCGCGATCGGTGCGTATGATGGTGCTTCATCCAGGGAGAACACCATGCGAATCGAAACGTCGTTTCTCTTCGACCTCGACGGCACACTCGTCGACAGCGTGTATCAGCACGTGCTGGCTTGGAAGGAAGCGCTGGATGCGGAAGGCATCGACTTGTCGGTGTGGCGCATCCATCGCAAGATCGGCATGAGCGGCGGGCTCTTCACCAATCAGTTGCTGCGCGAGACGCACGGCGAAATCAGCGCGGAGCGGGTGGACCATTTGCGGCGGCTGCATGCCGAGGCGTACCAGCGGCTGCGCGCGCAGGTCTGCCCGCTGCCGGGCGCGCGCGAACTGCTCGCCGCGCTGACCGAAGCCGGCACGCGCTGGGCCATCGCAACGAGCGGCCGCATGGAGACCGCCGCGGTCAATCTGGAAGCGCTCGGCGTGGATGCGTCGAAGCAGGTCGTCGTCACGCGCGACGACGTGAAGTACGCGAAGCCCGATCCCGATCTGTTCATCGCCGCAGCCGAACGGCTGAACGTGCCGATCGAGCATACGGTGGTGGTCGGCGACAGCATCTGGGACATGCTCGCTGCGCGCCGCTGCCGCTCGCTCGGTGTCGGTCTCTTGTCGGGCGGTTATGGCAGCGATGAGCTCGAACGCGCGGGCGCGCTGCGCGTCTACGAAGACCCGGCGGACCTGCTCGCGCATCTGGACGAGGTGGCCGCGCGGCCGTAGCAGCAGCGGCGTCATCGAAAACGCGGGAAAGCCGTGCGAGAATCTTGCGGCTACAGGACGATCTCGCACATGCCCGCTTCCATTCGCAATTCCCTCGTCTGGATCTTCGAACCGTTCGAGCGCGACGCCACGTTCATCCGCAAACGCATGTTCGGATGCGATGCCGCTTACATCGACGGCATGCTGTGTCTCGTCGCGGCGGACCGCGAGAAGCCGTGGAATGGCCTGCTCGTGTGCACGTCGCAGGAACGGCACGCCGCGCTCGTCGATGCCATCCCCGCGCTCAAGCCGCATCCGGTGCTCGGGAAATGGCTTTACGTGGCGCAGGAACATCCGGACTTCGAGACGGTCGCGCAGCAATTGACGGCACTCGTTCTCGCGCGCGATCCGCGCATCGGCGTGGAGCCGAAACCGCGCAGGTCGCGGAGCACGCGCAAGCCCTAATACGTCGAACGACATGACCACTTCCATCGCCGCGCGCAGCGGCCACCTACCGCTTGCGAGCATCGGCTGCATTCTTGCGTCGATGTTCTGCTTCGCCATCGTCGATGCGCTCGCGAAGATCGTCGCGCTGCAGTATGCCGCCAACGAAGTGACGTTCTTCCGCATGCTGTTCGGCCTCATGCCCGCGTTCGCGATGTGCTGCACCGGCACGCGGTCTCTCGGCGAACGCATCCGGACGCTCGACCTCAAAGGCCAGACCGTGCGCGCGCTGACGCTGCTCGGCGCGTCGGCATTCTTCTTCGCGGGGCTGCCGTACATGCCGCTCGGCGAAGCCGTCGCGATTGCCTATTCGGAGACGCTGATCGTGGTCGTGCTCGCGCCTTTCCTGCTGCGCGAAAAGATGACGGCGCGCGGCGCGTGCGCCGCCTGTGCGGGCTTCGTCGGCGTGCTGCTCGTGGTGCGTCCGGCGGCGGCGAGTCACACTGGCTCGGGCCGCTGTTGCTGCTGGGCTGCGCGTTCTTCGGCGCGCTGTCGCTGATTCAGATCAAGCGGATTCGCGCCACGGACGATTCACGCACCACGGTCTTTTTCTTCTCGGCTGTCGGCACGGTCGTGACCGGCTGCACGCTCGCGTTCGAGTGGAAGACGCCCACGCTGCACGCGCTCGGCGTCATGGCGCTGATCGGCGTGTTCGCCACCGCCGGGCAATTGCTGTGTACGGTCGCGTATCGCCGCGCGGATGCCGGCGCGCTGGCGCCGTTCAACTACACGAGCATCGTGTGGGCCGCGTTGTTCGGCTATGCGGTGTGGGGAGAAGTCATCGCGCCGCTGTCGCTCACGGGCATCGTGTTGATCGTGGGAAGCGCGATCGTCGTCGCGTGGCAGCGCAAGCTGCCCGACGGCCCCAACGCATGAAACACGCGTGACCGCCTGACGCTAGGCAAATTCGCAACAGCGTCACATCGACATGGCACGCTGTCTTTTTGCGCAGGTACACTGCCGAGCGCAGTTCCGTAGTTCTCCATGTGACCTGTGACGTGCGATGCCGGCAAACGACCGTTCGCCGCTCCGCCGTCCACCACTTTTATTCTGCGAGCTTCCGATGAAAACTGCCGTTAAAAAGACTCTCGTTCTGTTCGTGCTCGCGGCGTTCGCTGCGCCTACGCTGTCGTTCGCTGCGGCCGAATACCCGGCCAACCAGAAGCGCCCCGCTTACAGCAAGACGCATAAGCATCACAAACATCACAAGAAATCGGCTGAGTAAGCCGGAGTCGGTCAAGCACTGAGCGACGCGGCCGCTGATCATGTATCGTCAGCGGCCGCTTTGGTTTCTAGCCCGCATCCCCCGAACTGATCACCGACTGCATGCTCGTCAGGAGCTTGCGCAAATAGCGAAGCAGTCCCACCACATCGCCAAACGCGATAAAGCCTTCTTGCGCGCCTTCGCCCATCAGAGGCTTGCCGTCCAATGTCTTGTCGATGATGAGACCGCCGTACGCCGCATGCGGCATGTACTCGTTGTCGGCGATATGAAAGCGGTTGCCGTTCACCGCCGCATCGCGCAGACGCATGAGGAACTGAACCTCGGGCGTACGCGAATTCGAGAGCCGGTGCACATCGAAGAAATCCGCCACCGCGAGAATCGCGTTCGTGCAGGGCACGTGCAGCGCGAAGGCCATGCGCGATCGCGCGTCGTCGAATGTCGGCCACGCGGGAAGGTCGTCGGACGGCTCATGCTTCATCGGCATGCCGTCTTCGCTGTGCGTGTGCGCTTCCGGCCGCGCATGGCGCTGCGCGAGCAACCGCGCGACCGCGCTCAAGTCCGGCGCGCGCTCGCCGTGGTCGATCCAGTCGGCGAGCAGGCCGGCGTGCGTGTAGAGCGTCATCAATTGCGCGTCGATGAACGCGACACCGAGCCTGCAAGGGTCATCATGTGCCGTATCGGGCATGGTCGTCTCCGGTTTTTGATGCCGGAGACGCAAAATCCGCACCCGCGCGCGGCGCGTCAGAACAGGTTGCGCAGCCCGACCGATACGCCCGTCTGGTTCGACCGGCCCGGCAGTTCGACCACGCCCGCGCCCGTGACCTTGTTGAAGTCGACGGTGCCATACACTTCCGTGCGCTTCGAAAGCGCGTACTCCGCGAGCGCGACGCCCGTGTAGCGATTGCCGCTGCCCGTTGCGCCGCCGCCGATGGCCGCGTTCTTCATGTGGTCGTAGTAGAACGCGCCGGTGAGCAAGAGCGCGGGCGTCACTTGCCACGTCACGCCGCCGAACGGGCCGTCGTCGCGGCGCCCGGACCCCTTGAGAATATCGACGCCCCCGACGAGATTGCGCTGCGCGAGCACGCTGTCGACGAAGCCCGTGTCATCGGTCGAATGGAGATAGCCGACGTACACCTTCGCCGGTCCGATGGCGTAGACCACGTTCGCGTTCCAGATCTTCTGCTTGTTGCTGGCGTTGTCGCTGTTCTGCTGATAGCCGCCGTCGATGGAAAGCGGCCCGACCGTGTACGACGCCGTGAAGCCGTACATGTTGCCTGCGCCCATATGGCCCGGCACCTGACCGGAGAAGCCGCCCGCGCCCGTCGCCGTGGAGTTGGTGCCGAACGAATACATCGCGCCGAGCGTGAGGCCGCCGAACGTGCCGGTGTACTTCACGGCGTTATCCGCATAGAGGCCCGCGCCCAACGCCACCGGCAGCCATGCGTTCTCGAAGTAGTTGCCGACGGTGAGCGGGTCGTAGACATCGCCGAGCATGTCGAAGAGCGGCGTCTTCTGGCGGCCGAGCGTCACCGCGCCGTACTGGTTCGCAAGGCCCACGTAGGCCGCGCGGTTGAATTGGCGCTGGCTGTCCGAGTACTGGCCGCTTTGCAGTTCCACGCCGCTCTCCAGGCGGAACACCGCCTTCAGGCCGCCGCCCAGTTCTTCGGTGCCTTTCAGGCCGAAGCGGCTATTCGTGACCGCGCCGTTGGTCATGAACACCTTGCCGTCGTTGTTGGCGTTGGCGTTCGTGAGATAGCGCACGCCGACATCGGCGACGCCGTACAGCGTGACCGAGCTTTGCGCGAAAGCGGACTGGCAGGCCAATGCAATGGCCGATGCGGCGAATGCGCTTGCCGCGCGCGAGGTGATCGTCTTCATGGGTGTCTTCTGCGTCTATTTCTATCGATGTGATGCGCTCGTTTTCGGCGCACAGCCAGCGCGCCTCGAAAAAAGCACGCGGACTTTTATCACACCAGATATCGCAGTGCACGGATTGATGCGAGCGGAAGCGGTATGTGTGGTGTTTTGCGCAACGCTTTTCGCACGAGACTCAGCCTCACACCGCTTGCGTCGTGCCCGACGGCGGAGCATCGAGAAAGCCTTCGCTCATTTCTTGCTCGAAGCGCGCGGGCTGCCCTCCCACAGGATGCGCGCATGTTCGGGCACATACACGCGGTCCGCGTGCGGCAGCAGTAGCATTCGCTCAATACGCGCTGAATCAGTAGTTACGATAGACACGCCTTGCGCATCTCATGCTGCAAAGCGGCAAAGCACAGCGGGCCATCGTTAGACGCTATGCTTGTCGATAACGAATACTTCGACGGAGGCAATGTCCGATGCTGACCATCTGGGGCCGAGCGAATTCGGTCAACGTGCAGAAGGTGCTGTGGTGCTGCGACGAATTGAGTCTCGACTATGAGCGCATCGACGCCGGCATGCAGTTCGGCCGCAATCACGAGCCCGGCTATCTGGCGATGAACCCGACGGGCCGCATACCTACGCTCGTCGATGGCGACTTCGTGCTGTGGGAATCGAATTCGATTATCCGCTATCTGGTCATGCAATATGGCCGCGACGATGCGCTGTATCCCGCCGATCCCAAGGTCAGGGCGAGCGTGGACCGCTGGCTCGACTGGACGCTGTCCACGCTGCAGCCCGCCGAACGCCCGGTTTTTTGGGGCTATGTCCGAACGCCCGAAGCCAAGCGCCACGTCAAACAGCTCGAAGCCGATGCAATGGAAGTGGAGAAGCTCTGGCGCATGCTCGATGCGCATCTGAAGGGCCGCGACTATCTCGAAGGCGGCACCTTCACGCTGGCCGATCTCGTCATCGCGGCGTATGCGCGGCGCTGGTACGGCATCGCGGAACTCGCGCGGCCGTCGCTGCCCGATCTCGAACGCTGGTACGCGAAGCAGTCGGCGCGCGCGGGCTTTCAGCGCTACGTCGCATCCGAATTGACCTGACTTCACCCTATCGAGAGCGACCCGCCATGACTATCGAACTGCATACGTGGAACACGCCGAACGGACGCAAGATCAGCGTCGCGCTCGAAGAGATGCAACTGCCCTATACGGTCAGGACCGTGAACATCACGAAGGGCGAACAGCACGCGCCGGACTTTCTGCGCATCAGCCCGAACAATCGCATTCCCGCCATCGTCGATCCCGAAGGCCCTGACGGAGAGCCGATCAGCGTATTCGAATCTGGCGCCATCCTGCTGTATCTCGGCGAGAAGACCGGCAAGTTCCTGCCCGCGAGCCTGCGCGAGCGCGTGCCCGTGCTCGAATGGCTGATGTGGCAGATGGGCGGCTTCGGCCCGATGCCGGGACAGGTGCATCACTTCCGCATGGTCGAAGCGGAAAGCGACCGGCGCTATGGCCTCAAACGCTATTCCGACGAAACGCGCCGGCTGTACGGCGTGCTCGACAGGCGGCTCGGCGAAGTGGAGTACGTCGCGGGCGCGCTGTCGGTTGCCGACTTCGCGATACTCGGCTGGGCGTGGCGGCACGAGCGCCATCAGGTTTCGCTCGACGATTACCCCAACGTGAAGCGTTGGTACGAAGCGCTGTTCGCGCGTGACGGCGTGCAGCGCGGCTTTGCAGTGAAGCTCGACGATCTGGCTTGATAACCGCCGCATCCGCACGAGGACCACGACCATGAACGCCGGCAAATACGACGAAGGCCTTCCCAAGACCGCCGCCAACTTCGCGGCGCTGACGCCGCTCACGTTCATCGAACGCGCGGCATCCGTCTATCCGACGCGGCTCGCGGTCGTGCACGGCGATGTGCGTCGCACATGGGCCGAGACCTACGCGCGCACGCGACGTCTCGCATCGGCGTTGGCATCGCGCGGCATCGGCTTGGGCGATACGGTGGCGGCCATGCTGCCGAACACGCCCGAGATGGTCGAAGCGCACTTCGGCGTGCCGATGACGGGCGCGGTGCTCAACACGCTCAACACGCGCCTCGATGCCGCGACGCTCGCCTTCATGCTGACGCACGGCGAAGCGAAGGCGATCATCGTGGATCGCGAGTTCTCGGCGGTCGTGAAGAAGGCGCTCACGGACGTGCCGCAGCCGCTGATCGTGATCGATGTCGATGATCCGCAGTACGCCGGTGCAGGCGAACGCATCGGTGAAATCGACTATGAGACGCTGCTCGCAAGCGGCGACCCGGCCTATGAATGGCTGCCGCCGTCGGACGAGTGGAATGCCATCTGCCTGAACTACACGTCGGGGACGACGGGCAATCCGAAGGGCGTCGTCTATCACCATCGCGGCGCTTACACGAATGCGGTGAGCAACATCCTCGAATGGGACATGCCGAAGCATGCGGTGTATCTCTGGACCTTGCCGATGTTCCATTGCAACGGATGGTGCTTTCCGTGGACGGTGGCGGCACGCGCGGGCGTCAACGTGTGTCTGCGCAAGGTCGACGCGAAGATCATCTTCGATCTCATTCGCAGCGAGCGCGTCACGCATTATTGCGGCGCGCCCATCGTGCAGAACCTGCTCGTGAATGCGCCGGACGACATGAAGGCCGGCATCGCGCACAAGGTTCACGCGATGGTCGCGGGCGCCGCGCCGCCCGCCGCGATGATCGAAGGCATGGAGCGGCTCGGCTTCGAACTGACGCATGTGTATGGCCTCACCGAAGTCTACGGACCCGCGACCGTCTGCGCGCAACAGGCCGAATGGAGCACGCTCGATATCGGCGAACGCGCGAGACTCAATGCGCGTCAAGGCGTGCGATACCACTTGCAGGATGCGGTGAGCGTGCGCGATCCGCTGACGATGGAGCCGGTTCCCGCTGACGGCGAAAGCATCGGCGAGATCATGTTCCGCGGCAACATCACGATGAAAGGCTATCTGAAGAACGCGAGCGCGACCGAAGAAGCCTTTCGCGGCGGCTGGTTTCATACCGGCGATCTGGCCGTCGCGTATCCGGACGGCTACGTGCGCATCAAGGATCGCAGCAAGGACATCATCATCTCGGGCGGCGAGAACATATCGAGCATCGAAGTGGAGGACGCGCTTTACCGGCATCCGGCCGTGATGGCCGTCGCGGTCGTCGCCAAACCGGATGCGCGCTGGGGCGAGACGCCCTGCGCATTCGTCGAACTGAAGGCCGGCGCGGAGGCGAGCGCCGAAGAACTGATCGCGCACTGCAAGACGCTGCTCGCTGGCTTCAAAGTGCCGCGTGCGATCGAGTTCTGCGAGTTGCCGAAGACATCGACCGGCAAGATCCAGAAGTTCGAACTGCGCAAGCGCGCGGGCTCGGTCGCGGCAATCGACGTTTGATGGAGACCACGCCATGAGCGATACGGAAACACTCGTGTGCGTCGAGCACGACGCATATGGCGTGGGAGGCGCGGTGTCGGTCACGATGAACCGCCCGAACGCGTTCAATGCGCTCTCCGAGTCCATGCTCGATGCATTGGACACCGAACTAAATCGCATCGCTGAATCTGATGCGCGCGTGGTCGTGATCGCGGGCGCGGGGCGCGCATTCTGCGCGGGCCACGATCTGAAGGAAATGCGCGCGACGCCGTCGCTTGTCTACTATCGCGCGCTTTTCGCACAGTGCTCGCGCATGATGATGACGATCCAACGCATGCCGCAGCCGGTCATCGCGCGGGTGCACGGCATCGCGACGGCGGCGGGCTGTCAGCTGGTCGCGATGTGCGATCTCGCCGTCGCATCCGACGAAGCGCGCTTCGCGGTATCCGGCGTGAATCTGGGCCTGTTCTGCGCGACGCCGAGCGTGCCGCTCTCGCGCAACGTCTCGCGCAAAGCCGCGTTCGAGATGCTCGTCACCGGCGACTTCATCGATGCGCACACAGCATGCGAACGTGGCCTCGTGAACCGCGTCGCATCGGCGAACGAGCTCGATGACGCCGTGCGCGTGCTTGCGGCCAGCATCGCACGCAAGCCGCGCGAAGCTGTCGCGGCGGGCAAGCGGCTCTTCTACCGGCAGCTCGAAACGGGCATCGAAGCGGCATACGCGCTCGCCGCCGAGACGATGGCCTGCAACATGATGGACGATTCCGCGCTCGAAGGCACGCAGGCGTTCATCGAGAAGCGCCCGCCGCGCTGGTGACGTGTCACGCGTCGGCCGATGCGGGGCTGGGGCAAACGCTTATGGCGGCCCGCTTCATATTGCAAAGCGCATCGCTCTTGTCTAACGTCATGCGCAGCCGTGACGGAATGTCGCGCCTATATGTCGTTCCATCGCATGTTTGCCGGAATGCATAGCGGTGCGTCGTACCGCGCACAGCCACGACAAAGTAAAGACGAGCGCGCCACGCCAGAAGCATCGCGAACGGCGCGCCACGGAGACCACGATGAACAGCACCATCAAGCAAGGGGCCGCGCACGGCCCGCAAGGCTTCTTTTCCAAGGAAGCGACCATCGCCCGGCCCGGCTTCTCGCGCTGGATGGTGCCGCCCGCGGCGCTCGCCGTGCATCTCTGCATCGGGCAGGCCTATGCGTTCTCCGTCTTCAATGCGCCGTTGACGCGCGTGATCGGCATCACGCAATCCGCGCCGGACGACTGGTCGCTCACGACGCTCGGCTGGATCTTCTCGCTCGCCATCGTGTTTCTCGGGTTGTCGGCGGCCTTTGCGGGCAAGTGGCTGGAGAAGGTCGGCCCGCGCCGCACCATGTTCACCGCGGCCTGCTGCTTCGGCGGCGGCTTTCTCGTGTCCGCGCTCGGCGTGTACCTGCATCAGATCGTGCTGCTCTATCTCGGCTATGGCGTGATCGGCGGCATCGGCCTGGGACTCGGCTATGTGTCGCCGGTATCGACGCTCATTCGCTGGTTCCCGGACCGGCGCGGCATGGCCACCGGCATGGCGATCATGGGCTTCGGCGGCGGCGCGATGATCGCCGCGCCCGGCTCGGTCGCGCTGATGAACTACTTCAAGAGCGCGACGAGCGTGGGCGTGGCCGAGACCTTCGTGGTGCTGGGCGTGCTCTACTTCATCTCGATGACCATCGGCGCGCTCGCGATCCGCATCCCGCCGGCGGACTGGAAGCCGGCCGGCTGGACGCCGCCTGCCACCGCGAACAAGATGATCACGAAGAACCACGTGCACATCGATCAGGCGCTCAAGACGCCGCAGTTCTATCTGCTGTGGCTCGTGCTCTTTCTGAACGTGACGGCGGGCATCGGCGTGCTCGGTCAAGCGTCGGTCATGATTCAGGAGAGCTTCAAGTCGTCGATCACGGCGGGCGCGGCGGCGGGCTTCGTCGGCCTCCTGTCGCTCTTCAACATGGGCGGACGCTTCGTGTGGGCGTCGGCGTCGGACTGGATCGGCCGCAAGAACACCTACTTCGTGTTCTTCGCGCTGGGCGCGGTGCTCTACTTTCTCGTGCCGCAGTTCGCGCAGGCCGGCAACATCGCGCTGTTCGTGCTCGCGTACGGCGTGATTCTTTCGATGTACGGCGGCGGCTTCGCCACGATTCCGGCTTACCTCGCGGACATGTTCGGCACGGCGTTCGTCGGCGGCATTCACGGGCGTCTTCTGACGGCGTGGGCAGCGGCGGGCATCGCGGGTCCGGTGCTCGTGAACTACATCCGCGCCTACGAAGTGGCGCACGGCGTCGCGAAGTCGGATGCTTACACCATGACCTTGCACATCATGGCGGCGCTGCTCGTGGTCGGTTTCGTATGCAACCTTCTCATCAAGCGCGTGGATGAAAAACATCACATGGACACGGCGGCCACTGCCGGCTAAACCAACGAGACCCACAAGGAGACCCGCATGAACCACCAATACGAACGCGGCTCGTCGAACAAGGGCCTGTTGCTGCTGTTCTGGCTTTACGTGCTGATTCCGCTCGCGTGGGGCATCACCAACACGCTCGCGCAGGCCGTCAAGCTCTTCAAGTAACGCGGCCGTCAAGCCGGACGCCGCGTTCCGGCGCCCGGCTTCGCGGCGCGCTTAACGGCCGCGCTGGCTTTGCCGGCTCAGGCTGCGTCGCGCGAGCGCGCTCAGAAGGAGCGTGCCCGCCACGAAATGGAACAGATACACGCCTGCCATCATCCAGTCTGCTTCAGTCATTGTCGTTCTCCTTCGAAGTTGGGTCGCAGCGGCGCTGCGTGGAGTGTTGTACGTTTGCCGTTCTGGCAGGATTAACGGCAGGCGCGCGCGAAGGTTGAGCGGCGTTGTCGCGGCCGGAGAAAAACGATCGCCCGTTCGTGAGCCGCGCGTGCGGCGCGGGGCGAGTCGGCGTATCGTGCGGGATGCCCGAACGCCCTTCATCACTTCCGCTTGCTATGACCACCTCTCGCCGACACTTCCTGATTCTGACGACGGGCGCGGGCGCATCGCTTTGGCTCACGCGAGCCAGCGCCGACGCGCCGCATCTGAGCGAAAGCGATCCCGCAGCCATTGCCGTCGGCTACAAGGAAGATGCCGCGAAGGTCGACAACGCGAAGTACCCGAACTACGCAGCGGATCAGGCGTGCGCGAACTGCTCGCTGTTTCAGGGCAAGTCCACCGATGCGTGGGGCGGCTGCACGCTGTTCGGCGCAAAGCTCGTGGCCGGGCGGGGGTGGTGTGCTTCTTATACGAATATGTGAGGGCGGCTGAACCGTCACCGCACCGAATACCCCACGAATCGCCACACCCTGTCCGGGTCCAGCATAAACGTCACCACTTCACGCGCCGACTGGCGCGCCTGGCTGAACTGCGTATCGAACGAAACGCTCATGAACCAGCCCGCTGGCATGTTGCCCGTGCCGTCGAAATGCAGGTGCTTGACGCCCATCGGCATGCGCATGCCCGGCGTGCCGAGCGCGGCGCGGTCGCGCGTGACCTTGCTCACGAAGTCCTCGCGCGTGATGACTTTCTTCGCGACGGCCGACCCTGCATCCCACACTTCGCCCGTCTTGTTCTGATCGATCATCTTCACGATGACATCGGCCATCTGCGCGATGTCCTGATCCTGCTTGTCGAGTCCCGCCTGCTGTTCGCGCGTCAGCGAAGGCGTCGGCTGCGCGTGCGAGAGTACCGCCAACGACATCAGCGCCAAAGCGGCCAGCCGCTTGTTCATGCGTGTTTTCATAGTGGGAGGATTGCGTATTGGTTTGCAGCAATTGTAGGTCGCGCTTTTATGAGACAGTCTGAAATTCAGCGTTTCGTCAGGCGTACTGGATGCTGCGATCACGCGCATCCTTAGAGCCGGACATATCGTTCGAAGGAGACGCGACATGCGACTGGTCGACTGGAACATGCAATGGGGACGCGGCGTGGACGGCCGCGTCGATGTGGCGAGGATCGTTGCGGAAGCGAAAGCGCTGTGCGATTTCGACGTGCTCTGCCTGCAGGAAGTCACGCGCGGCTTTCACGAGGGCGAGCAGGCGGGCGGGCTAGCGGGAGGCCCTGGCGCAGACCAGTTCGCGGAACTGGCGAGCCTCATGCCGGGCGCGACGGTCATCGAAGCAATCGGCTCGGATTTGCCGCCCGTAGGCTCAGGCACGGCGCGCAGGCAGTTCGGCAACGCCATCGTCAGCCGCTTGCCGGTGCGGCAAGTGCTGCGTCATTCGCTGCCGTGGCCCGCCGATCCGGCGAAGCCGTCGATGCTGCGCGTCGCGCTCGAAGCGGTCATGGAAACGGATGTCGGGCCGCTGCGCGTCATCAGCACGCATCTGGAGTTCTATTCGGAGACGCAGCGTCTCGCGCAGGTCGCGCGGCTGCGTGAGTTGCATCGCGAAGCGTGCGAGCATGCGCGCCGCCCCGCGAAGGCCGAGACGCTCGCGAGCCCGTTCGCCGATACCGCGCGGCCCATGTCGGCGATCGTCTGCGGCGATTTCAACAGCGCCTACGAAGGCGCGGCGTATCGCGCGATGCTGGAGCCGATGACCGATGCGCCCTCTTTCGTCGATGCCTGGTCTCACGCGCATCCGAACGAGCCGCGCGCCGCGACGGTCGGCCTGTACGATCACGAACAATGGGCGGACGGTCCGTTCGCGTGCGACTTCATCTTCGTGACCGCGGACCTCGCGCCGCGCATCGTGGCTTGCGAGGCAGATCAGCAGAGCCGGTCATCGGACCATCAGCCCATGTGGCTGGAACTGCGTTGATCAGCCGCGCGCGAGATACTTCTCGACGAGCTTGACCCAGTACGTCGATCCGAGCGTCAGGACTTCGTCGTTGAAGTCGTAGCTGCTGTTGTGCAGCATGCACGGGCCGATGCCGTGCCCATGCTCGCGATGCGCGCCCAGTCCGTTGCCGATGTATCCATAGCATCCGGGACGTTCCAGCAGCATGTACGAGAAGTCTTCCGCGCCCATCGTCGGATCGACGTTCGTGTTCACGTGATCCGCGCCCGCGACTTCCTGCATCACGCCGAGCGCGAACTGCGTTTCGGCTTCCGTGTTCACGGTCGGCGGATAGTTGCGCACGAAGTTCACTTCGGCCTTGCATCGGTACGCCGCCGCCGTCGCCGTCACGATCTCCTTCATGCGCGTTTCGATCAGGTCGAGCACTTCGACGGAGAACGTGCGCACCGTGCCCGCGAGCGTTGCGGTCGTCGGAATGGCATTGACCGCATGGCCGGCTTCCATCTTCGTGATGGAGAGCACGGCGGCGTCGATGGGCCGCTTATTGCGCGTGACGATGCTCTGCAAGCCCGTGCCGATCTGCAACGCGGTGAAGACGGGATCGACGCCATCGTGCGGAATCGCGGCATGCGCGCCCACGCCTTCGATGCGGATCTCGAACTCGTTGCTCGATGCCTGCGTCGCGCCCACGCGTGCGCCGAAGTTGCCCGCGGCCATGCCGGGCCAGTTGTGCAGCGCGTACACGGCATCGACGGGGAACTGCTTGAAAAGACCATCGTCGATCATCGCTTTCGCGCCGCCGCCGCCTTCTTCCGCAGGCTGGAAGATGAAGACCACGGTGCCGTCGAAATCGCGATGCTTCGCCAGATAACGCGCCGCGCCGAGCAGCATCGCGGTGTGGCCGTCGTGGCCGCAGGCGTGCATCTTGTTCTCGTGCTTCGACGCATGCGCGAACGTGTTGAGTTCGGGAATCGGCAACGCGTCCATGTCCGCGCGCAGGCCGATCGCGCGCTGGCTCGTGCCCTTCCTCAACACGCCGACGACGCCTGTCTTGCCGAGTCCGCGCGTCACTTCGATATCCCAGCTTTCGAGCTTGCTCGCGACGAGATCGGCGGTGCGGGCTTCTTCGTAGCAAAGCTCGGGATGCGCGTGAATGTCGCGGCGAATGGCCTTGAGTTCGTCCTGCGCCTCTGCGATCTCGGAAATAATCGGCATGCTGTCCTCTTGCGTCGAATAAAGAATAGAGCATTGTCGACGGCCGTAATTCACAGGGAAAGCTGATATTTCTTGTCCGTGACTTAAGCAAACCTCATGGGTTGCGTGCGGTCTCGGCGGCTTGCGAGCGTGCGCGAATGCTGTCCTGCACCACGCGCATGACGGCGTGCCGGTCGTGGATCTTGCGCTCCAGCATGCCGACGACGCGGCGCGGCGTATTCTTCGCGAGCGGCAGCACGGCGAGCGCGGGGTCGCTCGCCCACGAACCGTATTCGAGCAGCGGCACGACGGACACGCCCGCGCCTTGCCGCACGAGTTCGACGATCACTTCGAGGGAATTCAGTTCGAGGAACTCGTTCACCGCGAGCCGATTGTGCCGCAGCGCGCGATCGATCAGCGCGCCCGTCCGTTGCGCGCGGTCGAAGCGCAGAAACGGCGCGCTCGCAAGCAACTCCGCTGCGCTCGCGCCCTCGCTCGCCGACGATCCGATGGCGACCAGCGGCTCCGAATAGAGCGGCGTCCAGCTGAGGCTCGCGGGCGTCTTGCCCGCCATTTCGACGATCACCGCCGCGTCGATTTCGCCGGCTTCCACTTGCGGCGCGAGCGCGAGCGCCTTGCCGGTGAAGAGCCGCACATCGAGCCGCGGGTACTGCCCTTTCAACTCCGTGACGACCGATGCGAGCGCGCCCATCGCCGAATCCACCGCGCCTATCGACACAGAGCCGGCGATTTCATCGTCGAGGCCGGTGAGACGCATGCTGTCGTAAAGCGCGACGATCCGCTCCGCCTGCGGCAACACCTGCTTGCCGATGCTCGTCAGCCGGTTCGTGCGCCCGACGCGGTCGAACAGCGGCCGCTTCAGATCGTCTTCGAGCGACTGCATCTGCATGCTGACGGCTGCCTGCGTCAGCGCGACTTTCTCGGCGGCGGCGGCGAACGAGCCGTAGCGCGCCACGGCGATGAACGTGCGCAAAAAGCGGATGTTGCTCATGGCGATCTCGTGGCGATCTTGTTTCGGTCGCGTTCGTATTAGGGATTCACCTGACGTCGTAATCAGGTTTCCTTGAGTGTCAGTTCAGAAATTCTATATTTTCTTATTTCAGCGAGGCGTACTCTTCAGTAGTCGTTTCAGCAGGTTGAAGCGGATGTCGTCGCAACGAAGCCGGGAGCCACCGCGCTTTTACCCCACACACTCGACCCCCAAGCCACGGAGTCCACTCGATGAGCACCGTACTACCTGCTTCGCATGCCGCCGGCGAGAACGCCGCGGTCAATCTTTCCGGGCGACGAGCCATCGTCGTATCGACCATCGGCAACGCGCTCGAATGGTTCGACTTCATGGTGTACGGCTTCTTCGCCGTCATCATCTCGAAGCTGTATTTTCCGGCGACGAGCCCGACCATCTCGCTGCTCGCCACCTGGGCGACCTTCGGCGTGGGCTTCCTCACGCGACCGCTCGGCGGCGTCGTGCTCGGCGCGGTGGCCGATCGCGTCGGGCGCAAGTCGGCGCTCACGCTCACCATTTCGCTGATGGCCGTGGGTATCGCGATCATCGCGTTCGCGCCGACGTATGCAGCCATCGGCGTGGCCGCGCCGCTTCTGATGCTGCTCGGCCGCCTGATCCAGGGCTTCTCCGCGGGCGGCGAAGTGGGTTGCGCGACGGCGTTTCTCGTCGAATACGCGCCCGCGAACAAGCGCGGCTACTTCGGCAGTTTCCAGATGGTCGCGCAGGCCGCCGCGAGCCTCGCGGGTTCGTTCTTCGGCGCAGTGCTCACGCGCACGCTGAGCCCCGAGCATCTAAACAGCTGGGGCTGGCGCGTGCCGTTCGTGATCGGCCTGTTGATCGTGCCGGTAGGTCTCTATTTGCGCTCGAAACTGGACGAATCGCCGGTCTTCGTCGAGAAGGCGCAGAAGAACGAACTCAGCGCGAGCCCTATCCGCGATACCGCGACGAAGCATTGGCTGCCCGTGCTGGCCGGTTTGGGACTGACGGTGTTCGGCACCATCGGCACGTATATCTTTTTGTTATACCTGCCGACGCACGCGACGCGCGTGCTGCACATGGGGCTCACCGACGGACTCATCAGTTCGACCATCGGCGCGCTCGTGTATCTCGTCTGCTGCCCGGTCTTCGGCAGACTGTCGGATCGTCTCGGGCGCAAGAAGGTGATGGCCACTGCGCTCGCGCTGTCGCTCGTGACCGCCTATCCGATCTTCTCGTTTCTGACCGCGCATCCGAGCCTGCCGACGCTCATCTGCTGTCAGGCGTTGCTCATGGTCTACCTCAGCGCGTATCAGGGCTGCTATCCCGCGTTCATCTCCGAACTGCTGCCGTCCAGCGTCCGCTCGACGGGCATCTCGGTGAGCTACAACGTCGCGGTGATGATCTTCGGCGGCTTTGCGCCGGCTATCGTCCAATGGCTCACGATGACCACGGGCGATCCGCTCGCCATCTGCTATTACGTGATCTTCGGCAGTGCGGTCGCGCTGGTGACGATTCTTCCGCTGCGCGACCGGTATAGCGACGCGCTGCGCTAATGAGCATTGCCGCGCTGCATTGCTTAAGCCTCGATTAAGAAACGGGTCGTAGTCTGCATTTGACCGACCCACCCCTCCTTCCGGCCGCGCAAGCGGCCCTTTTTTTTGGGGCTCATGCAATGCAATTGCTCCTGCGTCTTCTCGCCGTAATCATCGTGCTCGTCGTCTTCGTGACGCTAGGCGCACTCGTGCTTTCCCTCTTCGCTCGCGGCCTCATTCCTCACTGACTAATCGACAAACCGCAACACGTTATGCAGCGGCTCTCGCGCGCTTATCAACTGATTCTCCGGCTGCGACCAGTCCGCATAACCGAGGCTCATGCCGCAGACCACCGTCTCGTTCTCCGGCAGTTTCAGGTGCGCCGCAATGATGCGGTGATAGCGGTTGAAGGCCGCCTGCGGACACGTGTCGAGGCCGAAGGCGCGCGCCATCAACATCACGTTCTGCAGGAACATGCCGTAGTCGAGCCATGAACCGCGCTCCATCGTGCGATCCGTCGTGAAGATAACGCCGACGGGCGCGCCGAAGAACTCGAAGTTGCGCGCCATCTGCGCATGCATGCCTTGCTTGTTTTCGCGCGTCAAACCGAGCAGCGTATAAAGACCGATGCCGAGCGCGCGGCGGCGCTCCAGATAAGGCGAGGACCACGTGCGCGGGTAATACGGAAACTCTTCTTCGTGCTCACGGTCTGCATCCGGATCGTTGAACACGTCGAGTATCGCCTGCGACAGCGCCGCTTTTACCTCGCGCGTGAGCACGTAGACCTTCCACGGCTGGATGTTGCTGCCCGAAGGCGCGCGGCAGGCGTACGTGAAGATCGCTTCGAGCGTCGAACGATCGACAGGATCGGGCAAGAACGCGCGGATCGAACGGCGCGTGGCAATGGCATCGGTGACGGAAAGGCTTTCGTTCATCGGGCGGAATAGGCAGTGAAGCGACACCGCGAACGCTACCACGCATTCCGCCGTAAGCCATGTTTCACGCACCCGCCGCTCGATTCGTGAAAGATCCGCCGCGTCTGCCTATACTGGCTGAGTGTCATCTCGCATCACATCGAAAGCCGGAACGGTCCTGACGCCCTCATGCGCAGACCCGTTTCGCGCCGCATCTCCGCACTGGCGGGCGCTCGCCGCGCCCCGCATGTGTCGCCGCTTCTTCGTCTTTTTCAGTCTGGACGCTTCCTGCCGCATTCTCGCTGCAAGTCGCGCCACTGCCCGCAACCATTTGCATGGGACCGGACGTGCCCCCGCGCCGGTCGAAAAGGAGAATGCTCGATGCAACACCCCGTCCCTCAATCGAACGCCACGCGCATCGTGCCGCGCACGCCGCCTCGCGTTCATGAAACAGAGTCCGCGACGCACGCCGCGCCGGCCGAAGTGCTCACGCCGCCATCGACCAAGACGAGCGATGCGAATGCCAGCGTCACGCTTACCGTGAACGGCCGCAGCATCACGCTGTCGTTCGATCCGCGCACGACGCTGCTCGACGCATTGCGCGAGCATCTGCATCTGACCGGCACGAAAAAAGGCTGCGATCACGGGCAATGCGGCGCATGCACGGTGCATGTCAACGGCCGCCGCGTGAACTCGTGTCTGTGCCTCGCCGCCGCTCACGACGGCGATGCGGTCACCACCATCGAAGGCATCGGCGAAGTACAGGCGCTGCATCCGCTACAGGCGGCCTTCGTCGAATGCGACGGCTATCAGTGCGGCTACTGCACCGCCGGCCAGTTGATGTCGGCGGTCGCGCTGCTCGACGAACCCATCGGCCCGAACGACGAAGACGTGCGCGAAGCCATGAGCGGCAATCTGTGCCGCTGCGGCGCTTATCAGAACATCGTCGCGGCGATTCAGTCCGTGCGCGGCAACAAGGGCTGAGGAGCGCGCCATGGAAATGTTCCAGCTTTCCCGCGCGCGCGACCTGCCCGACGCCATTCACGCGGGCGCAAGCGCGCATACCGCGCAGCAAGGCGCGGAAGTGCGCTTTCTCGCGGGCGGCACGACGCTCATCGACCTGATGAAGCTCAACGTCGAGCAGCCGGCGCGCATCGTCGATATCAGCCGTTTGCCGCTCGACAAGATCGAAGCGACGGACGACGGCGGCGTGCGCATCGGCGCGACCTCGCGCAATTCGGATCTCGCGCATCATCCGCTGATACGCGAGCGTTACGCGGTGCTTTCGCAGGCGGTGCTGTCGGGCGCATCCGTTCAGCTACGCAACATGGCGACGACCGGCGGCAACCTGTTGCAGCGCACGCGCTGCGTCTATTTCCGCGATACCGCGTCGCCGTGCAACAAGCGCGAGCCGGGCACCGGCTGCTCCGCGATCGGCGGCTTCAACCGCACGCAGGCGATTCTCGGCACGAGCGAAGCGTGCATCGCGAGCAATCCGTCGGACATGAACGTGGCGCTCGCCGCGCTCGAAGCGACGGTTCACGTCGAAGGCGCGCGAGGCCAACGCGCGATCGCATTCGACGACTTCCATCTGCTGCCCGCCTCGACGCCCGATCGCGAGACCGTGCTCGAACCCGGAGATCTCATCACGCACGTGACGCTGCCGCCGCCGGTCGCGGGCACGCGCTCGCTGTATCTGAAGCTGCGTGACCGCGCTTCGTATGAATTCGCGCTGGCCTCTGCCGCCATTGTCATCGGCGTGAGCGATGGACGCATCGCGCATGTTCGCGTGGGCCTGGGCGGCGTCGCGACGAAGCCCTGGCGCGCGCGCGAAGCAGAGAACGAACTGCTGAACGCCGCGCCCGACGAAGCGGCCTTCCGCCGCGCCGCCGACGCCGCGCTCGCCGACGCGAAGCCGCAAAGCGGCAACGCCTTCAAGGTGGAGCTGGCGAAGCGCTGCATCGTGCATGCGCTGAAGCTCGCCACGCAAGCGTCCTGAACACGTCTGAATCCGATCGAGGAACCGACACATGTCCACTGCGCCAGACATTCAGCCGTCACCGAACGGCGTGATCGGACGGCCGCAGTCGCGCATCGACGGACCGCTCAAGGTCTGCGGCCGCGCGACTTACACATCCGATGTCGATCTGCCCGGCATGCTCTACGCCGTGCCGGTCTGCAGCACCATCGCGAGCGGCAGGATCACGTCGCTCGAATTCGCCGCCGCCGAAGCGATGCCGGGCGTGAAGCTCGTTCTGCATCGCGGCAACATCGGGCGTCTGTATCGCATACCCGGCAATTCGTTCGAAAACGGTTATGTCGATGAACAGCGCCCGCCGTTCGAAGACGACGTCATTCGTTATTACGGGCAATACGTCGCGTGCGTGATCGCCGTGACGTTCGAAGCCGCGAGCGCGGCGGCCGCTGCGATCAAGGTCGGCTATGAAGTCGCGCCTCACGACGTCAGCGCGACGCTGACACCCGACAAACCGCTCAAGGTGGCGAGCGAACGCGGCGATCCGGACGGCGCGTTCGCCAGCGCGCCGGTGAAGATCGACGAGACGTATGTCACGCCCGTCGAGACGCACAATCCGATCGAACTGCATTCGACCATCGCGCACTGGGACGGCGAGAACTACACGTTCTACGAGACGAGTCAGGCGGTGTCCAACCATCGCGGAACGCTCGTGCAGATGCTCGGCGTGCCGAAAGAAAAGGTGCGCGTGGTCTCGCGCTATCTCGGCTCCGGCTTCGGCGGCAAGTTGTGGATGTGGCCGCATTCGCTGCTCGCCGCAGCCGCGACGCGTCTGACCGCCCGGCCGGTGAAGCTCGTCGTGAGCCGCAAGATGATGTTCCAGAACGTGGGGCATCGTCCGGTGACGCAGCAGCGCGTGCGGCTCGCGGCGACGCAGGATGGCAAGCTCGTGTCCTTGCAGCACGACTTCCTGAATCACAGCGCGCTCGCCGACGATTACACCGAAGACTGCGGCGAAGCCACGCCACACATGTACAGCACGGCGAATCTGCGCGTGACGGGCGGCACGGTCAAGCGCCACGTCGGCTCGCCCACGTCGATGCGCGGCCCGGGCGCCGTGCCCGGCCTCTACGCGCTGGAATCCGCGTTGGACGAACTCGCCATCGCGCTGAAGATGGACCCGGTCGAATTGCGCCTGCGCAACGAACCTTCTGTCGATGAAAGCAGCGGCTTGCCGTTCTCGTCGCGGCATCTCGTCGAATGCCTGAAGACGGGCGCAGAACGTTTCGGCTGGTCGCAGCGCACGCCGGAAGTCGGCTCGATGAAGCGCGACGGACTCACGCTCGGCTGGGGCGTCGGCGCGTGCAGCTGGCCGGGGCTGCGCTTCTCGGCGGAAGCGAGCGTCGATCTGCGCGCAGACGGCACGGCGCGCGTCGTGTGCGGCACGCAGGACATCGGCACCGGCACGTACACGATCCTCGCGCAGCTCGTCGCGGAGCAGACCGGCATCGCGCTCGACAAGATCGAAGTCGGCCTCGGCGATACCGCGTTGCCGCTCGGTCCGATCTCCGGCGGATCGGCGGCGACCGCATCGGTGATCCCGGCCGTCCTGGACGCAACGCGTGCCGCCATCCAGATGGTGCTCTCGCGCGCAGCGGCGGCGGAGGGCTCGCCGTTCGCGGGCGCAAATGCGGGCGACCTCGCGTTCAGCCACGCGCGCGTGCATCGCAAGAACGAAGCGCCGGAAAGCGGCGTGCCGTTTCCGCGCATTCTGGAGGCGGCGCGCATGCACGCGGCGTCGGGCAGCGCGAGCGCGGAAGGCGGCTTCGACGATCCGCTCAAGAAGAAGTGGTCCATCCACTCGTACGGCGCGCATTTCGCGGAAGTGACGTGGGAGCCGGAGACGGCGCGGCTGCGCGTGAGCCGCGTGGTCACCGTGATCGACGGCGGCAAGATTCTCAACCCGCGTGCCGCGCGTAATCAGGTGGAAGGCGCGGTGGTGATGGGCGTCGGCATGGCGCTTTTCGAGCACACGGTCTACGACGAGCGCAGCGGCGCGCCCGTCAACAACAATCTGGCCGATTACGTGGTCGCGACGCATGCGGACACGCCGCGGCTGGATGTGACCTTCCTCGACCATCCCGATACGGTGTTCAACGAACTCGGCGCGCGGGGTATCGCGGAGATCGGGCTGGCGGGCATCGCGGCGGCCATCACCGGAGCGGTCTATCACGCGACCGGCGTGCGGGTCAGAAAGCTGCCGGTGATGATCGAGGATCTGCTCGGCGCGTAGTCATCGCCTGGCCCGGTCGTGCATTGCCCGCGACGGGCCGGGCCGATCCCCACATTTCTCTTCGACATGGCCTGCCACTGCCCGCGCAGGCACATCGCTTGCGCGCGGTCAAGATTCGATCCCGCCCTCGATCCGCGCTACCATAAGCCACCCCGCCCCTATTCTATTAAGCAGCAATCAGCCGGAGTGCCCATGAACGACATGATTCAACAGCACGGCCTGAAGGTCGCATCGAGTCTCGCCAAGTTCGTCGAAGAAGAAGCGATTCCCGGCACGGGCGTCGATGCCGCAGCCTTCTGGCAAGGGTTCGATGCGCTCGTGCACGACCTCGCGCCGAAGAACCGCGCATTGCTCGCCGAACGCGACCGCATGCAGAGCGAGCTCGACAACTGGCACCGCAGCAATCCCGGCCCCGTGCGCGATCTGCGCGCGTATCGCAAGTTCCTGGAGGAGATCGGCTATATCGTTCCCGCGCCCGCGCATGTGCGCGCGACCACGGCAAACGTGGACCGCGAGATCGCCGAGCAGGCCGGCCCGCAGCTCGTCGTGCCGCTGTCGAATCTGCGCTATGCGCTCAACGCCGCGAACGCGCGCTGGGGCAGCCTGTACGACGCGCTCTATGGCACCGACGCCATCGACGATAGCGACGGCGCCGAGCGCACCGCCGAATTCAACCCGAAGCGCGGCGCGAAAGTGATCGCCTACGCGCGCGCGTTCCTCGACGACAACGCGCCGCTCGCGCACGGCTCGCACGCCGACGCCACGAAGTACAGCGTCGAGCGCGGCCAACTCGTCGTGACGTTGCGTGACGGCAAGAGCAGCCTAGCGAATCCGGAGCAGTTCGCGGGCTTTCAGGGCGATGCCAGCGCGCCGCACGCCGTGCTGCTCAAGCACAACGACTTGCATATCGAGATTCAGATCGACGCGAACGACTCCATCGGCAAGACGGATGCGGCGCACGTCAAGGACCTGCTGATCGAAGCGGCCGTGAGCACCATCATCGACTGCGAAGATTCGGTCGCAGCCGTGGATGCCGCCGACAAGACGCAGCTTTACCGCAACTGGCTCGGCTTGATGCAGGGCCAGCTGTCGGAGCAGGTCACGAAGAACGGCAAGACCTTTACGCGCAGCCTGAACCCGGACCGCGAATACACCGCGCCGAACGGCTCCACGCTCAAGCTGCATGGCCGCTCGCTGCTGTTCATTCGCAATGTCGGGCATCTGATGACGAACCCCGCCGTGCTCGATCGCGACGGCAACGAAGTGCCCGAAGGCATTCTCGATGCGGTGATGACGACGCTCGGCGCCATGCACGATCTCAAGAACAAGATCAACTCGCGCACCGGCTCCATCTACATCGTGAAGCCGAAGATGCACGGGCCTGCCGAAGTGGCGTTCTCGGACGAACTTTTCACGCGCGTGGAAGACCTGCTCGGCCTGCCGCGTCACACCATCAAGATGGGCATCATGGACGAGGAGCGGCGCACCAGCGTCAATCTCAAGGCGTGCATCGCGGCGGCGAGCGCGCGCGTCGCGTTTATCAACACGGGCTTTCTGGACCGCACCGGCGACGAGATGCATTCGTCGATGGAAGCCGGCCCGATGATGCGCAAGGGCGACATGAAGTCGTCGGCATGGATCAGCGCCTATGAACGCAACAACGTGCTCGTCGGCCTGAATGCCGGCTTGCGCGGGCGCGCGCAGATCGGCAAGGGCATGTGGGCGATGCCGGACCTGATGCACGCGATGCTCGAACAGAAGATCGCGCATCCGAAAGCTGGCGCGAATACCGCGTGGGTGCCGTCGCCGACCGCCGCGACGCTGCACGCGCTGCATTACCATCAGGTCGATGTGCAGCAGGTCCAGCAGGAAATGGAAAGCATCGACTACGAGAGCGTGAAGAACGGGCTTCTCGACGGACTCCTGACGATTCCGGTCGTCGAGAATCCGTCGTGGTCGGAAGACGATATCCGCAACGAGATCGAGAACAACGCGCAGGGCATTCTCGGCTACGTGGTGCGCTGGATCGATCAGGGCGTCGGCTGCTCAAAGGTGCCTGACATTCACGATGTCGGCCTGATGGAAGATCGCGCGACGCTGCGCATTTCGAGCCAGCACATCGCGAACTGGCTGCGGCACGGCATCGTCACGGAGGAGCAGGTGCGTCAGACGCTGGAGCGCATGGCCGCCGTCGTCGACAAGCAGAACGACGCCGATCCGTACTATCGTCCGATGGCGCCCGCGTTCGACAGCTCCTACGCGTTCAAGGCCGCGTGCGCGCTGGTGTTCGAAGGCCGCACGCAGCCGAACGGCTACACGGAACCGCTCTTGCACAAGTTCCGGCTGGCCGCGAAAGAGACGGCGTAAGCGTCTGGATGAACGCAGCAGCGACGTGCTGCTGCGTTCTTTTTGTGTCGGACTACCGGTCCGACCAGAGCTTGCCGGCCGTCGCCCAGTTCTCGCGCTTGACGTCTGTCAGGATGATATCCACCGAGCCCGGCTCGCAGCCGAGCGTCTCGCACGTCGTTCGCGTGATCGCCTCGACGAACTTGCGCTTCTCTTCCACCGTGCGGCCTTCGAAAAGCTGGATGTTGAAAGTCGGCATTGCTTCGTTCTCCTCTTGAATGTTCAATGGCGGTAAGACGGATCGATGCGGTCTAGCTTGCGCAAGAGCGCGAGCCATTCGAGCGCGCCTTCTATGGCGTCGTCGTCATGCAGCTGCGCCGCGGTGCGCGCCACGATCTCGGGCGTCGGCACGATCATCTTGCCCACACCGGCCAGCGCGCGCAATTGAATGTCGCACGCTTTCACGAGCGTATCCATGAGCACATAGGCTTCCGCGACGGTGCGCCCGAGCGAAAGCGGGCCGTGATTGCGCAACAGCATCGCGCGATGTCTGCCTAAGCTCGCGACGAGGCGCTCGCCTTCGGACGGCGAGAACGCGAGGCCCTCGTAGTCGTGATACGCGAGGTGGCCGTGAAAGCGCATCGCGTGTTGCGACGCCGGCAGCAGGCCATGCGGTTGCGCCGATACGGCGATGGCTTCGCGCACATGCAGATGCATGACGCACGCGGCGTCGGCGCGCGCGGCATGCACGGCGGCGTGCAGCGCGAAGCCGGTGGCGTTGACACTGTGCGCGCGCTCGCCGATCACGTTGCCTGCGATGTCGATTTTCACAAGGTTCGACGCGGTGACTTCATCGAACGCGAGCCCGAACGGGTTGATCAGAAAGCGGCCCGGCTCGCCCGGCACGCTCGCGGAAATATGCGTATAGACGACGTCGTCCCAGCCGTTCAGCGCGACGAGCCGATACGCGGCGGCGAGTTCGACGCGCGTGGCGGCTTCGGCGGCGGAACGCGGCGCGCTTTCGTCGATACGGCGCTCGGGGGTGTGGGCGAAGGACATAGGGTCTCCTGTGGGCCAGGGTTGGCGTGTCGGCCAGAGTTGGCGCTTTAGCGCCTACTCTGGCCCCATGCAGAGCTGTCGGCCAGAGTTGGCGCTTTAGCGCCTTACTCTGGTCTCATGCAGAGCTGTCGGCCAGAGTTGGCGCTTTAGCGCCTTACTCTGGCCCCATGCAGAGCTGTCGGCCAGAGTTGGCGCTTTAGCGCCTACTATGGCCCCATGCAAAGCTGTCGGCCAGAGTTGGCGCTTTAGCGCCTTACTCTGGCCCCACGCCCGACTCCAAAGTCATGATGAAACTGTCAGACAGAGTTGGCGCCTCAGCGTCTCAATCAGGCCGCTCTCGAAGCTGTGTACTTGCGTTGGCGCCTCGGCACCGCACTGAGGCTCCGCGAAGCTGTCGGGAAGAATTGGCGCTTTGGCGAATCACGCTGACCTCATTCTTGATACTGGCCCGACGCCTCACCGGCCTTATGCAACAAACGTCTCTCCGCGACGCCCTTCCAGCCTGCGCGCGAGCGCAATCACCGCCCACGACGCCAGCACGAACGGCGCGGTCAGCGCGGCGATGCCGGCGCTATCCGCGATGCGCTCGATGACCACCGCCACCGCGATGCCGATGAGCGCATACCGCGCGCCGAGCGGCGCGGCAGCCAGCGCCACCAACGCCGCGTTGAAGCCGCACGCGCCCGACAGCAGCACGGCGTCGTCCGCGCCGCCCAGGCCGTGCAGCGCCGCGCCCAGCGCGCTGCCCGCGATCGCCCAGCCCGCGCGCGCGGGCCGCGCGGCCAAAAGTCCTGCGGCGATCAACCCGCCCGCGAGCGCGCCGGATGCGAACACGATGGGCGCGAGTCCCGCGAAAGCGGCCCCGATCAATCCGTCGAGACTGCTGGCGACAGGCCCCAGCGCGCCGACTTCGCCCCGGTCGGCCAGAAGCGGCATCCAGCACCAGGTGACGATAATCGCCGGGCTCGACAGGATCGGCAAGTTCCAGCGCGACAGCCCGCGCGCGAGCGTGCCCGCGAGCATCGTCGCAAAGACGGCGGCGAGGATTGCGACGGCCGCCGCCTGCGACGCGTCCCGAATGAAGGTGAACGCCGCCAACGCGGCGAGCGCGCCGTTGAAACCGTAGAGGTCGTCGCGCAGGGCGGGCGAATCGGCAGCTTCGGTGATGATCGTCACGACCTTCCCCGCGAGCGCGCCGATCAGCAAGCCGCAGGCAAGGCGCGGGCTCGCGCACAGCACACCCGCGAACACGAACGCGCCCGTCGCCGCGTTTTGCTGAAGCACGATCTGCCCGATGCTGCGGGCGAAGCTGACGAGGGTTTCGCCGAGAACGGCGTCGCGACGAAGAACGGTGGACATGCGCGGCGGCTGCGTTGGACCGAAAGCCGCCAGCATAGGACAAGCGGCGCGCGCCGTGCGACGGCGGGCCGAATAGCGGGTATGCGGGAAGGGAGAGCTTGAGCCCGCCGCTTTCGGAAGCGGCGGGAGATGCAATATCGCTTAGTTGAAAGCCATCGGCATGAGGGTCGAGCCGTCGACCGTGGCGGTCGCGTAATTCAGCTCCGAACTCTTCTGGACGAACTCAGCGACGTTTTCGCGGAAGTTCGGGTGCTCTTCCCAGGTGATGTAGCTGGCATCGGCGACTGCGGACAGCGTGAGCAACGTAAAAGCGATCTTTTCGAGAATGACGTAACGGTGGCGCATGGTGTTTCTTCCTGAATTTGCAGCGATTGTAACAGAGCCTAGGGTTTTCCCCTAGTGTGTTGTTGCAATGCCGCAAATCCGCCGTGCGCCGCTTCGGACGCCCGTTACATCGACGCTTCCAGCATCGCCGCGTAGTCGTCGCTCGTCGCCTCGCGCGGGTTCGTCTTGTGGCTGTGATCCTTCATCGCGCCGGCGATGATGCGCGGGAACAGGTCGCGCGTGACGCCGAGTTCAGCGAGGCCGCGCGGCAGGCCGAGCGTCGCGGTCATCGCGCGAATCGCGTCGCCGACTTCGTCGCCGGATGCAAGGCCCATCGCCTGCGCGATGCGGTCGAGCTTGCCTTCCTCCTGCATCGACGGCGCGCTGCGGTTGAACGCGATTACCGCCGGCAGAAAGATGGCGTTCAGCGTGCCGTGGTGCAGCTTCGGATTGATGCCGCCGAGCGAATGGCTCAGGCTATGCACGCAGCCGAGGCCCTTCTGGAACGCGAGCGCGCCCTGCATCGACGCGCTCATCATGTTCCAGCGCGCGGCGCGGTCGGAGCCGTCGCGCGTCGCCCGCTCGATGTATCGCCACGCGCGCCACAGACCGTCGAGCGCGATGCCGTCGGCGGGCGCGTTGAACGCCGGCGCCATGAAGGTTTCGAGGCAGTGCGCGATGGCGTCCATGCCGGTCGCGGCGGTGAGCATCGGCGGCAGGCCGAGCGTCAGTTCGGGATCGCAGATGGCGACTTTCGGCACCACGTGCGGCGAGATCACGCCGACCTTGCGGCCGTCATCCAGAATGAGGATCGCGCCGCGACCCACTTCGCTGCCGGTTCCGGCCGTCGTCGGAATGGCGATGACCGGCGCGGTCGCCGCCGTGATGCGCGCGAGTCCGCCCTCGATCACGGCGAAGCTCTGCAGCGGTCCTTCATGCGTCGCGCAAACCGCCACGCCCTTCGCCAGATCGATCGACGAGCCGCCACCCGCCGCGATCACGCCATCGCAGCCGTTCGCGCGATACAACTCGACCGCCGCGCGCACGGCGGCTTCGTTCGGATTCGGCGGCGTCGCGTCGAAGACCGGCGCCTCGAACGTGGGACCGAGCGCATCCACGATCTTGTCGAGCAGGCCCGCAGCGCGAATACCCGCATCCGTCACGATGAGCGGACGTCGAATACCGATGCGTTCGCACTCTCCGGGAAGAAGGCGCACGGCGCCGAAGTCGAACTGAATCTGCGTGATGTAATTGATGAGCGGCATGGCGAGATGAGGAAAAGTTATAGGCAGATCGGCCGAGTATACGGAGCGCTGCGCGTCCGCGATACTGACGGCATGTGATAGGGGTATAACTTTTCCTCAAGTCAAACCGCAACATGACGCCATCGCTCAATTCGATTCTTTCGCGGCTGCACTTGAGGCAACTGCGTCTTCTCATTGCGCTCGAAGAACGCGGTTCACTGCAAGGCGCGGCCAGTCAGCTCGCTCTCACGCAACCGGGCGTGAGCAAGTCGCTGCATGAAATCGAAACCACGTTCGGCACGCCGCTTTTCGTGCGCACGCATCGGGGCCTCGAACCGAACGCCGTCGGCCATTGCGTGATCCGCTATGCACGGCTCATTCAGACCGACCTCGCGCATCTACGCGAAGAGATCGTCGGCATCATGCGCGGCTTCGGCGGGCGCGTGTCCGTGGGCGTCATCATGGGCGCGGTGCCGCTCGTCACCGACGCCATCACGGCGCTCGGCGCGCGTCAGCCAGAGATGTCCGTCGAGATCGTCGAGGACACAAGCGCGACGCTGCTCGGTCTCATCGACGCCGGACGGCTCGACGTCGCCGTGTGTCGCACGAGCGTGAGCCAGACGCCGTATCTCTACGACAGCGTCGTCGTGCAGCAGGAGACGCTCGCCGTTATCGCCAATACCGCGCATCCGCTCGCGAAGCGGCGGCGCGTGGCGCTCAAGGATCTGGCCAAGCACCGCTGGGTCGTGTATCGCGCGAACATGCCGATGCGTCTTCTGCTCGAACGCGAGTTCCACGACGCAGGGCTGCGCTTTCCGGCGCATCTGCTCGAAACGACTTCAGCGTTCGCGACGCTCGCGCTATTGCAAAAGAACCCGTCGCTGGTGGCGCTCGTATCGGTCGATGTCGCGCGCTTCTGCACCGCGCATGGCGTCGTGTGCACGCTGCCGCTCGCGTTTTCGTCGAAGAGCGAACCATACGAAATGGTCACCCGACGCGATGCGCCGTTATCCCCCGGCGTGCGGTTATTGATGGAAGAGATCACGCAAGCGGGACGCGCTGTGAGTGCATGATCGCTGTGTCGGACAACGGACGAGATTACCGACGCGCCGCGCGTTTTGATGTACAAACTTACGTTGTTGTGACGCGCCAGCAACGCCTACCGCGCCCCTTTTTTCGCGAAGCGAAAAACTGGCCTTTTAGGCAAACGTTTGCGATTCATTTGTGTTTCAATTGAGACCCTTCTGCCACCAATACGCTGACTCCCGCGCGCCACACTCGGCGCTTCATGCATGGGATAAAGAGCTATGCGCTTCCAGTACGAGGCTTCCGCAACCGACATGAGGCACAAGTTCGATCGCCAACGTCAGGCGCATTTCCAGCGGTGGTTCGCAACGTTCGCCAGTCTCGCGCATTCGCGCCTGCCGCTGCCCGCTTATCTGCAAAAAGTCACGGACACCTTGCGCGAAGTCGCGGCCGTCGCCTCGGCTGTCGTCGAATGGATCGAAGCCGACGAACTCGTGTATTGCGCAGCCAGCGGCGCGGCCGCGCAGCACGTCGGCGTCCGGCTGCCGAGCGCCGGCAGTCTGTCCGGCCTGTGCATCACGCGCCAGCAGGCGCTCATCAGCCGCAATACCGCAAACGACCATCGCGTGGATCGCGCGGCGTGTCAGGCGGTCGGCGCTGTTTCCATGGTGGTTGCGCCCGTCATCTACGACGGCCGCTCGGTCGCGGTGCTCAAGCTCATCTCCGGCCAGCCGGACCAGTTCAACCAGTCGGACATCGCCATCCTGAACGCGTTCTGCGCGTGCATCGCGGAAACCATCGCACGAGAGGAAGCGGCGCAAGAGAATCGCCAGCTCGTGGCGGCCAATGCGAGCGTGAGCGCAACCCTGAGCATGGAATCGTCCCTGCGCGCGGAGTACGAGAAAAAGCTCGCCGATGCCCTGCGCCGCCGCCGCACCGTGATCGACAACGCGAATGTCGCCTTCGTCTCGATGGACGAAGCCGGCATGATCGTCGACTGGAACGAGGCCGCGGCGTCGCTGTTCGGATGGCGCGCGCAAGACGCGCTGAACCGGGAAATGGCGCAACTCATCGTGCCGGAGCGTTTCCGCGACGCGCATCGCGCCGGCCTCACGCGCTATCTCGCCACCGGCGAAGCGCGAGTGATCAACAGGCGCATCGAGCTTCCGGCTCTGCGGCGCGACGGCACCGAATTCGCCGCCGAACTGACGGTGAGCGAAGTCTGGTTCGACGGCCAGCGCCAGTTCGCGTGTTTCATCCACGACATCACGGACCGGCTGCGCGCGACGGAGGCGAACCAGCGCCTGCGCCTGTTGATCGATTCGGTCAGCGACTACGCGATCTGCATGCTGGACCGGCACGGCATCGTGCAATCCTGGAACGACGGCGCTCGCGCCCTTTACGGCTACACGGCGGAAGAGGCAGTCGGGCGGCATTTCGCGCTGTTCTATCCGCCCGACGAACTGGGCCGCGACCGGCCCGACGAAGCGCTGCGCCGCGCGAACGAACACGGCCGCGTGGAGCACGAAGACTGGCGCGTGCGCAAGGACGGCTCCGCGTTCTGGGCGCATGCCATTCTGAGCGCGCTGCCGTCCACCACCGGCCGCGAGCAGAACTTCGTCGCGATCACGCGCGACATGACCGCGCGCCGCCGCCTCGAAGAACTCGAAGCGTCGAGCCGGCGCATGAACGAATTTCTCGCGCTGCTCGGTCACGAGTTGCGCAATCCGCTCGCGCCGATACGCAACGCCGTGAGCATCCTGAAGCTGAAGGCGTCCGACGATCCCGACGTCAACCGCAGCCGGCTGATCGTCGACCGGCAGCTCGCGCATCTGACGAAGCTCGTCGACGATCTGCTCGAAGCGGGCCGCGTCAGCTCGGGCAAGATCCGTCTCTCGACGGAAATCGTGGATATCGCGGATGTCGTGCATCTGAGCGTCGAAGCGAGCCAGCCGATGTTCGATGCGCGCGGCCAGTGCCTCGCGGTCGAGGAGAGCGGCCAGCGCATGTATGTGAACGGCGATCCCACGCGGCTCGTGCAGGCGCTCAACAATCTGCTCAACAACGCATCGAAGTTCAGCCCGCCCGGGTCCACGGTCACGCTCGAACTCGGCCCGCGCGGCAATGCGGCCATGTTGCGCGTGAGCGACCAGGGACGCGGCATTTCCGCCGATGCGCTCGCCACGGTCTTCGATCTCTTCGTGCAGGAGCATCCGCCGGGCGCGCATCTCGACGAAGGCGGGCTCGGCATCGGCCTGACGCTCGTGCGGGCTATCGCGGAACTGCACGGCGGCCATGTCGAGGCGAAGAGCGGCGGCACGGGAAACGGCAGCGCGTTCACGCTGTGGCTGCCGCTCGCGCAGGCGCCCGCGGACATCGGCGCGACGCCGGCCGAGCCTGCGCCAACGGCGGATCGGCAACTGGAAGTGTTGGTGGTGGACGACAATCGCG
Source organism: Caballeronia sp. AZ10_KS36 (assembly GCF_023631105.1). Lineage (NCBI taxonomy): Bacteria > Pseudomonadati > Pseudomonadota > Betaproteobacteria > Burkholderiales > Burkholderiaceae > Caballeronia > Caballeronia sp. AZ10_KS36. Next base: position 112,092 of record NZ_JALQDQ010000037.1, on the reverse strand, counting down.
ATTCCGCCGACAGCATGACGCTGCTCGTCGACATGCTCGGTCATACCGCGCGCTCGGCCTACGACGGCGAAGAGGCGTTGCAGCAGTTCGGCGCGCGCCGGCCGCAGGTCGTGCTGCTGGACCTGTCGATGCCGGGTCTCACGGGCTTCGACGTGATTCGCGGCATCCGCGAGCAGGCGAGCAGCGACGGCGGCAAGCACGTGATCGTCGCCGCGATGACCGGGCTCGGATCGGACGAAGACATCGCCCGCACGCGCGCCGCCGGCTTCGATGCGCATCTCGTGAAGCCGGTGGATCTCGACGAAGTGGAAGCGGTGCTCGCGCTCGCCGCCAAATAAAACCGGAAGCGCGCCGCTAGCGCGCTTCGCTCTCCGCGCGCTCGACGGTCACGTTGCCGCGCTCCGTGAAGCGGCTCGCGGCGGCGGGGTCAGCCAGCGAATCGGTGATGAGCGTCCAGTCGCGTTCCAGCGGCGTCCAGTGCTGCTGGCTCGCGCGCCCGAGCTTGTCGGATGTGACGAGCACGAACACGCTCGCCGCCTGCGCGACGATGCACTCCTTCAGAAACGCCTGCTCCGCCGTGGCTTCGCACAGTCCACGGCCCGCCACCACGCCGTCCGCGCCCAGAAAAGCCAGGTCGTAAGTCACGCGCGACAGCGCAAGCTGCGCAATGGGCCCGAGCGTGCTCATGCTCGACGGCCGCACGTCGCCGCCGATCAGCGTCACGGGCACGTCCGCCGACGCGAGCGCGCTGACCGCCAGCAAATTGTTCGTCACGACCTGAATGCCCTTGCGCCCCGCGAGGCAGCGCGCGAGCGCGGCGGTCGTCGTGCCGCCGTCCAGAAAGAGCGTGTCGCCGTCCTGCACGTGCCGCGCCGCCGCCCGGGCGATGGCTTCCTTCTGTTCCCGAAAACTCGCCCGACGCGTATCGAGCGATTCCTCCGGCTCGTGCACGCCGACCGACGCCGCGCCGCCGTAGGTGCGCACAATGCGGCGCTCCTCGGCGAGCGCGCGCAGGTCGCGCCGCACCGTCGCCTCGGACATGCCGAAGTGCTCGCACAGCGCGGCCACATCGTTCATGCCGGACAGCACGGCCTGCAACATGGCTTCGCGGCGTTTCTCGACTTTCATGCGGTTCCTGTTCCTTTGAGCGTGGTTGCGCGTGCCGCGTGCGGCGGTCCGCAAGTTTAGCGAATCAGACGATGCTTTCGGGCTCGGGCAATGCTCACCGGGTTCTCACGAGCGCACCCCGGCGTTTTGATCGGTTCGATCATTAATCGTCACAACGTTTGCGCGGTTCGATCAGTGTAAACGCCTAGACGCAGCGAATTGCGCGCGATTCGATCAAAGGATACACTTGGAAATGATCGATGCAATCATTTCCTGATCGAACCAGACAAGATCCTCCCGGAGACACCCATGGCCCAGATTCCCATCAAACGCGCGGTGGAGCGCGTACCCGGCGGCATGATGATCGTTCCGCTTCTGATCGGCTCGCTCATCGCGACGTTCCTGCCGGGCATGCCGAAGTTTTTCGGCTCGTTCACGAACGCGCTCTTCACCGGCGCGCTGCCGATTCTCGCGGTCTTCTATGTCTGCATGGGCGCGGGCATCGACGTGAAAGCGACGCCCTACCTGCTCAAGAAAGGCGGCGCGCTCTTCGCCACCAAAGTCGGCATGGCGATTCTGACGGGCATCGTGCTCGGGCATTTTCTCGGCGAGCAGCCGATCAGCTCCGGCATGTTCGCGGGCCTCTCGACGCTCGCCGTCGTCGCCGCGATGAACGACACGAACGGCGGCCTCTACATGGCGCTGATGGGCCAGTACGGACGCTCGGAGGACGTCGGCGCGTACACGATCATGTCGCTCGAATCGGGTCCCTTCCTCACGATGGTCACGCTCGGCGTCGCGGGCCTCTCGGCGTTTCCGTGGCCGACGCTCGTTGGCAGCATTCTGCCGCTCGCCATCGGCATGTTGCTCGGCAATCTGGACCGCGACATGCGCGACTTTCTCGGCCGCGCGGTCCCGGTGATGATTCCGTTCTTCGCGCTGGCGCTGGGCGCGAGCCTCGACTTGCACAAGGTCTGGCAGGCTGGCCTGCTCGGCATCGGCCTTGGGCTCGCGGTGGTCATCGTGACGGGCATTCCGCTCTACTTCGCGGACCGTCTGACGGGCGGCACCGGCGTGGCGGGCGCGGCGGCAGCGAATACCGCAGGTAATGCAGCGGCGGTTCCGGCGCTGATCGCGGCGGCCAATCCGGTCTACGAATCGGCGGCGAAATCGGCGACGCTGCTCGTCGCGGCATGCGTGGTCGTGACAGCCATCGTCACGCCGATCGTCACGGCCGCGATTGCGAAGCGCGTGAACGCACGCAGCGATGCCCGCATGGCGGTCGGCGCTCGGGACAAGCGGGGAGCCACGCAATGAGCGCGCAGCCTGTCCAAGCGGCGAGCATGCTGATTCTCGCCGATGACCTCTCGGGCGCTGCCGACTGCGCCATCGCGTTTGCGGCGTCGGGCCGCAAGACGGTCGTGACGCTGGACATCTCGTCGCCCGCCGACGACGCGACGGTGATCGCCGCCGACACCGACACGCGCCGCTTCGCGCCCGAGGACGCCGGCGCGCGCGTCGCACAGGCGTGGCAGGCGCTGCGCGCGCCCGGCCGGCGTCTGTACAAGAAGATCGATTCGACGCTGCGCGGCAACTGGACCGCCGAAGTCGCGGCGCTCGCGCGTCTCGCCGGCCCGGCGATCGTCGCGCCCGCGTTTCCGGCCACGGGCCGCGCCGTGCGCGACGGCATCGTGTTCGTGCATGGCGTGCCGCTCGAAGAGACGGAGACGTGGCAGCTCGAACACGCCGGCCGCGACGCGCGCCTCGGGCCGATGCTCGAAGCGGCGGGCCTCACGACCGCGCACGTCGCGCTCGACACGCTGCGCGGCGAGCCGCAGTCACTCGCCGCGATCATCGCGACGGCGGCGGCAGAAGGCACCGGCGCGTTGATCGTCGATGCCGAAACCAGCGACGACCTCGCCGCGCTCGCGCGCATCACGGCATCGCTCGATACGCCGTTCTTCTGGGTCGGCTCCGGCGGGCTTGCACGCGAACTCGCGGCGCTGCCCGATCTGTTCGAAGCGGCTGCATCGACGGCGGCGCGGCACCCGTCGGCAGACGTGGCGCGCGGCCCGGTGCTCGCGCTCGTCGGCAGCCTGTCGGCGGTGTCGGAGCGGCAATGCGCAATGCTGCGCACCGAAGCGGGCCTCGTCGAATTCATCCTGCCGCCAGCGGTGCTGCGCGACGGCGAGCGTCATGCGGACTGGCGCGCTTGGGGCGAGCGCATCGGCGAAACGTTGCGCGGCGGTCAGGATCTGATCGTGCGAATCGGACGCGACGATGCCTTCGACCCCGCCGAAGGCGCGCGTCTTTCCACTGCGCTCGCCGCGCTCGTCGCGCCGCACTTCGACGCGCTCGGCGGCCTGATCGCGACCGGCGGCGAAACCGCCCGCGCCATGCTCGCGGCCGCGAACGTCGGCAGCCTCGAACTCGTGCGCGAAATCGAAGCCGGCGTCGCGCTCGGACGGGCCACCACGAGCGAATCGAACACGGCGGGCGGCGCGGCCATCGTCACGAAGGCAGGCGCGTTCGGCAGCGAGCATGCGCTCTACGGCGCGTACCGGCATCTGCGCGGACTTTCGAACGAACACGCCGAAGCGGCCTCGCCAGTGGCCGCCCGCTAAGAACCACGCGAACCCTCAACATCTATCAATCACCATGACCAACTATCTTCCCGTAATCGGCATCACGATGGGCGACGCGAGCGGCGTGGGCCCGGAAATCGTCGTCAAGAGCCTCGCGCATGACACCGTTTATCAGCAGTGCCGTCCGCTCGTGATCGGCGATGCGCGCCGCCTCGAGCGCGCCATCGAAATTACCGGCGTGAAGGCCACCGTCCGCCGCGTCGAGGACGCATCCGAGGCGCGCTATGAACCGGGCGCGATCGACTGCATCGACCTCGGTCTGATTCCCGACGACCTGCCGTTCGGCCAGCTCTCGCCGGTCGCGGGCGACGCCGCTTACCGCTATATCGCCCGCGCGGTCGAACTGGCGCAGGCCAATCAGATCGACGCCATCTGCACCGCGCCGCTCAACAAGGAAGCGTTGCACGCGGGCGGCCACAAGTTCCCGGGACACACGGAGATGCTCGCGCATCTGACCGGCGTGGACGAAGTGTCGATGATGCTCGTCGCGCCAAAGCTGCGCGTGATTCACGTGACGACGCACATCGGCATCATCGACGCGATCCGCAAGATCGAGCCGGGGCTCGTGCAGCGCACCATCGAGCGCGGCGACGCGACGCTGAAGAAAGCGGGCATCGAAAGGCCGCGCATCGGCGTGTGCGGGATCAATCCGCACGCGGGCGAGAACGGTCTTTTCGGCTACGGCGAGGAAGAGGAGAAGATCATCCCGGCGGTGAAGGCCTTGCAGGAACGCGGTCTCGACGTGACCGGCCCGCTGCCCGCCGACACGCTGTTCTATCGCGCGGGACGCGGCGACTTCGATCTCGTCGTCGCGATGTATCACGATCAGGGGCACGGCCCCGTGAAGGTGCTCGGCCTCGAAGCGGGCGTGAACGTGACCGTCGGGCTGGATGTGATCCGCACGTCGGTGGACCACGGCACGGCGTTCGATATCGCGGGCAAGGGCATCGCCGATGAAGGCAGCATGCTCGAAGCGCTGCGTCAGGGCGCGGAACTGGCGACGCGGCGCGGGTGATTTTTGGTTGAGCGCGGGGGCTTGCCGCTCGGTATTGCTGAGGATGGATATGTCCGCCGCCTCCCAGCGGCCCGGCACCCGCGCATAGAACTGTAGCGGGAAGCCGGCGCGAATCGGCGCGACAATGGCGCATCTTCGTCGCCGCGCTCCCGCCATGACCGCTTCCTTCGAAACCCTCGCTTCCCTCTGGCGCATCGCCGGTCTGCCCGACGATGCGCTTTCGTTCGTCGACCTGACCGGGCACGAGCCGGTCTTTCCTTCGACCTTCGCCGTCGGCACGGCCGCGCAGTCCACCATCGCCGCAGCGGCGCTCGCCGCCTGCGAGCTCGCGCATGTCCGCGGCGCGCCGCGTCAGCGCGTGGCGGTCGATATGACGCACGCGGCCGTCGAATGCACCGGCTACTTCACGCTCGACGGAAAGGAGCCGGAAACGTGGGGGCCGTTCTCCGGGCTCTACCGCTGCGCCGACGGCTACGTGCGCATCCATGCGAACTTCGCGCACCATCAGGACGGCGCGTTGCGCGTGCTCGGTCTCGATCCGGCCACGGCGACGCGCGCCGACGCGGAGCGCGCGCTCGTCCACTGGCGCGCGGGCGACTTCGAAGACGCCTGCGCGCAACGCGGTCTCGTCGTCACGAAGCTGCGCCGCTTCGACGAATGGGACGCGACGCCGCAAGGCCGCGCGCTCGCCGGGCAGCCGCTGATGACGTTCACGCGCATCGGCGATGCGCCGCCGCTCACGCTGCCGCCACTCGCCGCCGATGCGCGTCCGCTCTCCGGCGTGCGGGTCCTCGATTTGACGCGCATTCTCGCCGGCCCGGTCGGCGGTCGGGCGCTCGCCGCGTTCGGCGCGGACGTGCTGCTCGTGAATTCGCCGCATCTGCCGAATATCTCCGCCATTGCCGATACGAGCCGGGGCAAACGCTCGGCCCATGTCGATCTGCGCTCGGAAGACGGACGCGCGGCGCTGTGGCGTCTGATCGGCGAGGCGCATGTGTTCTCGCAAGGCTACCGGCCCGGCGGGCTGGCGTCGCTCGGCTTCGGGCCGAACGAGCTGGCGGCGCGGCGGCCGGGCATCGTGCAAGTGTCGCTGTCCGCTTACGGGACGAAGGGCCCGTGGGCCGGGCGGCGCGGCTTCGACTCGCTCGTTCAGACCGCGATGGGCTTCAACGCGGCCGAAGGCGACGCAGAAGGCGCAGGCAAGCCTCGCGCGCTGCCGATGCAGATGCTCGACATGGCGACCGGCTTTCTGATGGCGTTCGGCGCGGCGGCGGCGCTGTGGAAACAGCAGCGGGAAGGCGGAAGCTGGCATGTGGAGGTATCGCTGGCGCAGACAGGGCAGTGGCTGCGCGGGCTCGGCAGGATCGAGGGCGGTCTGGGCGCGCGGAAGCCGGATATCGCGGCGTTTCTGGAACGCAGGCCATCGGGATTCGGCGAACTGGAAGCGGTGCGGCCGAGCGCGCAACTCGCGCGCACGCCTGCGGGTTATGACAGGGCGTCGGTGCCGCCGGGGTCGTCGGAGGCGCGTTGGTGAGGGCGCGTTGGTGAGGGCGCGATGGGTCGATGGAAGCGCATCTGTCGATGCGGCCGGAGCCTACGGGCGAAACGCGCCTCACGACGCTTGACTAAGGGTGGCTGAGAAGCGGCGCGGCGAAGCGCGCCACTTTTGCGAATGCCGGGCGGCTACGAGAGCGCTTGGGTGCCGCCAAGGTGCATCGGAGCCGCGCACGGTGAAAGCAACGAGCAGAGCGCGCCTCTCGACGGCGAACTGTAGGCGGCACGGCAAGCACGCAATGCACGTGTACGCCGGCCAGTTGCGGAAGCGGCCAGCGCAATCGGAAACGCCCAGAGCCCGTCTTGTGACGGCGGTATGCGCTCAACCGGCCGATGCAGCGGCGACCCGTCACCGGCCAAGCGAGCCGGGCCGCTTGGCCGGATATGAGCCGTGCGAGGCGTCCTGACCGCCATGCGGCGCGCGTCAGCGATTGCGAATCGGGACAGTGACAAGCGCCCCCAACGCATACGTCGGCATTCAACCGTCATTCGGTCTACGAATCAATCACGTGCTTGAGTCGCATCCCTCGCGGGAGAAGCGACCCAACCCGCCCTCACTTCCCCGACTTCTTCGTCTTTTTTCGATTGAACTCGATCGCCGCGCGCACGAGCCGCGTAAGCCGCGCCGCATCGACCGTATCGCCTTCGAAGAAATCGATGGCCCGCCGCGCATTCCCTTCCAGCCCCGCGTTGAACAGCCCGTCCGGATCGGCAATCGACGCGCCGTGAGCGAAGGTCACCTTCACCTTGCCCTTGTGCGCGTTGGCGACCGCGATCATGCCGTCGCGATACCACACCGGGCTTCCCATGTACTTCCACTCCTCGACGATCTCCGGATCGGCATCTAGGATGCTTTCGCGCACGCGGGCGAAGGTCTGCCCGCGCCAGTCCGTCAGTTCGGCGATCAACTGGTCGATGCGTTGCGATGCGTTCATTCGATCTTTCTCACTCTCGACGAAGCGATGACAAAACCGAAATCTATCGCGAAAGCAGCCCGAACACACCCACGCCGCTTCGCGTGCCCACGTACACCTTGCCGTTCGCAATCGTCGGCGTGATGAACTTGTTGCCCTGGCCGAACTGGTCGCGCGAGCCGGCCTGTCGGCTGTTGTACAGCTCGCGCGCGAGGTTGGACGCGTCGTACGCGTGCAGCGCCGCAATCGTGCCGTTCTCCGCCGCCCACACGATGCCGTTCGCCGCGCCGTTCGCCGACACGCTCGGCGTCGCGCCCGGCGCGCCGAAGCTCGTTGGCGTCCGGCTGGCGGGCGTGGACGAGAGCCGCGCGTCGGTGATCGCGAATGCCTTGATGCTGTCGCCTATCGCGCCGAAGTACACGGTCCGGTTGAAGTACGCGGGCATGCCGAACACCGGCCCGCGAATCTGCCCGACGAGCTCCTGATAGATATGGTCCGCGTTCGAATCGAACTTGCCCATCGAATCGCGGTTGACCACGTAGATCACCGAGTTCTTGCCCGCGCCGAGCGCGAGATGGCGGATCGCGCCGCTCGCATCCGGAAGATCGGGTAAGACGAGCGCGCCGCCAGAACCGAGATCTTCGTCCGCGCTCGACTGCTGCACCGTGTTCGACGGCTGGAAGTAATCGGTGACGGCGAGCGTCGGCGTCGTGCCGAGCTTCAGGAAGCCGTTGCCGAAATCGCCGTGAATCGGCATGCCCTGCCCGTCGAGCGTCGCGTCGAAGGTACCGTTCGCATCGAGAAAATAGATCGACGCGCCATCCGAAGCGAGGCCCGCGCCGCTCATCCAGATCGCGCCCATCTGTCCGTTGGGCGTGACGTTCAGCACGCTCGCCTGTTGCAGCGTGCTCGCGTTGTAGCCGATCACCCAGCCGGTGTACGGCATGATGTCGCAATGCGACGTCCACGCCGTATAAACGACGCCACCCAGCAGCAGCAGCGACGCGCGCTCGGCGTATTGCCCCGGATCGAACACGACCCGCCCGTTCTGGCTGCCCACGCCGGTGCCGGGATACGACGCCGCGATCTCCGTCGGCCCGCCGAAAAGCTCCGCGCCCGTCGCGATGTCGAGCGCATGAATGCGCTGGTGATAGCGGCCCGCGCCGTCTTTCGACATGCCGACGACATACATCGCACCGCGCGCGCGGTCGATGACCGGCGTCGCGGTGATGCCGATGGTCGGCGTGATCTGACCGCAGCCGTGATCGTCGCTCGGCGTCTCGCCGCTTGCGAGCGTGCTCGCTTTCCAGAGCGTGGCGCCGGTGTCCGCGTCGAACGCGAAGACGCTGGCGTTCTCGGTCGCGACGTACAGCACGTTGTGCGTGCCGCCCGCGGTAGGCACGGCGGCGAGGAAAAGCGGCTGCGCATCGACGGGGCCGTCCGTCGCGAAGACGGCGAGCTTGCCGAACGTGGCCGCGTTGACGTTCGCGGGCGTGAGCACGGATTCGTAGAGCTGCTGGCCGGTGCGCGCGATGTCGTTGTGATAGGTCGCGACGTCCATCGGGTGCGTGACCGGCTGCGTCGGTGTGCCGCCGCTCGTTCCATCCGATGCTGCCGATGCTGCCGCCGGACTGGACGCGGGCGCTGCCGCCCCGCCGCCCGCCGCGACGGAACTCGTCGTCGATGAAGAACCGCCCCCGCTGCATCCCACGACGATCGCCGCCGCGATCAGCGCCGCGCCAAACAGGGAGAGCACGGCGCGACCGGAAAAATGCCGACTCATGTGCATTCTCCTTCTGGGAACGAGCGAAGCACGCGTTTCAGTCGATTATCGCGCGAAGTTCGCACAGGGAGTCGTTCAGCGTAGAAGGCCGTTGGCGCACGACCGTTTGCTGCGTCGCACCAAACCTGTTAATATACGGGTTACTACCTAGGTAGTTAACCTAGAAGCCACCGAATCAAGGAGTTGCCATGGGAATCCTCGCCCCGCTTTTTTCGTTCATCGCCGACGCTCTTCGTGACGCACTGAAGGCACGCGCCAAGGTCAGCGCGCTGATGGCCGAAGCCTATCGCCGCACGGTGTAAATCCGCTCAGGGCGGCGGTTCAACCCACCGCCGCCCTCGCGCTCGCTTCACGGCAGCGTGTACGCGATCACGTAATCCCCCGCCTTGGTTCCGAGCGAACCATGCCCGCCCGCCGTCACCACGACGTACTGCTTGCCGCTCGCGTCGGCGTAGCTCATCGGCGTCGCCTGGCCGCCTGCCGGCAGACGCGCTTCCCATAGCTTGTTGCCGTTGCGCACGTCGTAGGCGCGCACGTATTGATCGAGCGTGCCCGTCAGGAACGTGACGCCGCCCGCCGTCACAATGGTGCCGCCGAGGCTCGGCACGCCGAGCGGCATCGGAATCGGCAGCGGCGCCTTGTCGCGAATCGTGCCGTTCTTGTGCTGCCACGCGATCTTGCCCGTGCGCAAATCGACCCCCGCGATATACCCCCACGGCGGCGCCTGACACGGAATGCCGAGCGGCGACAGAAACGCGTTCAGCTCGAACGCGAACGGCGTGCCGCGCGCCTGTTTGATGCCGCTCGTCTCGCTGCCCTTCTTCTCGCCCGCCTGCTCGTCCAGCTTCTCGCGCGGGATGAGCTTCGACGTGAACGCCATGTAATCCGGATTCGCGATCAAGATCTGCCGCACCGGATCCACCGACACGCCGCCCCAGTCGAATACGCCGAAATTGCCCGGAAACACCAGCGTGCCCTGCTCGGACGGCGGCGTGAACGGCCCCTCGTAGCGCAAACTCTTGAACTTGATGCGGCACCAAAGCTGATCGAACGGCGTCGTGCCCCACATGTCGGCCTCGCGCACGCGCGGCGGATTGAAGTTGAGCGCGGAGACGGCCTGCGTCGGCGACGTGCGGTCGCCTCGCGCCGCGCCTTGCGGCACCGGCACCTCGTTGATCGGGATGATCGGCTGGCCGGTTTCGCGATTCAGCACGTAGAGACTGCCCTGTTTCGTCGACGCGATCAGCGCCGGCTGCATGCCTCGCGCGGTTTGCAGGTCCACGAGCGTCGGCTGGCCGCCCACGTCCATGTCCCAAAGGTCGTGGTGCGTGAACTGATAGTTCCAGCGCAGCTTGCCGGTGGCGAGATCGAGCGCGACGACGCCCGCGCCGAAACGCTCGGCCTGCTGCGTGCGCTGGCCGCCCCATTGGTCGGGCGTCTGATTGCCCATCGGCAGATAGATCATGCCGCGCTTTTCATCGACGCTGAAGATCGACCACATGTTCGGCGAGTTGCGCACGTAAGTTCCGCCGGGCGCGATCGGCTCAGTGGCGTCCGGGTTGCCCGAATCCCAGTTCCAGACGAGATGGCCGTCGTTGACGTCATACGCGCGGATCACGCCGGACGGCTCGTTGTTCGATTCGTTGTCCGTCACGTGACCGCCGACGATCACGAGATTGCGCGCGACGGCCGGCGGCGATGTCGAGTAATAGCCGCCTGGCGTGAACGGCCCGACGTTCATGCGCAAGTCGATGGTCCCGTTCTTCCCGAAGCTCGCGCAGGGCTTGCCCGTGTCGGCGTCAAGCGCGATCAGGCGGGCATCGGCGGTCGGGAGAAAGACGCGGCGCGGGCATTCGTTCGAAGGCGCGGCGGGTTGAGCGGCGGTATTCGTCGCAGGCTCCGAGGCGGCTGCGTCGTTTGATGCGGCCGGCGTGGAGGCGGCGGCATCGCTGGACGCGGCGGGCGCGGAGGCGGCTGCGTCGCTGGACGCGGCGGGCGCGGACGCCTGCGCATCGGGTGACGCTTCCGAAGCGGCGGACGCAGCGGACGCGCCCGCAGGCGAAGCCGCCGCCGCGTGCATCGCCGGGTCGTAGTACGCGACGCCTCGGCAGGTCATGTGCTCCCAATGCTTGAACCCGACCGTGCTCTGAATCTGCGGATCGAAGTGCCAGCGTTCCTTGCCGGTCGCGGCATCGAGCGCGAAGACCTTGCTGTGCGGCGTACACAGAAAGAGCGTGTCGCCCACTTTGAGCGGCGTGTTCTCGTCGGTCGTTTCGGTCGGATCGTCGGGGCCGGGCATGTCGCCGGTGCGAAACGTCCACGCCGTTTTCAACTGATGCACGTTCTGCGGCGTGATCTGCGCGAGCGGCACGTAACGCTGGCCGAGCGGCGAGCCGCCATAGTCGATCCAGTCGCCCGGCTGCCGTCCGGTCGCCGCGTTCAGGTCCGGCTGGTTCGGATCGGCGGCCACGCTCACGTCGATGCTGCCCGCGCGATCGTGCGGATCGGTGAAGTACGTGCCGATGCCGAGCAGCACCGTCAGCACGATGGCAGCCGCGAGCGGCACGCGCGCGGCGCGCGCAGTCGAAGGCGGACCGAACAGCGCGCCGCGATGCACGTAAGGAATGAGCAGCCACACCGCGAGCAAGACCCAGATCCACAAGCGCGGCAGAAGCTGCCAGAAGTCGAAACGCGCTTCGAACACCGCCCAGATCGTCGATCCGAACAACACGAGCGCGAAGAGCAGCAGCGCGGAGCGGCGTCGGATGAGCAAGAGGAGACCCGTCAGCACGATTGCCACGCCGGTGAGCGCGTAGTACCACGATCCATCGAGCGTCACGAGATACGCGCCGCCCGCGGCGAGCAAGAGTCCGATCACGATGAACGCGATAGCCGTGCCGAACGTGAGCGGATGAAGTCTTGAGGTACTCGGCATGCTGCAACCCTCCCGGAAGAATGGCGGAACGCGGCCGTCGTCAGCCGTGGTTCGGACGTTGCCAGACCGGTCTGGGCAGCAAGTCACATGCCGTTCGCGGGCAGGAGAGCGAGGGAAAAAGAAAGCAGTGCTTCGATGCGACGAGGCTTTCAGCGCGGACGCGGCCACCGTCCGCCGTGAACCGTCGCGCAATGCGTGCCGGAGACGAGCGCAGCCTTCAGATCGCTGCGCTCCGAGAAACGCGGGGCGTCGAACCAGAGCAGAAACTCGTCGCGCCACACGCCCCAGGCGTTCTCGTCGAAGTCGAAGTCTTCGTCGATGCATCCGTTATCGCGCAGATACGCGCCGACGACCTGCTTGCCGTTCCAGTACGCAACGGCCACATCGGTCAGATCGGCGGTCATGCCGCGCGGCAGATCGCGGAGCAGCATGGCGAGGTGCGCCCTGAACGATGTGAAGTCGGTCGGTCTCATCGTGTGCTCCGCTTCAAAAAGATGCGTTGAAAACACTTACGCGGCGCGCGCTTTTCAGCCGAACGCGCCCTTATTGAGGTCCTTCTCGAACGCCGCCACCCATGCGGTGCCGTGCCCGATGCGATATTCGCGCTCCTTCAGCGTCGAGCGCCGCACGATGTTCACGTGTCCCCGCAGCGGATAAACGTCGTCCACGACATCCGATTCGCCCGCCTCCTGCACGAGGAAATCGCCCGGGTCGAGCCGGTGGCGCGCGAGAACCGCGAGGAAAACCGCCTTTTCGTCGGGTGCGATCACTGACATGGCGCCCTCCAACATCGAACGCTGCTCATTCAAGGTAGCACAAGCGCGGACGAACGGCGAAGCGAATCGCCTCGGCACGCGGTACGCACATAACTTGCTGCGGAAGGTGGCCGATTCACTTTCCGGAGGCATCGCCGATGAACGTTTCGCCGTATCGCCACGCGTTTCTATGCGCGGCACTTTTCGCATGCGCGCAGGTTCGCGCTGACGAGCCCGCTTGCGGCGTGCTGCAAGGCGCGTCGGGCAACGCGCTGGCCTTGCAGGAAGGCGCGCGCGCCGATCTCGTGCAGGGCGACAAGACCGTGCACGGCGCGCTGCATATCTATCGGGATGACGCGGTGTATCGCGTGTACTGGCAGCCGGATGGAAGCGCGGAGAAGTACGTGCTTGCGAATGCTGGGGAAAACAGCGTGCGGCTGGTTTCGACGCCGCCGCGCGGCGCGAAAGTGGACGCGGGACCGGGCACGCTGCCGCAGCAGCAGGTGCTGTCGTGTCCCGCGTTGTGAAGCGAATGCGCCGAGCGATGCCTTACTTCGCCAGCACCTTGCCGATGGCGTCGGCCACGGTCTGCACGTTGCTCTCGTTCAGCCCCGCGACGCACATGCGCCCGGAACGCAGGATATATACGCCGAATTCCTCGCGCAGACGGTCCACTTGCGGCGCTTCGAGACCGGTGTACGTGAACATGCCGCGCTGCTTGACGTAACGCGACAAAGCCTCGCCGTGCACATGCTCGCGCAGGCCGTCGTGAATGGCGCGGCGCATGCGCGCGATGCGTTCGCACATCGCCGCGAGTTCTTCTTTCCACGACTGCGCGAGTTCGGGCGTCGTCAGCACCTTGGTCACGATCTTCGCGCCGTGCGTCGGCGGATTGCTGTAGTTGGCGCGCACCGCGCTCGTCAGTTGGCCGAGCACGCGGTCGGCTTCGGCGGCATCGTCGCAGATCACATGCAGGCCGCCGCAACGCTCGCCATAGAGCGAAAAGTTCTTCGAGAACGAATTCGCGACGAATGCCGGCACGCCACGGCGCGCAAGCTCGCGCACGGCGAACGCGTCGTCTTCCAGCCCCGAGCCGAAGCCCTGATACGCCATGTCGACGAACGGCAGCAGGTCGCGCTTGTGCAGCACGTCGATGATCCTGACCCACTGCGCTTCGTCGAGATCCACGCCCGTCGGATTGTGGCAGCAAGCATGCAGCAGCACGACGCTCTTTGCCGGCAACGCGTCGATGGCTTCGAGCATCGCGTCGAAGCGCAGGCCGCCGGTGGCTTCGTCGTAGTACGGATACGTGTTCACTTCGAAGCCCGCGCGCTCGAAGATGAAGCGATGGTTTTCCCACGTCGGATCGCTCACCCATACCTTCGACGCCGGAAAGTATCGCTTGATGAAGTCCGCGCCGACCTTCAGCGCGCCCGAGCCGCCGAGCGTCTGCACGCTCGCGATGCGGCCTTCTGCGCGCGCCGCGCTGCCCGTGCCGAACACGAGCGCCTGCACGGCATCGCGATAATGCGCGAAACCGGCCATCGGCAGATACGGCTTCGGGCCGAGCTCTTGCAGAATCGAGAGCTCGGCTTCGCGCACCGCCTGCATGACGGGCAAACGGCCGGCGTCGTCGAAATAGATGCCGATGCTCAGATTGACCTTGTTCGTGCGCGGGTCCTTCTGGAAGTCTTCGTTCAGCGAGAGGATCGGGTCGCCGGGGTAGGCATCGATATGTTCGAACATGGTATCGGTATGAGGACGGAAATTCAGGACGAGGGATGAGCGGGACGGCGCGCGTCGGCCTTGGTCTTGAGATAGTAGCCGATTCCGAGAACCGCCAGCCAGATAGGAATGAGATAGACGGATAGCCGCAGGTCCGGCGTCTCGTACATCACCCACACGATGCCCGCGACGAATGCAAGACACACATAGTTCGTGAGCGGATAACCGAGGCTCCGAAACGTCGTGGCCGCGCCCTGCTCGCGCTTGTGGCGGCGGAACTTCAAATGAATGATGCTGATCATCGCCCAGTTGATGATGAGCGCCGATACTGCGAGCCCCATCAGCAGTTCGAACGCGCGGCCGGGAATGAAGTAATTGATCAGCACGCACGCCGCCGTGACGACGGCCGAAACGAAGAGCGCCGCGAGCGGAATGCCGCGCGCGCTCACTTGGCGCAACGCACGCGGCGCGTTGCCTTGCTGCGCGAGGCCGTACAGCATGCGGCTATTGGCATAGACGCCGCTGTTGTACACGGAAAGCGCGGCCGTCAGCACGATCACATTCAGCACGTTCGCGACCACCGTGCTGTTCATCTCGCGGAAGATCAGCACGAACGGGCTGCCGCCGGTTGCGACCTTATCCCACGGATAGAGCGAAAGCAGCACGCCGAGCGCGCCGATATAAAAAATGAGGATGCGGTAGATGACCTGATTCGTCGCGCGGGGAATGCTGCGCGACGGGTCCTCCGCTTCGGCCGCCGTGATGCCGACCAGTTCCAGCCCGCCGAACGAGAACATGATGACGGCCATCGACATCACCAGTCCGCTCGCGCCGTACGGGAAGAAGCCGCCGAGCCGCCAGAGGTTCGCGACGCTCGCCTGCGGCCCCGCGTGGCCCGACGCGAGCAGATAGCCGCCGAACAGAATCATGCCGACGATCGCCGCGACTTTCACGATAGCGAACCAGAATTCGAGCTCGCCGTACGACTTCACGCTCGTCAGATTGATCGCGTTGACGAGCGCGAAGCACGCGAGCGCCGATACCCACGGCGGCAGCGCGGGCCACCAGTACTGCATATAGATGCCGACAGCCGAAAGCTCGGCCATGCTCACGAGGATATACACGGCCCAGTAGTTCCAGCCGGACACGAAGCCGGCTGCGTGGCCCCAGTATCTGTCCGCGAAATGGCTGAACGAGCCGGCCACGGGCTCGTCTACGACCATTTCCCCCAACTGCCGCATGATGAAAAACGCCATCATCCCGGCGATCGCGTAGCCAAGCAGCACGGACGGCCCGGCGAGCTTGATGGTCTGCGCGACGCCTAGGAAAAGCCCCGTGCCGATGGCGCCGCCGAGCGCGATGAGTTGAATGTGGCGGCTCTTGAGTCCGCGCCTGAGTGTTTCGTGCTGCGCTGCTGCCGGGTTGTTGCCTGAAGCCATTGTCGATCTCTGCCTGAACTGCCAAGGACGCGCGCCGCTGCCGCTGCCTGCCGGCAAACGCGAAAAGTGTTGTTTTTTCGTGCGACGCGCGTCGGTGCAGGGCGGACACTCGCCGGACCATGCTCGACGGCGCGCGGAAAAACACGCGATTTTACCGCCCCGGCGCCCCGCAAAGCCTTGTCGGATGGACTTCGCACCCTGATGGGGCGCGAAGGCGCGTCGTCAACAGATCAAACTGAACCGGGAATCAGGTCTTTTTCGGAGGATTGATTCGGGCGCTCCCCGCGCAGAATGGATTCATCCACTCACGGGGAAGCCAACATGTTCCAGACGATGCAAACAAACGGCACGCCGCAGCAGACGGCGATTCTGGGCGCAATCGAATCGCACGCGGCCATGGCGGCTTGCGAAGCCGAACTGCTCGCCGAACTCCGGACGGCATCGGACAACGTCTTGCGCCTCGCCGCGCAGGTGCGCATGCAGGCCAACGCCGATGCCGCCGCCGACGCCGCCGAAGCGCTGGCCGGGCAGCACGCAATCGCGCAAAGGCTGATCGGCCGCCTGCTCGCGATGCCCGTCGCAGAAGTCTGAGCACCACGCCTCACAAGAACACGTATCGAATCGAGGAATACGACAATGAACTACCTGACCATCATCGCCATCGTCTGGACCGTTTGCGCGCTGTTCGCCGTGCTGTTCATCCGCGGCGCGACGCTGCGTGAGCGCAAGCCCGTGCCCGTGCAAAGCCGCGCGCGCCGCGCCGCCGGCGCGAGCGTGAAGGACGCGAGCCGCGCGTAAGGACCTTACGCGCAACGCGGCATCACTTGATCGCCGATACCGCCGCGCGCAGGCCCAGCAGATAGCTTTCTACGCCGAAGCCGCAGATTTGCCCCTTCACGACTTCGGCGAATACGGACACGTGCCGGAACGCTTCCCGCGCATGAACGTTCGACATGTGGACCTCGATGACCGGCGCGGTCAGGATGGCGAGCGCATCGCGGATGGCGTAGCTGTAATGCGTCCACGCGCCCGCGTTGATGACGACTGCATCGACGTTCTCGCTGAACGCCTGATGGATGCGCGAGCACATCTCGCCTTCGATGTTGGTCTGGTAGCACTCGACTTCGACGCCCAGTTCCTTGCCGAGCGCGGCCAGTTGCTCGTCGATCTGCGCGAGCGTCGCGGTGCCGTACTGCTTCGGATCGCGCTTGCCGAACATGTTGAGGTTGACGCCGTGCAGCGTCAGGATCTTTGCCATGGTGTGTCCTCGATGGATGAGCAGCGGCTTGAAGGGCTGCGGATTCGGATGCGCAGATTCTGAAGGCCGGCTCGCGCGATGACAATAGCGCCGCTGACCGCTCGCCCGTTTCAGTTTTCGAGCGACCTGCCGTAAACCCGCATATGACGGTGCACGCCGGATAGTCCGCGCTTCACCGATGCCTTCCAAGTATTTCTCGGTCCGCCGTTACCTCGCATGTCAGGCTCCTCGTCCTTGCTCGATTCCCTTCTGGCGACGCCGGCAACGGACGACGGGCGCATCACGCCCTGCATTCGCTCATCGCTGCTGTTCACCCTGCTCGAAGACATTCGCCCGCTGCTGCTCGCGGGCAGCTGCACCGCGTTCGTGGCGCTGGTCGCGCTCGTGCGCGTGCATGCGCCTTGGACCGTCGCGTGGTTCGTCGCGGACGCGCTGTTTCTCGGCGCGCGCGTGGCCGTTGTGCGCCGCTACCGCGCCGCGCGTCGCAGCCAGTCGCCGCCGCCCGAGCCGTGGGCGCGGCGCTATGCGCCGTTCGGGCTCGTCGCTTGCGGCTTGACCGGCCTCGGCACCATGGCCTGCGTCATGTCCGGCGACGCCATGCTCGCCTCGCTCGCGATCATGGTGACGGCGGGCATGCTCGGCGGCATCGGGTCGCGCAACGCGGGCGTGCCGCATCTCGCGATCTCGCAAATCTGCGCGGGCAGCGTGCCGATCGGCGCGGGCGCGCTCCTCGGCCCGGCCGGCTACTGGATGCTCGTGCCGCCGCTTGCCGTCTACATCGCTGCGATGAGCGTCGTCGTGCGCCGCCACTATCGCAATCTCGTTGCGCTGATGACGGCCGAAGAAGAGCATGCGGAACTGGCCGCGCGCTTCGACGCCGCGCTCGCGCACATGCCGCACGGCCTCTGTACGATCGACGCGGCGGGCGCGGTGGTCATCGCGAATCGCAAGGTGGCGGAACTCTTCGGCGCGACCGCCGACATGCTGCGCATCGGCGTGGCGCTGCCGGAGTTCATCGGCTATCTGGCGCTCGCCGAGCATGGCGAATCCCTGCGCGCGAAGCTGACCGCATGCTGCGCCGGGTGGCTGAAGAACGGTCACGCCCCGCTCGATATCACGCTGCCCGACGGCCGCCGACTCGAACTGAGCCGCGATCCCGTGCCGGACGGCAGCGCCGTGATCATCGTCGAGGACGTGACCGCGCGCCGCCGCGCGGAAGCGAAGATCCTGCACTGGGCGCATCACGACTCGCTGACCGGCCTGCCGAACCGGCGTTATCTCAGCGACCACGCCGAGCGCCTGATCGCGGGCAGCGCGCACCGCGAGAAAGTGATGGTGATGTACGTCGATCTGGACGGCTTCAAGCACGTCAACGATTCGCACGGCCACGATGCGGGCGACGAACTGCTGCGGCGCGTGGCGGACCGTCTGCGCAACGCGATGCGGCGTGGCGAACTCGCGGCGCGTCTGGGCGGCGACGAGTTCGCCGTGGTCGCGACGTACATCGCGGATGCCGCGAGCATCGCGTTCGCGCGTCGCATCGTGCGCGATCTCTCGCTGCCCTACGAACTCGACGCGGGCATGGTCGTGACGCTGGGCGTGAGCATCGGCATTGCGCTTGCGAAGCCGGGCGAATCGTTCGAGCGCGCGCTCAAGCGGGCCGACATCGCGCTCTACGAAGCGAAGACCGAAGGCCGCGGCGGATACCGCTTCTCGGAAGACGACGCCCTCGCGGCGCGTGAAGAACTCGACGCGTTCGGCACGCCCATGCATCGGATGTAATCGCCCGGCTCGCTATCTCGCATGCGGGTCCAGCACGGCATGCAGCATGTCGCGCAGTTCGATCAGGTCGCGGCGAATGAGCGCGGTGAAGGTATCGACGTCTTCCACCCAGCTTTCCGATTCACGCAGCAACGCGCGCAGTTCCTGGCACTGGTCGTACAGCATGGACGGTCCGAGCACCGTGAGCCCGCCCGCGAGCTTATGCGCCCAGCGGCGCAGCTTGCGCGCGTCCTTGTCCTTGCAGATGTCGTCGAGCGCGACGATGTCTTCGTCGATCTGTCCGGCGAGGTCCGGCATGTACGCGGCGGGGATCGGCGGAAAGCGCGGCGGGAGATCGTCGTCCTCCGGCGCTTCGTTCGTGCTCTGCGCAGCGGATTCGGGCGCGGCGCCTGCCGCATCGACGCCTGCGGTTTGCAGCACGCCCGCCAGCACCGCGAGCGGGACCGGCTTGGTCAGATAATCGGTAAAGCCGCGCGCGCGCCCGCGTTCGACATCCTGCGCGCTCGCGCTCGCGCTGATCGCGTAGATGCGCATGGCGGGATCGAGCGCGCGCGCCGCGACGAGCAGTTCGGCGCCGGACATCTTCGGCATGTCCATGTCGGTCAGCACGATATCGACGCGATGCTTGCGCAAGAGATCGAGCGCCTCCTCGCCGTCCTTCGCCTCCAGCACGGATGCCCCGAGCGTCAGCAACTGATCGCGCAAGAGCCCGCGATTGAGCCGGTTGTCTTCCGCGATCACGACCGTCGGCCCGGCCTTGCGCGCGGCCGGCAGCGCGAGCGCGTCGTCGGCATGCGGCGACGCGCGTTGCCGGCCCTTGATGGCTGCGATCGCGTCCCTGAATCCCTTCAGGCTGAAGATGCTCACTTCGAGCACGCCGTCGCCCCAATGCACGGGCACGAGCGGGCCGTCCTGCGTCATGCGGATCACGCGCGTGCCGTCCTTCCACGCCGCCTTGATATCTTCCTCGGTGAACTCGTCCGTGGCGATGAGGTACTCGCAGCCTTCCGCGAGCGCCGGGTCCGCGTGATTCATGTAGGTGACGGAACTGCGCTCCGGGTCGTAGAGGTTCTCGAACCATTCGCGATACTCGCTCGCGCGGCACAGAACGGCCGGCTTGCCGTCGAGCAGGGCGGCCTCGTCGCTCGTTGCCGATGCGTCGGCGAGAAGCGGCAGCGACACCTGAATGCGTGTGCCGACGCCTTCGGTGCTGTCGAGCGAGATGCGGCCTTTCATGAGTTCGCAAAGCCGCACGCAAATGGACAAGCCGAGGCCCGTTCCGCGCGCCTGCGTGAGACGGTGTGCGTCGCCCTGCATGAACGGCTGAAAGAGCTTCTCGCGCTGCGACGCCGGAATGCCGATGCCCGAATCCGCGACGCTGAGTTCGAGCGCGTCGTCGGCCCATCGGGCGCGCACCACGATCTTGCCGGAGTACGTGAACTTGAGCGCGTTGCCGAGCAGATTGTTGAGAATCTGCGAGACGCGAATCGGATCGAACAAAAGCTTCGCAGGACACGACCGGTCGATCACGACAAAGAGCCGCAAGCCCTGCCGATTGGCGAGCGGCGCATGCGCGGCCATCACGCGCACGACGAGCGCGCGTATGGAGCCCCATTCTTCCGAGAGCCGCATTTCGCCGATATCCATCTTCGAGAAATCGAGGACATCGTTGACCACTTGCAATAGCGCGCTCGCCGACGCCTGCATCGCGTGGACGCGCGCTTCCTGTTCGGCGGCGAGCGGCCCGAGCGCGACCAGTTCCAGATTGCCGACGAGCGATGAGAGCGGCGTGCGAATCTCGTGGCTCATCGACGCGAAGAAGCTCAGCTTGGCTTTGGCGGCCGCGTCGCTGCTTTCTTTCGCTTCGCGCAGCAGCCGCTCCACTTCGCGGTGTTCGGTAATGTCGGCGATCGCGCAGAACAGCACATCGGTCTTGTTCAGCACTGCCGACGCATACGACACTTTCAGATGCAGCGTGCCGTTGTCTGGTTTGTCGAGCGTGTAGTCGAGTTGGCGTATCGCCGCATCGCGCCCTTCCTCCGCCGGCGCGATGCCGTGCGCATGGACCGCATCGCGCAGTCCGGCGGGCAGGCGCATGGAGGCGTCGGTCAGATCGAAGAGCGTGCGTGCGACCTGATTGGCCGCGATGACAGTCAGGTCGTCTTTGAGCGCGATGCACAGTCCCACGGGCGTCGCATGCACGAGCAGATGGTTCAGTATCTCGCCTTCGACCGCGCGGCACGCCTGTTCGTACGAACGCGTCAGAAAGCGGAAATTCCAGTAGCGATACATCGCGAGCAGCATGGCGATGAGCGCCCCGGTGACGGTCAGCAGAATCGACACCTGGACGCGCTGCGCCACAAGTTCGGTCACGAGTGGAAGCGCGACGACGATATGCCCGATGCCGAGCGCGAGCGTGTCGAGCCGTGCGCCCCAGCCATAGCCGGGCACCCAATGGAACACGCCCCGTTGCGCCCTTTCGAGCCGCGCGTTGATGTATCGCACTTCGGCCGTGTCGTCTCCGGCGATCACGTGATGTTCGGAATCCATGATCGCTATCTGCGAGTCGAGCGACGGCGGCGTGACGGCGCGCAGCGCCGTGTGCAGCGTGATGCGTGTGAACACGAGACCGTAAGGCGCGCCGTCCCGTGCGACCACCATGAACATGATGATGGTCGGCGTCGTGAATCCGACCGACGGCGGCGCGAGAAACCACATGACACGCCGGGCGCGCGCCGCGTCGAGGGGCGCGACGCCGCGCGTGCTCATGAAGATCTTCGTCAGTTCGGTCAGCGCCGCGAGCCTCTGGGGCGGCGCCACCTTGTTGTCGGTGCCCGCGAAGAACCCGAAGCCATACGAAGCCGTACCTTCGAAGTTCGCGTATTGCAGGATAGGCGGCGTACTCTCCTCGGGGATCGTCTGATGCGCGACCTCGCACGCCGCGGCGAGCGCCTTGTCATTCGCGCCCGGTGGATAGGCCTCGCATGGCGGCTTGCCGGGGCGTTCCGGCACGCTCATTTTCGTGGGCGACGCGCCGACTTCGAGCAGCAGGCTCCCCGGCGTCAGCATGTTGTATCGGCTGAATACGCTGACATTGACGCCGCGCATCGCCGTCTGCGCGAACTCGGCCTCCGTCTTCAATGTCGAGGTCAGCAGGAAGAAACCGGTGGCCATCGCGCCGCATAGCGCGGCAAAGATCAAGAGACCCACGGCCCCGGCGTCGCGCTCGACGGCGCGCCGCGATTCTCGCCCGGTGCCGCGACCGGCGACGTCGACGTCACGTTCAACATCGCGCAGCAGGGCAAGCCCGTGAGCGCCTCGGCAATCTGGATTCGGCGCCGCGCTTCGAGCCTGCTGGCATGTCGCGGCGTGGGACTGACCTGGGTCGACGTTATCTGTACATCCATGTTGTCGTGACTTGCATTGAACGATAAAGGCGCGGGAATTCTCGTCATATAGAACGATGTCGAAAACCCTGTCCCCTTAATGGCGGCGACAAGGAGCGCGTCTTCGCGTGCTTGCAGGCGTTATGACGCGTGATACGCCCGGGCATTGAACAAAGCGCGCGGGCGAACCAAATGACAGATGCGAAGCCCGCTGTCCATAGAGCGAGTTCTAAACAATCGAGAGTGTCACGCCCGATGCTTGTTCATCGTTATGCGGGCATGTCACCGTGCGATTCAAACAGGCAGCGACGGCTCGCGTTCGATACCGCTTTGCACGCGCCAGCCTTCGAGCCAGTCGACGAGCTTCGCGGGCGGCAGCGGCCGGCTCAGGTGAAAGCCTTGCGCAAGATCGCAGCCGAGCGCGCGCAGGCGCTGCATCGTCGCTTCGTTTTCGACGCCTTCCGCCACGACCTTCAGCCCCATGTTATGCCCGAGGTCGATGGTCGATCGCACGATGGTCTCGTCGTCCTTGTGATGCGTCATGTTCATCACGAACGACTTGTCGATCTTCAGTTCGTCCACCGGCATGCGCTTCAGATACGTGAGCGACGAATAGCCCGTGCCGAAGTCGTCGATGGACAGACACACGCCGAGCGCATGCAGCCGGTCGAGCGTCTCGATGGCGTGGTTCGGGTCGTCCATGATCGCGCTTTCGGTAATCTCGATGCGAATCCATTGCGCCGCGACGCCATGCCGGTCGAGCAGGCTCTGGAACGTCTCCGGCAGCGTCGACTGGATCAGCTCGCGCGCCGACACGTTCACGGACACGGCCAGCTCGATGCCTTGCGCCCGCCATGCCGCGCACTGCGCAATCGCCTTGTCCGCGACCCAGCGCGACACGGTCTTGATATAGCCGGTCTGCTCCGCGAACGGAATGAACTGATCCGGCGAGATGAACCCGCGCGTCGGGTGGTCCCAACGCACGAGCGCCTCGACATATTTCACGCGATGCGTCGCCAGATCGATCTTCGGCTGATAGTAGAGCGTAAGCTGATCGTGCTCGACGGCCTGCCGCAGTTCGCTCATCAGCGATAGGCGCTCGGCGCTGTTCTCGTCGTGCCGCTCGTCGTAGAGCGCATGGCCGAGGTTCGCGCGCTTGGCCACGTACATCGCGATATCGGCGCGGCGCAAGAGCACGTTCATGTCGCTGCCGTTGTCCGGAAATCCGACGATGCCGATGCTCGCGCCCACGTCGACAAGCTGGCCTTCGATCATGATCGGCTCTTCGAGCGCGCGAAGCATGCGCGCGGCGATCACGCGCGCCGCCGGCAGATCGTCGGCGGGCAAGAGCACGGCGAACTCGTCGCCGCCGAGACGCGCGACGGTATCCTCCGGGCGCTGCAACGTGGCGCGCAGGCGTTTGGCGACTTCGCAGAGCAGCATGTCGCCGATCGGATGCCCGAGCGTGTCGTTCACCAGCTTGAAGCGGTCGAGGTCCATCATCATCACGGACAACGCGCGGCCTTCCACGCGCGCCGCCTCGATCGCCTCTTGCAGCCGGTCGTTGAAGAGCGCGCGATTCGGCAGCCCGGTGAGACGGTCCATGTAGGCGAGTTCGGTGATACGGCGCTCGCGCTCGACAATGCCTTCCTGCATCTGATTGAACGCGCTCGCCAGTTCGCCGATTTCGTCCTGATGGCGCACCTCGATCGGCGCACTGTAATCCCCGTGGCCGACACGCCGCGAGAACTGCGCGAGCGCCGCGAGCGGACGCGTGACCGAGCGCGCGGTGAGCATGCTGCCCGCAATCGAGACGATCACGCCCAGTATCGTGATCAGCACGAGCGCGGACTGAAGCCGATGAAACGGCGCGAGCGCCTCACTGAGCGAACGCTCCAGCAACACCGCGACGGTCTGACCTTCAGAATGCAGATGAAGCACGCGCGTCGCGTAGCCATCCTCGGCGAGTTGCGCCTGATCCTTGAGGCCCGCCCGCGCCGCTTCGGGCAGCGAGCTTGCAAGCACGCCCCAGGTGCCGCGCATGTCCACGGTGAGGAAGGACACATCGAGCGATGTCAGCGAACTCATCTCGCGGGCAAGGGCGTCGTCGATGGCGAAGCCCATCACGACCCACGCGATGACAATCGGCGCCTTCACCGGCACCGCGACGAGCTGATACGCCTTGCCGCCGATCATGCCGAAGGACGACGCATCGCCCTTTTGCGCCACCGTCTTGATGAGATGCGGAAACGCGAACGCCGCACCCTCATGCGCCGCGCCGCCGCTGTCGGCAACGAGCGTGCCGTCGAGATCGACGAGCATCACGATATCGGCGTGAATGCGGTCGCCGTGATTCTGCAGCGCGGAAGCGACCGTCTTGCTGTCATGCGTGGCGACCGCCTCGCGAAAGCCGAAGTCGGACGCCGCGACGCTCGCCGCCTGCGTCAACTGCTGGCTGTTGCCGCGCAGCACTTGCCCGAAGACGCGCTCGGCCACCGACAACTGCTCCTCGGCGTTCCGGTGCGCGTTCTTCAGAATCACCGAATTGATGACGACGTACGCTGCCGCCTGCGCGACGAGCATGAGCAACACGAACACCAGCGCGATGCGCGCCCGCAGGCTGTGCAGGCGCATGTTATTCGGCGGCCTTCAGTTGCAGCGAGAACTTCGCCGTCGCGTCGGACGCCGCGCTCAACTTCTGCGTGGGCTGCGCGTTCGGATCGCTCAGGCGGAAATGCCACGCGGTCAGCTTGTACGCATCGGCGGGCAGATTGTCGATGGTGGCTGCGCCTTTCGCGTCGGTCTTCGCGAAATACGGCGTATCGACGATCAACAGATACGCGACCATCGCATCGTGAATATTGCAGCCCATCACGACGAGGCCGGGTTTGTCGAACACGACCGGCGCGCCCGGAATGCCGTGGTACAGGTTCAACTCGAAGCGCTTGGCCGGAGAGAACGAATAGACGTCGTGCTCGATGTTGTCCTTGTTCGGAAACGTGACCGATGCGCCCGTCTGCACGACGGACACGAGCGGCACGAAGCGGCGCTTCACCTGATCGATCACGGCGCTGGCCGGTTTCGTCGCGGGCAGCTTGCCGCTCGCAGGCACCGCGTACACGATGGCGTCCGGCACGGGCGCGCCCGCCTGATCGACGACTTGCACGCGAACGCTCGCCGCGTGCGCGCAGGCCGCAATGAGCGCCATCGCCGACAGCAGGGAAGAGATAACGAGGCGGGGTGTCATTCGCGGTCCTGTACGTCGCGGTACATGGGCGCCAGCTTCGCGAGCAGCTTGTTCTGCGCGCGAAACGGCACGCCGTTCTTGTCCATCGCGGCCTGCAAGTCTTCGACGAGCGCGTCGAACGCGGCGCGGTCGATATTCTGGCCTTCGTGTGTGCGCCGCATCGGGCGGCCGGTGTATTCGCACGGACCGCCCAGCAGCACGCAGAACTGCTCGACGAGCTTGGTCTTGATGCGCTTGATGGGCGCGTTCTCGAAGTAAGGCGCGGTGCGCGGATCGGCGAGCACGTTGTCGTACAGATCGTCGACGATTCGCGTGAGTCCGGCCTGCTCCCCGAACTGGCGATACAGCGTGTCGTCGGCGGCGTGAGCGGCGTTACTGAGAGCGGCGAACGCGCAGACGGCGAGCGCGGCATGGCGAAGGGTCATCATCGGTTTCATCAGAACCCCGCCTGCAAGGACACGTACGGCCCGCGCTGATTCCTGATCGTCGCGATATCGCCGAGCGCGACATACGCCGCCGTGAGGGAGATGTGCTTGTTCGGTGCCCACGCGATGAACGCGTCGTACGCGTCCTGCTCCCGCGCGAACGAGAGATTGTTCGGCTTCATGCGGTATTCGCCGCCAATGGCGATGTTCTTCGTCAGCAGATACGCCACCGACGATTCGAATTCCGGGTGATACGCATTCGACTTGTCGCCGCCGAAGCCCAGCAAGCCGAACTGGTTCGCCTTGGTGAAGCGCAGCGTGCCGTTGAGCAGCAGGCTTTGCGCGAGCAGCAATTTGGTCGCCGAGAGATAGAAGTCCGTGCCCGAATTGCTCGCTGCGCCGATCGCCTTCAGCACGCCGCCCTCTTCGTTGTGCTTGAACTGCACGCCGGCCGCGATCTGCGGCAGCCACGTGTCCTGATCGAGCACGGCGTCGCCGACGAGGCGCACTTTCACGCCGAAGATGTTCTGATTGAACGTGTAGTTCTCGCCCAGGCCGAGCTTCGCGCCGGCTTCCCGCGTGTCGAACCGCTGGCGCGCGAGCGACAGTTCCACGCGGTTCGCCACGCCGACCGTCAGTCCCCACGTGCCGAGCGCGTAGTCCTGCGTGTGCAGATACGTGCCGTGAACGTTCGCGCCGAGCTGGCGCGCGGTGCCGTAGCCGCCGATGACGGCCCACGGCGCGAGGCCGCCGCCGGCCGCGCCTTCGACTTGCGATACGCCGCCCGTCAGCAGCAGCTTGCCGCCCGTGAGCGGCACGGCGGGGACGTCGGGCGAGTCTTCGGCGCGCGCTAAGGTCGAAAAGGTTCCGAGGCCGGCGCATGCGATGGCGCAGGCGAGGCCCGCAGTCTTGCGGATGAATGGCATTGCGTGGATGAGCTCGTGAGACGGGTTCGTCAGAATCCCGTCTGCCGCGCGGGGAGTGCCGCGTGCAAAAGCGCGGCGAGCCTCGGCGTCTGGGCGGCGCTCACCCGTGCGGGGGCGCCTTTCATCCACGTGTAAACGGCGGTGCTGGGCGAAACTTGATAGACGCGCCGCTGCGCTAGGGCTTCGGAATCCGGATACGGCTGATCATGAGCGACCCGGAGAGCGCGTAGACGAGCACGAGCGGATGCAGCGTGAAGCCCGCAATGCGCCATTCGCCGAACCACATGTTCGGCCCGAGCGCGCCGAACCACGCGGCCACCGCGAGCATCAGCACGATGGCGAAGGACGTCGGGATAGGCGTGCCCTCGAAGTGCGTGACCTTGCCGGTGCCGCCCGACATTTCCTCGGTGGTCACGTTATAGCGGGCGAGCCGCGACACGCCGCAGGCGACGAAGTACGCCAGCACCACGCGGTCGTACAGGCCGCGCATGCCGAACCCATAGCCGATGATGGCGGGCGCGACGCCGAACGAGATCACGTCCGCGAGCGAATCCAGTTCCTTGCCGAGCAGCGACGCCTTCTGACGCCAGCGGGCGATGCGGCCGTCGAGCACATCGAACACCAGCGCCGCGAACACCAGCGCGCACGCGAGATAGATATGGAAGACCTCCGCGTCGTCGATATAGCTCATCGTCGAGAACAGCGCGCCCGTGCCGCAGACCGCGTTGCCCAGCGTGAACCAGTCGGCCAGGTGGAAATCCCGGATCATCGAAAAACGTTTCATGCCTTTTTGTCTTTGCTGGTTGTCGGTCATTTGCGTCGCGGAAAGCCTCGGAGTCGGGTCAAGTCTATCATCGCGCCCTCTTTCGGACCGGCGGGCGCCAACGTGAACGTGAACGTACAGGTTTGCGCTATACTCGCGGCAAGTCACCATTACGGGCGCTCGCCGCCATGTCTTCCAGCAAGCCCGCGCTGCTCACCATTCGCGACGCCGCCGAGCGTCTGAACGTCACGCCTCGCACGCTCAAGTACTACGAGGAACGCGGGCTGGTCGCGCCGAGCCGCAGCGTTGGCCGCTACCGGCTCTATAGCGAGCAGGACCTCGAACGGTTTGCGCGCATCTTGCGGCTGCGCGCGCTCGGCTTCTCGCTGCAAGGCATCGTCGAATTGCTGAAGCGGCCGGTCGAACCCATCGGCGACGGACGCAAAGGCTATTCCAGCGAATCGCTGCGCGAGATAGAAGCGGCGCTCGCGCAGCAGGTGGACGCGCTCGACGCGCGCATCGCCGGCGTCCGGCGCGAGCTCAAAGAGGCGCAGGCCGTGCGCGCCGAACTGAGCGACGACCTCGACTACATCCGGCGGCGCATCGCCGGGGAAAAGCAGGAAGCGCTCTTTCAGGAACGGCTGGCCGCGCGGCAGCGGCGCAAAGCCCAGGGCAGCGAGGGCAGCGAGGGCTGCGGGGGCAGCGACGAATGACCGCCGTGCCGCTCGCGCGAAGCTCGTTCGCGTCGCGCCTTCTCGACGACGCCTTCCCGTGGGCCGTCGCGCTCGCCACCGGCCTCGACTACTTCGACAACGCGGTCTTTTCCTTCTTCACGAGCTATATCGCGGGCGGCATCAACGCATCGGCGGACGAGCTCGTGTGGGCATCGAGCGCGTATGCCGTCGCCTCGGTGCTCGGCATTCTCCAGCAGCAATGGTGGATCGAGCGGCTCGGCTACCGGCGCTACGTCGGCGGATGCCTGCTGCTGTTCGCGGCGGGCGCAGTGGCGGCAGCCGCGTCGGAATCGTCGCTGGAACTGGCGTTCGCGCGTGGATTTCAGGGCTACTTCATCGGCCCGATGATGAGCGCGTGCCGCATCCTCATCCAGACGCAGATCACGCCGCGACGGCGCCCGACTGCCGTGCGCTATTTCCTGCTGATGATTCTGCTCGGCAGCGGACTCGCGCCGCTGATCGGCGGATATTTCGTCGCGTGGCTCGGCTGGCGCGCGCTCTTCGCATGCGGCGCGGCGGGCGGCGTCGCGATGGGCGTGTTCGCGCTGCTCGCGGTGCCGCATGCCGGCCACGTCGAGCGCGAGCAGCGCGGCGAGGCGCACTTCTGGCCGTACATCATCTTCGCGTTCGCGCAGGGCGCGTTGCAGATCGTGATGCAGCAAGTGCGCTTCGAGCTCTTCAGCACGTCGCCCGAACTCATCGTGCTGACGGTCGCCGGCGTGCTGTCGCTCGGCTGGTTCGTGTGGCATCAGTGGCATCATCCGCAGCCGCTGCTTCGGCTTCATGCGCTGCGCGAGAAGACCTTTCGCGCGGGCATCACGCTATACGTCGCGTTCTATTACGTCAGCAACGCGATGAGCTATCTCGTCTCGCGCTTTCTCGAAGGCGGGCTGCGCTATCCGGTGGAAAACGCGGGGCGGCTCGTCGGGCTTTCGTCGCTGGCCTCGGTCGTGATGGCGTTCGTCTACTTCCGGCTCTCGGCGCGCATCAAGCACAAGAAATGGATGATCGTGCCGGGCTTTCTGCTGGCCGCGTTCGTCGGCTTGTGGATGTCGAGCATGCCGCCCGATGTCAGCATGCAGTGGCTCGTCGCGCCGCTCGTGCTGCGCGGCCTGTTGCTGCTTTTTATCGCGTTGCCGGTGGCGAACGTGACGTTTCGCCTGTTCGCGATCGAGGAGTTCAACCACGGCTACCGCTTCAAGAATATCGTCAAGCAACTGACGTATTCGTTCTCGACCGCGACCATGATCATTCTCGAACAGCATCGCATGGCCGTGCACGAGTCGCGGCTCGCGGAATCCGTGAGCGCGTTCAATCCGCTGTTCCAGAACACGTACGAGAGATTGACCGGCGGATTCGAGGCGCTCGGCTACGGCGCGGCGCAGGCCAAGAGCCTGGCGCTCGCGGAAGTGGGACGCATCGTCACGCAACAGGCGAGCTTTCTGAGTTCGCTCGATGGCTTCTACTTCCTGATCGGCGTTGCGCTCTGCGCGAGCGTGGTCGCGGTGTGGCAAAAGCAGATCGATTGACCGCTCGCATTGGCTATTCGGCGGCCTCGCCGCCTTGGAACTCGCGCGCGCCAGCGACGGCCTCGGGCGGCATCATCCGCGTATTGATGCCCATGACCGGGCGATTCAGGTCCACGGCGCGCCAGTGCGTGAGGCATCCGCACTGCGCGCAGCGATGAAACTCCAGCCGGCGCGGGCCCCACATGTAGACATCAGTTGGACCGCAATCGGGCGCGAAGCGAACAGCCGGCAACGCGTAGTACGCCCAGCGCGCGCCGTAGCGGCGGCAGAGGGAACATTGGCATGCGTTGATTTCGGCGGGGGGTGCGTCGAGCGTGAAGCGGATGGCGCCGCAATGACAGGAAGCGTCGATCATGGCATTGGCACAGCGGTTCGGAGTTGCGCTTCGATCGCGGCTTTGTCGATCACGGACCACACCTGCGCGATCTTGCGCTCGCGGAACTCGTAGAACACGTTCTCCGCGAAGGACACGCGCCTGCCGTCGATGCGCAGGCCCATGAAGTCCTGCTTCGGCGTGCAGTCGAACCACAAGCGGCTCGCGACGAAAGGCGGATCGGCGGCGAGCAGGCGGATATCGAAGCGAAGATCCGGAATCTGCGCGAAGTCGCGTTCGACCATCGCCCGATAGCCGGCGAGCCCGATGCACTGGCCGTTGTGGATCACGTCATCGTGAACGAACGCGCCGAGAATCGGCCAGTTCTGCTCGTTCAGACACGCGATGTAGTCGCGGTAAATCTCTGCCAGGCCGCTGCGTTCCGTTTGCATGGCAAGCCCCATCGCGGTGATGAAACGCGCGCACCGCTTCGATTAGCCCAAGCGGTGCGCGGACACGGCGCGTTTAGCCTTCGATCTTCGACATGA
Source organism: Caballeronia sp. AZ10_KS36 (assembly GCF_023631105.1). Taxonomy (NCBI): domain Bacteria; kingdom Pseudomonadati; phylum Pseudomonadota; class Betaproteobacteria; order Burkholderiales; family Burkholderiaceae; genus Caballeronia; species Caballeronia sp. AZ10_KS36. Next base: position 81,309 of record NZ_JALQDQ010000037.1, on the reverse strand, counting down.
CGGCCGTCGTGGGATCGTACCGATAGCCCTTCTGCGCAAGCTGCTGCGCGATCTTTTCGCCGATGACCTTCTGCTGCGCCTCGCGGAACACGAGTTCGTGATCCGGCTTCAGGCGCTCCAGTTCCGTCGAGAGCCGGCGCAACAGCGCGACCTCGCCGGTGCTGCGCGCGTCGATGAAGAGGATCTTCTCGTTCGCCACGTCGAGCCGCTGCTTCAAGTCGCGCGCATACGTGACCCATTGCTCCGCGTTGCTGCGAAGCTCGTCGTAGGCCTTCGAATGCGTCTGCGCCTGCGCCGCGATACGGCGCTGCAATGCCGCGATTTCCTCTTCCTTGGCCGCGCCCGCCGTCTGCAATGCGATCTTGTGGTCGCGCAGTTCGTCGCGCATGGCGGCCTCGCTCTTCTCGCGCTCGGCAAGCTGCTGCGCGAGCGTCGCGGCCTGCTGCTGCGCTTCGTCGGCGCGGGCGACCGCGGCGGCGGCTTCCTGCGTCACGCGCGCCAGTTCGCTTTGCGCGACGTGCTTCTCCTGCGTGATCTCGTCGATGCGGGCCCGTGCTTCGTCGAGTTCGCGCGTGGCTTGCTGCAACGCTTCCTGCGCCGTGGATGCCTGCGCGCTCTGCGCCGCGCTAGTCTCGCGCTCTCTCGACAACTCCGACTCCAGCGCCGCGATGCGCGCGTGGCTGTCGTTGATCTGGGCGCGTGCTTCGTCGAGTTCGCGCGTGGCGTGCTGCAATGCTTCCTGCGCCGTCGATGCCGCTGCGCCGTGCGTCGCGCTCGCCTGGCGCTCTGCGATCAGTTCGGACTCCAGCGCCGCGATGCGGCTCTGGCTCTCGTCGATCCTGGCGCGCGCTTCGTCCAGTTCGCGCGTGGCGTGCTGCAACGCTTCATGCGCGGCCGATGCCGCCGCGTTCGCCTCGCGCAGTGCCGCGAGTTCCGACTCCAGCGCCGACATGCGCGTCTCGCTCTCGTCGATCTTCGCGCGTGCTTCGTCGAGCTCACGCGTCGCGCGCTGCAAGGCTTCGTCGCGGGCGGAGGCTTGCGCTTCTCGCGCCGCGCCGGCTTCGCGTTCGCTGGCAAGCGCCTGACGCGCCGCGTCCAGTTCCGCCTCGAGCGCGGCGATGCGCGCGGCGCTTTCGTTAGCCTGCGCGGTCGCGGTCTCGGCGCGCGCCGACGCCGTGCTCGCTTCCTGCGACAGACGCTCCACTTCTTGCGCGCTCGCCGCGTGATGCTGCCGCGCTTCGTCGCGCTCTTGGGCGATACGCGCGAGCTCTTCGTTCTTGTTCGCGAGATCGGCGCTCGCGGCCTCGCGCGCCTTGCGCTCATCGTCGAGCGACAGTCGCGCCGCGCTCAGTTCGGCGTCCTGCGCGGAGACGCGCTGCGCGAGCTCGCCGGCGCGCGCTTCGGCGGCCTCGGCGCGCTCGTTCGCGGCGTTCTGCTGATTCTGCAGACGCGCCACCGCTTCTTCCGATGCGCGCAGCGCGTGCATCAACTCTTCCAGTTGCCGGCGACTGTTCGCCGCATCGCCCTCGGTCTGCTGATAGACGGCGAGCGCCTCGTCGCGCTCCGCGAGCGCCGTCTGGAGCCGTTGCCCGAGCAGGTCGGCGCGATGCGCGCCCGCGCTGTGCGCCTCGTCCCACGACGCCTTTCTCAGCCGATGCACCGCGCTCATCAGCGCGTCGGCCAGTTCCTGCGGCATCTCGGCCGAAGGCTGCGCGACCGGCGGCGCGGGCTGCCGGGCGTCGCGCCAGCGTTCGAGCGCGGCGGCAATGGATACGATCGAACCGCGACGCAGTTCCGACCAGACCGTCACGGGCGATACCGGACGACCCGCGTCGGTCAGGCGTTGAACGGTCGAGAAAATCTCTTCATCGGTGATGTTGTCTGCTTCTGTGAACATAGGCGCCTCGAATTACAGGCATCGGGCAACGACTTGCCAGACGAAAGATAGGATTATCCAACAACTTGGCGCTCGCGCCCCGCTTTCGTCGGATGAAGCATCGCTTCAATCCGGTTCCTGCGTGAGAAGGCGCGACCGCGCGGCCTGAATCGACTGATGCAGCTTCGCTTCGAGCGTTTCGCGCGGCGGCAGCACCGTCAGATATTCCGCGACGTGGATGCCGCTTTTGTTCAGTTCCAGCAGCTCGATCTGCTCCTGCTTCTTGCCCGCGCACAGAATGATGCCGAGCGGCGGCAGCTCGTCCAGCTCCTGTTCGTGCTTCGCGAGCCAGCGCAAATAGAGTTCCATCTGGCTCTTGTATTCCGCCTTGAACGCGCCGAGCTTCAGTTCGATCGCGACGAGGCGCTTGAGCTTGCGGTTATAGAACAGCAGGTCGATGTAGAAATCGTCGTCGTCGATCTGAAGGCGCTTCTGACGCGCGACGAACGTGAAGCCGGCGCCGAGTTCCAGAAGGAACTGCTCCATCTCGCGGAGAATCGCGTCTTCGAGGTCTTTTTCGAGGTAATGGTCGTTTAGCCCGAGAAAATCGAGCACATACGGGTCTTTGAGCAGCGCCGCCGGTTCCATGCGCCCTTCGTCGCGCATCACGGCTATGTCATGGGCAATGGCGGATTCGGGCTGGCGCGAAATGGCGCTGCGCTCGAACAGCATCGAATTGATGCGTTCCTGCATTTGCCGCGACGACCACCGCTCGACCCGCGCAAGCTCGATGTAGAAATCGCGCTTGAGCGGATCGTCGATATAAATCAGCGTCTTCAGATGCGTCCAGCTCAATTGTCTCCGCACTGCGGAGACACTTTGCTCGTCCGGGAAAATCTCCGCGAGCCGCATGCAGTGCCGCAGTTGCTTCTCGCTCCAGCCGCGTCCGTAGCGGGCGCCGAGTTCGCGCGCCAGTGTTGCGACCACCTGCCGGCCATATTCGGCGCGCGCGCCGCGCAGCACTTCGGTGCGCACCCGGTTGCCGATCTGCCAGTAGAGCAGCGTGAGTTCGGCGTTGACGGCGGCCGCCGCGCGCTCGCGGGCGGCATCGATCAGCCGGCGGACTTCGTCGAGAAGCGAAGAAGGAATCAGGTCGCTCATAGGGTGAGGGTCGGAATCGGCGGTCTGGCGCGGCGCCGCGCCCGCCGATTGTCTCCGCGGCGCGGAGACAATCCGGCTGCGCGCAGTGCCGATCGTAGCGCAAGCCGCGCGACGCGGCTCGCGCCCCTCAAAAGCCCGCCGACGCTCCCGGCGCCGAGCCGATGTCCCGCCACGACGAGCGCGTCGTGCCGCCGCCGGCCGCGCGGTTCAGAATGGCGCGCGTGCCCGGCGTGACCGGCATGGCCGCGAGCTGCGAAAGCTCGACCCAGCGCACTTCGTCGATGCCCGCGCGATAGTTCGCATGCGGACGCACGTCGGCCGGAATCGCCACGCGATAAACATGATGCACGTGATGCGCCGACACGTGCTGCCACAGAAACGCCGCTGCGCTTGCCTCGGCGCCGGTCTCCTCGTAAAGCTCCCTGATGGCCGTGCTCATCGCCAGCTCGCCGTGACCGACTTCGCCGCCCGGCAGAAACCACGGACCGCCCCGTTCCTTCACCAGCAGCACTGCATGTTGGCGAACCAGCAACACCGTCGCCCGAACCCTCATGTCCCCATCTCCAGATGAATGCCGCGTCGCCCCGTTCGCGCGGCTGCCTCGTCAGCGTTGCGGCCGCTGACGGTCATTTCGTTGTAACGCATAACCGCCGCGCGGCGCAATCGGTTACACCGCTTTTTTCGGCACCTGTTTAACCAAATCGAGCGGCTATCGACCGGAAAAAGCGCTCATGCGACAACGCTCGCCGCATCCAGATACGGCGTCACGTTGGCCATCGCCCGATCCACGTAGGCGTCCTTTTCGCCCACCGGGGCGACATAGTGAAGCGCGCTCTGCGCCGCATCGACGCCCGCGAGCCGCGCAATGACCCAGGCCGCCAGATACTGGGACGCGAGGCAGCCGCCCGCCGTCGCGACGTTTCCCCGCGCAAAGAACGGCTGCTCCAGAATCGCGACGCCGGCTTCCTGCACCCACGGCTTCGTCGTGAGATCGGTGCAGGCGGGGACGCCTTGCAGCAAGCCGAGCTTCGCGAGCACGAGCGTGCCCGAGCACTGCGCGCCGACGAGCTGGCGCGCGGGATCGAGCGCGAGCCGCGACATCAGGCTCGCGTCGGCGACGACTTCGCGCGTCAGCATGCCGCTGCCCACGATAACCGCATCGGCGACCGCCGCGTCTTCCAGCGATGCCTGCGCCTTCAGCACGACGCCGTTCATCGAGCGCACTTCGGCCGACGGGCTTGCAATCGACACCTTCCAGTCCGGCCTCTTGATCCGATTCAGAATGCCGAGCGCGATGAGCGAGTCGAGTTCGTTGAAGCCTTCGAAGGTGAGAATGGCGATGTGCATGGCGGCTAAAGGAATCGGCGTTAGGGACCGGCGTTAGGGATTTCGCATACTAAAGCCACGAGCGAACGCGGGCAACCGGGACATCCGAGCGCCGGTGCATCTCTATTAGTACTTCGAGCCTTCGCGCGAAGCCCATTCTTCCGACGAAGCCATTCGCATCATCGTTCTTTTAAGCGTTCAAAACAAACGCCGCTCGTCGCGGAAATAGTCGACTCGATTAATACGCGAGTCATAAACCCACGCGATTCACGTTCGATTCATTAGATGGATATGCACGTCGGTATAAACACCGACGCAAACGCTCTTGCTTTAGCAACCCGAATTAACTAGACGCGAGCGTTCTTAAATAATCCTCAGGCGATTTGATTCGCTATCCGATATACCCGCAGGCCGGAGTGTGGGGTTCCGCGCATACCCGTGAAATGCAGACTGATACGGTTGCGTCACGCGCAATTTGTCTCACGCGCACACAGAACAATCATTTGCTTTCCTTAGAAACTCACTCGGAGCCGCCCGCTTCAGAAGTCCGCCGTCTCTGTTTGAACCGACCATAAGCGCCCGGAACTGCTTAATATGATTGCCAGAGCTAAAACGTCCGACGAAGCCGCGACAGATACCGACGACGAGATTCCTTTTGCCTCTTTAATCGACACGGTGATCAATCACCGCGTGCTGATTTCCGTTGTCGTGCTTTTTGCGTTGCTGCTCGGCGCGGCTTACGCGTATCTGAGCCCGCCGATCTATCAATCCGCGATTCTGATCAAGGTCGAAGACAACAAGGACGTATCGAATTCGCGCCCCGGCGATCCACTGAGCAACATGCTGCCGACGCTCGACGATCGCTCGTCGGCCGAAGGCGAAATGCAGGTGCTTGGCTCGAAGCTCGTCGTCTCGCGAGCGGTCGACGCGCTCAAGCTCTACATCGGCGCGGAGCCGCGGCGTTTGCCGATTTTCGGCAACCGCTTCTCGCATCACAACGGCGAGTTGTCGGAGCCGGGCCTCTTCGGTTTCGGCGATTACGCATGGGGCGACGAATCCATCACCGTTCCCGACTTCGACGTGCCGCGCCAGCTCGAAGGCAGCAAGTTCAGGCTGACGGCGCGCAAGGACGGACAGTACGAGTTGAGCAATCCCGCGCTCGGCACGCCGGTCATCGGCACCGTCGGCGAAGTGTTGCTGGTGCAGACGCCGAAGGGACCCGTGCGCCTGCTCGTCACGGCGATGCGAGGGAATCCGGGCGTCGGCTTCGAGGTCGTGCACTACTCGCGTCAGCTGACCATCGACGCGATCCAGAATCAGATGAAGATCAGCGAGCAGGGCAATAAATCGAGCGTGCTGAAGGCGACGCTCGAAAGCGCCGACGCCGTGCAGGTGGCCGCGACCATCAACGAGATCGGCCGGCAGTACGTGCGGCTCAATGGCGACCGCAAGGCCGTCATCGCGGAGAACTCGCTCACGTACCTGCAACGTCAGTTGCCCGTGCTCAAGCGCCAGATGGAAGACGCGGAGAACGCGTACAACACCTATCGCGACAAGAATTCGCTGCTCGACACCGATGAAGCGAACCGTCTGCTTCTCAAGCAAACCGCCGACGCGAACGCGCAGCTGCTGACGTTGCGCCATACGCGCGACGAACTCTCGACGACGTTTTCGAGCGCGCACCCGCGAATCGTCGCCATCGACAGGCAGATCGCCGCGACCGAGCAATTTCTCTCGAAGCTGAACGACCGCACGCGTTCCATGCCGATGGAAGAGCAAGGCGCGCTGCGCCTGCTGCGCAACGTCCGGGTGAGCACGGACCTTTACACGGCGCTGCGCAACAACATCGAAGAGATGATGCTCATCAAGGCGGGCAAGGCCGCGTCGGTTCAGTTGATCGACACGGCGGACGTGCCCGAACTGCCGGTCAAGCCGATCAAGTGGCTCGCGTTCGCCGTCGCGCTCGCGCTCGGCCTCTTCGCGGCCGTGGGACTCGCGATGCTGCTCGACCGCATCTTCCGCGGCGTCACGGATTCGCAGGAGATCGAGGTCGAAACGGGCCTGAGCGTGTTCGCGACGATTCCGCAGAGCGCGCGTCAGTCGGCGCTCACGAGCGTCGTGAACGGCACGTCGCCGCGTCAGGCGGTGCTCGCCGCGCAGTTCCCGAAAGACCCGACCGTCGAAGCGCTGCGCATTCTGCGCTCCGCGCTCCAGTTCTCGCTGGTCGGGGCGCGCAACAACGTCGTCATGATCGCCGGGCCGCTGCCGGGCGTCGGCAAGTCGTTTCTGTCCGCGAATCTCGCCACGGTGCTCGCATCGGGCGGCACGCGCGTGCTGCTGATCGACGCCGACTTGCGCAAAGGCTATCTGCATCGGCAGTTCGGCATTCAGCCGGGGCCGGGGCTCGCGAACATTCTGCTCGGCACGCATACCTTCGAAGGTTCGGTTCAGCGCAACGTGTTGCCGAATCTCGATGTGCTGCAAGGCGGACCGTATCCGGCGAGCCCGGCCGAGCTGCTCTTGAGCGCGAAGTACCGCGAGGTGATCGCAGAAGCGTCGCGAAGCTACGACATCGTGCTGGTGGACGCCGCAGCCGTGCTCGCCGTATCGGACGCAGGCGCGATCGCTCCCGCCGCCGGCACCATCTTCCTCGTCTCGCTGTATGGGCGCACGCGCGTCGGCGAAATCAAGGAGGCCATGAAGCGGCTGAACCAGACGGGCGCGCGCGTGACCGGCGTGCTGCTCAACGGCGTCTCGCTGCATACGGCGAACAAGGCGCTCGCGGGCCGCTATGGCAGCAGCGCCTATGTGGCGCACAACTACGAGTCCGCACCCGAATAAAGGTCGCCCGCGGCCCTGCGCTCCGGGGCCGCAGCAGACGAACCGCCAGGCACCATCCGACACGCGTTGCTTAGAGACTGGAGAAACCGTCATGCGTTCGCTTACTGACCAGAAGATCGCCGTGATCGGGCTCGGCTATGTGGGCCTGCCCCTCGCCGTCGAGTTCAGCAAGCATCATGAAGTGGTGGGCTTCGACGTGAACCGCCATCGCATCGACTCGCTGCGCGAAGGCCACGACGCGACCCTCGAAGTGCCCGACGACGAACTGCGCGCCGCAAAGTCGCTCGTCTTCGCCGACGATCCCGCTGCGCTCAAGGACTGCACCGTTTTCATCGCCACCGTGCCGACGCCGATCGACCGGCACAAGCGCCCCGATCTCGGCATGCTGCTGCGCGCGAGCGAGACCATCGGCTCGGCGCTGAAACCCGGCGATGTCGTGATCTACGAATCGACCGTGTATCCGGGCGTCACGGAAGAAGAATGCGTGCCCGTGCTCGAACGCGTGTCGGGCCTGCGCTTCAACGTGGACTTCTTCGCGGGTTACAGCCCCGAGCGCATCAACCCGGGCGACAAGCTGCATCGACTGCCCGACATCAAGAAGGTGACCTCGGGCTCGACGCCCGAAGTCGCGGACGCCGTGGATGAGTTGTATCGGCAGATCATCACCGCCGGCACGCACAAGGCGAGCAGCATCCGCGTGGCGGAAGCGGCGAAGGCCATCGAGAACACGCAACGCGACGTGAACATCGCGCTCGTGAACGAGCTGTCGATCATCTTCAACAAGATGGGCATCGACACCGAAGACGTGCTGCTCGCGGCCGGCACCAAGTGGAACTTCCTCAACTTCAGGCCCGGGCTCGTCGGCGGACACTGCATCGGCGTCGATCCGTATTACTTGACGCACATGGCGCAGTCCATCGGCTACAACCCCGAGATCATTCTCGCGGGGCGGCGCCTGAACGACAGCATGGGCACTTACGCGGTCTCGCAACTCGTGAAGGCGATGACCCGTGCGCGCATCTATATTCCCGGCGCGCGCGTGCTGGTGATGGGCCTCGCGTTCAAGGAAAACTGCCCGGACATGCGCAACTCGCGCGTGGTCGATATCGTCACGGAGCTTCAGCAGTACGGCACGAACGTCGATGTCTACGACCCGTGGATCTCGCGTGAAGATGCGTTCCATGAATACGGCATTCAGCCTATCGAAGAGCCCGCGAAAGGCGCGTACGACGCGATCATCGTGGCGGTATCGCATCGTCAGTTCGCGGAGATGGGCGCTGACGCGCTGCATGCGCTCGGCAAGGATCAGCACGTGGTGTACGACCTGAAGTACGTGCTTCCGGCCGACGCCAGCGACCTGCGTCTGTGACGCCCTCACAGAGAACGACCATGCCCGACCCCGACCTTGACCTCGACCGTTACGAATCCGTATGCCAGGCGTTGCGCGAGAAGCCGCAGACGTGGCTTGTCACCGGAGTGGCCGGCTTCATCGGCTCGAACCTGCTGGAAGCCTTGCTCGCGCTCGATCAACGCGTGGTCGGCCTCGACAACTTTGCGACCGGACACCGGCGCAATCTGGACGAAGTGCGCAGCGTCGTCGGCGAGCGGCAGTGGCAGCGGTTTCGCTTCATCGAAGGCGATATCCGCAACATCGCGGACTGCAAGACGGCGCTCGAAGGCGTGGATCACGTGCTGCACGAAGCGGCGCTCGGTTCCGTGCCGCGTTCGGTGCGCGATCCCATCGCGACGCACGACGTCAACCTGAGCGGCTTTCTCAACATGCTGTGCGCGGCGCGCGAAGCGGGCGTCGAGAGCTTCACGTATGCCGCGTCGAGTTCGACATATGGCGACCATCCGGGCTTGCCGAAGGTGGAAGATCGCATCGGCCAGCCGCTCTCGCCGTATGCCGTGACCAAGTATGCGAACGAACTGTATGCGTCGGTGTTCGCGCGGACCTACGACTTCCACGCGACAGGGCTGCGCTACTTCAACGTCTTCGGCAAGCGTCAGGACCCGGACGGCGCGTATGCGGCCGTGATTCCGAAGTGGACCGCCGCGCTGATCGAGGACGAAGTCATCACCATCAACGGCGACGGCGAAACGAGCCGCGACTTCTGTTATGTCGATAACGTCGTGCAAGTGAATATCCTCGCCGCGATGGCCGCGCGCGAGGCGAAGGGGCAGGTGTACAACGTCGCGGTCGGGGACCGCACGACGCTCAAGCAGTTATACGAAGAACTCAAGCGGGCGCTCGCCCGACATGGCATCACGAGCCGCCGGGACCCGGAGTACGGCCCGTTCCGCGCGGGCGACGTGCGCCATTCGCAAGCCGACGTCTCGAAGGCCGAGCGTCTGCTCGGCTACGGACGCAAGGTCGCTTTCGCGGATGGCATCGAGAAGGCCATGCCGTGGTATGTCCGCTTCCTTTCAGAACAAGCTGACCGCGAGCCAATCAGCGCACAGGCGCTATCGGCCGCAGGCGGCGGACCATGAGGCCCTTGCGTTGATCTCACAATTTGCGGCACTGAGAGAACGGCTTTTGCAGCTTCACCCGGATCACCTGCGCGCCGCGCGCGGGATGGCCCGTGTCGCCGTCTTCGTCCTGCTCGGGCGATGCGCGGGCGCGGCCAAGGAAATGGTCATCGCGTACCGCTATGGCATCAGTCACGTCGTGGATGCGTATCAGATCACGTTGACGCTCGTTTCGTGGCTGCCGGCTGCATGCGCGGCCGTGTTCGCGATCGTGCTGGTTCCGGCATTCGTGGATCTGCGCCGCCAGTCGGCGAACGAGGAGGCACAGTTTCTCGGCGAGCTGGTGGCTTGGGGGATCGTCGTCGGCTTGCTCTTCACCGCGATTCTTTATCTGGTGTGGCCGTACGCTCTGCAATTCATGGCGGGCAGCCTCTCCGCGCAGACGAGGGAGATGGCGCATCAAATGATGCTGGTGATGGCGCCCATCGGGGTACTCATCATGATCGAGACCGCGTACGGCACGCGCTTGCAGTCGAAAGAGCGCCATATCGGCACGCTGCTCGACGGCTTGCCGGCCGTGATGACGCTGCTGCTCGTGCTGTTCATGACGGAGAAGAGCGCGATGGTGCCGCTCATGTGGGGCACGCTGCTCGGCTATGCGGTATTCGTGCTGGTGGTCTGGCCGCTCGGCGGCAAGGTGGAAGGCCGTTACGCGCGGCTCTCGCTCACGTTCCGTTCGAGCCGCTGGCAACCCATCTATCGCGCGGTGCGCGTCTTTATGCTGGGCCAGCTCGTGGTGTGCTGCTCGCCCGCGCTGGATCAATACTTCGTCGCGCATCTGGGCGATGGCGCGGTCGCGACACTCGGCTATGCGAACCGCGTCTTCGGCCTGTTGATCAGCATGGGCGCGCTCGCCATTGCGCAGGGCACGCTGCCCGTGCTCTCCGACATTCTCGGCAAGGACGACGTGACGCGGGCGCGGCAGACGGCGTTCCAGTGGTCCGTGCTGATGCTGGGCGCAGGCGCGCTCTGCGCCGTGATTGCGTATCCGCTCGCGCCGTGGATGGTGCAGGTGCTGTTTCAGCGCGGCGCGTTCACGGCGAGCAATACGCTGCTCGTCGCCGAGCTGATGCGTTATTCGCTCGTGCAGCTTCCCTTCTACTTCGCGGCGCTGGTGATGATGAACCTGCTGTCCGTCGAAGGGCGCTACAAGGACATGGCGGTGGTCACGGCGCTCGCCTTCGTCGTGAAGGTGCTGGCCAATGTCGTGCTCACGCGCTGGATCGGCATGCCGGGGGTGCTGCTCGCAACCGGCATGATGCACGCTTCGGTGTTCTGCCTGTCGATGATCATCGCGAGGCGCGTGCCGCCCGCGCGTCCCACGGGAGATCTGGTCGCATGAACATCACGCTGCTCGTGAGTTCGATGGGAAGCGGGGGCGCCGAACGTGTCGCGGCCACGCTCGTCAATGCGTGGAGCGCGCGGGGCGACACCGTCACGCTGGTCGCGACGTATCGCCGAAGCACGCCCTGCTTCTATGCGCTCTCGGACGCGGTGCGCTTCGTGCGGCTGGCCGACCGCGTGAAGCAGCCGCGCGGCGGCGCGCTCGGTTATCTGGAGCGCCAGCGCGCGCTGCGCGCGGTGATCGCCGAAAGCCGGCCGGATGTCGTCGTGTGCTTTCTGTATAACGTGAACGTCGCGGGCATTCTCGCGTCGCTCAGGCAACGCGTGCCGCTCATCGTGTGCGAGCACAACGATCCGTCCGTCGACGGCCGCTCGCGGTTCTGGCGGCTCGCCACACGTCTTGCCTATCCGCACGCGGACGCGGTAACGGTCCTGACCGAGAACGTGGTTGAGCCTTTCCGGGCGATGGTGCCCGGCGTGCGCCATATGGCGGTCATGCCGAACCCGCTGCCGCCCGAACTGTTCCGCGAGTCGGGGCCGCGCGCGCTTGCCGCGGAGAACGGGCGCATGCGGCTCGCTTCGTTCGGACGTCTTCATCCGCAGAAGAATTACGGACTCCTGATCGACGCGTTCGCGTCGATTGCGTCGCGCTTCCCGATGTGGGATCTGACCATATGGGGCGAAGGCGCCGAGCGCGCATCGCTGCAGGCGAAGATCGAAGGCCACGGACTCGGCGAACGCATCTCCCTGCCCGGCGTCACGAGCGATCCGTGGACGGAGATGCGGCGCGCGCAGGCGTTCGCCATGTCGTCGCGCTTCGAAGGATTCGGGCTCGCGCTCGCCGAAAGCATGGCGCTCGGCGTGCCCGCCGTGGCAGTCGATTGCAAGAGCGGCCCGCGCGACATCACGCGCAACGGCGAAGACGCGCTGCTCGTGCCGCCGAACGACCGGGACGCGCTCGCCGACGCGCTGGCTCGCCTGCTCGGCGACGAAAGACTGCGCGCCGAACTGGGACGCAAAGGCGCGCAGTCGATGCGCGAGCGTTACTCGGTCGACGCGATTCTCAGGCTTTGGGACGCGCTATTTCAGCGCGTCGGTGTGCGGGCAGCCGGCATCCACGCGCCGCAGAGCGCGAACGTCCGCAATCGTCGGGGCACAACTACGCTGCATGGGACGAGGCCATGAACAAAGTCATCCTGTTTGCGAATACCGACTGGTATCTGTACAACTTCCGCCTGTCGCTGGCGTACCGGTTACGCGACATGGGTCACGAAGTCGTGCTGATCTCGCCGCCGGGCGAATACGGGCCGAAGCTATGCGAACTCGGCTTTCGCTGGCGCGCCGTGCCGATGATTCGCCGCAGTCTCAATCCGTTCCGCGAACTCGCGTTGGTGTTATGGCTCGCCCGCCTCTTTCGCGAAGAGGACGCGGCGCTGGTCCACGGTTTCACGATCAAGAGCGCGGTGTACGGATCGCTCGGCGCGAAGCTGGCCGGCGTGCCCGCCCGGGTGAATTCGGTGGCGGGCCTCGGCTACGTGTTCACGAGCCGCGATCTGAAGGCGCGGCTGCTGCGCCCGCTCGTTCGACGCGTGCTGCGCGTCGCGCTCGACGGCGACGACTGCGCCCTCATCCTGCAGAACCCCGACGATGTGACGATGTTCAAGACCGCGCGCCTTGTCGATGAGAAAGCGATTCATCTCATCAAAGGCTCGGGGGTGAACTGTTCGCGCTTCAAGGCGCCGCCCGAAGACGCGCCGCTTTCGTCCGAACCGCTGCGCGTGCTGCTCGCCGCGCGCATGTTGTGGGACAAGGGCATCGCGGAATTCGTCGAAGCGGCGCGCGCGCTCAAGCGCGAACAGCGCACCATCCGCTTCGTGCTTGCGGGCATGCCGGACGCGGGCAATCCTGCGTCGATCGAGCGGTCGACCATAGAAGGCTGGGTGGCCGAAGGTCTCGTGGAATGGCGCGGCCACGTGAGCGACATGCCCGCGCTACTCGCGCAAACCGACGTGATGGTGCTGCCGAGCTATCGCGAAGGTCTGCCGAAATCGCTGATCGAAGCGGCGGCGTGCGCGCTGCCGCTCATCACGACGGACGCGCCCGGCTGCCGCGAAGTCGTCAGTCGCAACGGCGAGGACGGTCTCGTGGTGCCGGTGCGCGATGCGACGGCGCTCGCCAACGCCATCCGCCTGCTCGACGACGATCGCGGGCTCGCACGCCGGCTGGGTCTTGCCGCTCGCGAGAAAGCCTTGCGCGAATTCGACGAAGCCATCGTGCTCGACAAGACCATCGGCGTGTATCGCACGCTCGCGCCTGCGCCGGAGCGCGCGCCTTCGTCGCTGCACATCGCGCCGTGAAGATCGTCCATATCATCACGGCGCTGCCGGCCGACGGCGCGGAGATGCTGCTCTACCGGCTGATACGTGCATCACGCGGAACCGGCGTTCAACATACGGTGATCTCGCTTTCGTCCGAAGACACGCTGGCGGCGCGCATTCGCGAAGCGGGCGCCGACGTGCGCATCCTCGGCATGCGCCGCGGCGTGCCCGGTCCGCGCAAGTTCGCGACGCTGATCCGCTGGCTCGACGAGCTCGATCCGGATGTCGTGCAGACGTGGCTTTATCACGGCGATCTGATGGGCGGGCTCGCCGTGCATGCCGCAAGCGCCTGGCGACGCATGCGCGGTTTGCGCGCGCCCCGACCCGCGCTCGTCTGGGGCATCCACCACACCGACTTGCGTTCGACCGGCAGCAACCGCATGACGCGCTGGGTCACGCGAGCGTGCGCGCTGCTGTCGGCGCGCGTGCCGGACTCGATCATCTGCTGCGGCGAGGCGGCCAGGCGTTCGCATGCGCACGGCGGCTACTACGCGAACAAGATGATGGTGATCCCGAACGGCTTCGAAGCCGATGTCTTCAAACCGATGCCGCATGCGCGCGAGACCTTGCGCCGCGCGCTCGGCTTCGACGCGGATGCGCCGGTGATCGGTATCGTCGGGCGATATCACCCGGTGAAGGACTACCCGAATTTCATCGCCGCGATGCGCCGCGTGCTTCAGGGGCTGCCGCATTGCCGCTTCGTGATGGCCGGGCGCGGTCTCGACGAGAGCAACGGCGAGCTTGTCGCTTGGTTGCGCGAGGCCGGCGTCGAGCACGCGTGCCGGCTGCTCGGCGCGTTGCGGGACCCGCAAACGACACTCGCGGCGCTCGACGTCTTTTGCCTCTCCTCGCGCAGCGAAGGTTTGCCGACGGTGGTCGGCGAGGCGATGGCCTGCGGCGTTCCCTGCGTGGCGACCGATGTGGGCGATACGAAATGGCTTATCGGCGAAACGGGGTTCGTGGTTCCGCCGCAAGATGCCGACGCGCTTGCGGACGCGCTCGTCGCGATGCTGACGCTGAGCGAAGAGACACGCGCGGCGCTGGGAAAGGCGGCTCGCGAGCGGATAGACCGTCAGTTTTCCATCGACACGACCTGGCGCCGCTACGAGGAAACGTACCGCGGAATTCGTACGATGCCGCGCGGCCCGCGAGCGGAGAGGCTGAATGCCTGAAACGACCTCTGAGGCTTATGGAAAGCTCAGGCTGTTGCCCGCGACACGACAGACTGACGATTGAAGTTTAGGGTGGCGTTGAACGCGACGACCGCAGACTTTGAAAAAACTGCACGCTTTCAGTCGGAGTGGCCCGAGCGCGACGATTGAGCGGCTTCGTTCGGCTTCAGCGGTCCGGACTTATGAAACCGCGAACGCATGCCGCCGAACAATCCGGACGACGCGTCCGCGTTATCCGATTTCCGGCGACTGCGCCGCCGCGACGGCAGCAGCACCTCGGCCAGCGCCAGCAAGGCCAGAGCGACGACAGCGAAAAACGCGATCGTGCCGACAGTAGTGGCGAAATCCATGCACTCTCCAGATGATTCGGTGCCCGGGTAAACCGCAATCGGGCCACCCTTTAGAGCACCATCCATGCCTTAAGTTTTCGGCAAATTTCACTGGAAGTTTAGTGCTTCGGCGCTGAGTGGAAATCAGAGACAGCCGACAAACAAAAGAGCCGCGGCAAAAACACGGCTCTCCTGTTCAACGCAACGAACCGCTGCCGCTCAGCGCGTGTAGGTCATGTTCGTCACTTCGACCGACGGACCGGCGTTATCCCAGTCCGTCTTGCTGAAGCCGAGCGCCGAATGCATGTACACCGGGTTGTCGCTGCTGATGTGGCCCGTGACCGAGCGGCCGTTCAGTTGCAAGCCGCCAACGGCGTACGCCACGTGGTTCGAAGCGTTGTCGCGGTGGTTCGTGATGTCGATCGACACGACCTTCGCCACCGGTCCGGGGAACGCGCCCAGGTACACGAGAATGCCGTAGTGGCAGCTGTTCGTCGTCGGGCTGATGATCTTGATGTTCTGCAGCACCGCGTTGTTGTTGTTCGGCTCGATGTCGAGGCCGGCCGAAGGCATCGTGCCGCCGATTGTCGACCACGTCGGCGAGTCGAACGTGATGTTGCTGCCGCTCGTGATCGTCGCGCCCTGACGGCGGCAACCCGTGGCGGTGTGCTTGGTGATCATGACCGCGTTGCTCGCCTTCGTGACCGTGCGATACGAGTTGCCGATGTAGATGCCGTCGCCCCAGCAGTTGATGGTCGTCGGCGAGCTGATCGTCACGTTGGTGCCGCCGGCAATCGAAATGCCCATGCCCTGGCCGCCCTCGCTCGGATCGTTCGCGGCGGAATTCAGCTCCTTGCTGCCGTCGAGCGTGGCGTTTTCGATCTGAACATTATCGACGTCGAACACGCGCAGCATCTGGTAGCTCGCCGTGTTGTGCGCGAGCAGCTTGATCGACGCGCCGCTTGCGAAGCGCAGGTGCGAATTCGAGCGCAGATCGAGGCCGGCCGCATCGATGCGCACCTTGCCCGAGATCAGCAGAACCTTGCCCACCGAGCCGTCGATGGCCTTTTGCAGCGCGACGCGGTCGTTGGTCACGCCGTCGGCCTTCACGCCGAAGGAACTCGCGTCGACGACGGAGCCCGAGGTCGACGTGCTCGCGGTTGCTTGCGTCGACGATGCGACGCTCGTGCTGGATGCCGCCGACGTGTCCGTAGCAGTCGACCTGCGGTGCCAGCGTTTGTCGGTGGCGGCGAGGTCGTCGGCGCTTCCGCCGCCGCACGCGGCCAATGCCGCCGTGCCGGCGCCCATGACAAGCGCGGTCACGAACTTGCGTCGCGTGAAAATGCGGTTTTCGGTTTGGGAGGCGGAGTGCTCGAGGAAGGAATTAAAGGTTTTTTTTGAAAAAGACATTGTGCTTGACGTTATTGATAGGCGACTAGGAAAAGAACGTTCGTCGAAGACCGATAAATCGGCGACATTTGCCGGGCGGGTTAACCGGGGCTCTTGATTGCCCAAAGCAAGCCGCTTTCGATATAACGGTCAAACTTACTTCATAACGCTCGCGGAACACGGTATCTAATACCGATACCGGGCACGTATGATACATAACCTTGTATGACCATTAATATTGTTTCGTAACGAGCTGTAACGAAGTAGCGGGGACAGGTCAAAATGTCGAGGACGACCGCATGCCTCAATCGCACGCCTGGCGGGGGATTCGGGAAAACACGGGGAATTACTTCTGATGATTGATATTAATTTCGCACGAGCGGCGAAATTAATCCGTCGTCGCAAAAGGACGACGGTTTTCACGTCTGAAGAAAAGTGAAATTCTTGCTGCGGATATTCTTCTGAATTAATGCGCCGGCTGCGTCTTTGATTGCTCGATATTCCAGCCGGCGGATTTTAATCAGATTATTTAGCGGCTTCGCTTGTGCGGGTTTCTACCGATTCGCTGCGGGTTTTTACGGATGTGACATCCGTATTCGGCCGACGCATTCCCGCGCGAATCGCGGCGAGTTTCGCCATGCCGTCTTGCATCGCGAATGCAACGCGCCCCCACGGAGACTGGGCGATCTGAATACTGACTGCGACCGAGAGATTGCCTTTGCTCCAGTACGGCTTGAACGCCTCGGACCCAACGCCGAGGTCGAAGTCCAGCCGGTGTTCGAGCGCCCAGCGCACCCACGCCTCCGTGGTGATGGCGCCGGGCGCGAGCTTGCTGTGCTGGCGGTCGAAGCCGCCCATCGCGCCGAGGATGCTGTCGGTGCCCATCCCGATCATGTTGGCCGCGATGGGCGCGCCGTCGAGCATGAGCACCATCATCCGCGCGCTCGGCTCGGCGTCGGGCCCGGCCGGGTAATTGAGAATGCTCACCAGGTAATTGCGGAATAGCGGGGAATAGAGCCATGCGCCCTTCTTGTCGACGCGCTCGGCCCAGTTACGCTTACAGGCAAGCATCCAGTCGACCATGCGGGCGTTTTCGTCGGCGTCGCCGGGGCCGAGAATGCGGATCTCGACCTTGCCTTGCCGCTCCAGACGCCTGAGCAACGCGCCGGGCTTCTTCCCGGACAACGTGCCGAGC
Source organism: Caballeronia sp. AZ10_KS36 (assembly GCF_023631105.1). Classification (NCBI taxonomy): domain Bacteria; kingdom Pseudomonadati; phylum Pseudomonadota; class Betaproteobacteria; order Burkholderiales; family Burkholderiaceae; genus Caballeronia; species Caballeronia sp. AZ10_KS36. The sequence goes on along the minus strand of NZ_JALQDQ010000037.1, from coordinate 63,766 downwards.
GGCGCCGCGAAGCTCTCCCAGTCCTTCTCGCGCGAGAGTCGCGCAATCGCATAGGGATGCTCGTTCGCGACCATCATGCCCTCGTGGGCGCGCGCCAGCCGATAAAGATCGCCGTCCTTGTCGAGATACGGAAGCAGGATGATGTCCGATGGGCACTGCGCCTGCGCCGCGCGCCACACTGCTTCGGTCAGTGCGGGCGACGCATGGTCCGGATCGGCGAGCAGGGTCGTATAGTCAGCGGATTCGGGGCTCAACGGACGCAGTATGGTCCAGAGCCGATTGCGCGAGCGAACGAGCGGCCATACGGCGATGAGACGACCTTCGCTACGGACCGCGATGAGCCGCAGCGCGCGCCCGAGCGGTTTTGCCACGCACTCCCAACTGAGCCACGCAACAGGGAACGATTCGTGGTGACGCCCGTTGGCGCGCCTCCAGAGCGTCTGCCATTCGGGTTCGAGTGCCTTGAATACTTCGGGTGATTTGATGATCTCGATGTGCGGTGCTGGTGCAATCATGAATGTGCCTAAGACCCTTGCTTGGTTTAGGATCGCCCGTGGAACAGGGATCGACGGGGTGGACAAAAGTACGCGAGCCTGGACCCTCGACTGTCCTGCGCCTGAAATCTTGCATCGCCGAGCAAGGCGCGCAACGTGCGATGCCGTACAGTGGTTCACGCGAATGCTCAATACCCTGCGGTAAAACATCGTAATTCGTCGCCAGACGAATTCACTTGACATCGCCCAAAACTATGCATTGCCTCTTAGATCCGATCTCGGCGCACGCTTTCCATCCTGTCACGCGACGCAACGGAAAGTTGTCGACGAACGCGCACAGCGCCTGATCCTGATACTGCCGAAAGGCCCGAAATTAGCCCCATGGCTATCATGAACCGAGTTGCGAGGGACAATGGATAACGAATGCTTTTCCGTCAGTGCTCTACCCGATACGACGAATACCGAACAAGTCAAAGCCAAACCGAAGTCGAAACCCAACAAACCCAAGGCTAAAGCAAAAGAGATCGTCACAAGCGCGAACGACAACGCACGGCCGCAAGGTGCGTTCGAACGGTCGATCTTTCATCAGCCGTGGTGGCTCGATATCACGAGCGACGGCAAGTGGGGCATCGCCGAAGTCAAACAGGGCGATGAAGTCATCGGCGAAATGCCGTACACGCTCGAACGCAAAGGCATTTGGCGCATCTCGGCCCTGCCGCCGATGACTCGCACGCTCGGCCCCATTATCAAGCCGCAGAAATCGGGCACGCCCGATCGCGAATGGTGCTATCGCCTCGACATTACGAGGCAACTCATTGCGAAGCTCCCGCCGGTCGCGCATTTTCATCAATTGATGGATACACGCATGTCGGAAGCCGAAGCCTTCGCCTTCATGATTCACGGCTACGACGTGTCGATCGGCTATACGATGGAAATGCCCGCCGAACGCACCGAAGAAGAAGCATGGTCCGGCCTGCGCCGCAATACCCGCAACTGGGTGCGGCGCGCGAGCGAGCAGCTCACCATACGCGAGATCGACAGCCCGGATGCCTTCACGCGCTTCTACGACGAGAATCTCGCCGTGCGCAAGCGCAACAACGTCTACGGCTCGCAGATCATGCGGCGACTGCTGACCGAAGTGCTTCAACGCAAGTCGGGCACGTTGCTGGGCGCGTTCGACCAGAGCGGCAAGCTCGTGGCCGAGACCGCTCTCGTGTGGGACGACCGCGCGCTCTATTACCTGCTTTCCTCGCGTCTTCCGGAAGCGCACGGCGGCGCCATCAGCCTGCTGATCTGGGAAGCGGCGCGCGTCGCCCGCGAGCGCAAGCTCCTGTTCGATCTGGACGGCATTTCCACCGCCAGCATTCTCGACTTCCTGTCGGGCTTCGGCGGCCGTCTCGTCACGCGCTATGAAATCGAGAAAGTGCGCGCGGACTTCGGCGCACTGCGGACCGTCCTGCGCGGCGAAAAGACCGCGACCAAGACAGGCGCCAAACGTCTGCGCAAGATGCCGGCGGAAAAGACCTGATCTGAAGCCTTAGAGCGTTCGTCATCGACTCCCCTATCGCGTCGATGACGAATCGCTCGCTTGTCTAGCTTCCGATGAAATACGCGTAGACGCCCTCGAAAGAACTCTTGATGATCTCGGCGGACAACACCAGCAATACGCCCACGATCCACCAGATCGAGAATGCGTTGCGAAAGCGAATCTGCGCCACGATGAAGGGCAAAAGCAACTGCACGCAATACCACACGCGCCCTTTACCGAACGGGAACAGCGCGAACGCGAGCACCAGATAAAACACCAGCACGATATGCATGGTGGCGAGCTCCGTCCAGACGGTGGGCTGCGTCTTCGGCCTGTTCTTCCATTCCGAGTACAGCATGACGATGGATGCTGTCATATAGACGACGAGCAACACCACGAGCTTCATCGTGAAGTCGTTCTGATAGTTCGCATATTCGTCGATGCGCCGGCCGCCGAAGTTGCGGAACAGAAAGCCCGCTGACGATACGAGCACGATTGCCGTGACGCCCGCGCAAACGAACGAAAGCCGCCGGCGGTCGCCGCAAGCGCGGATCGCCACGAGCAGCAGCGCAGGGACGGCGAATGTCGTATGGACGAAGCTCGCGAGCGCCCATCCCGTCAGAGGCCGCTGATAACGCAGCGAGAGCAGCATGGCGATGGAAAAGCCCATGCCCTGACGAATCTGGAATGTGCCGACGGTGGCGAGCGCCATCGGCACCACGGCCCACAGGCAGAGTCCGATGAGCGGCCTGCGCGTTTCCAGCAGCGCGATGAAGATCAGCGTGTTGAGCAGCACCACGGTCACGCGCACGCCCGTGTCGGGCGACAAGCCCAGCGCATTCAGCCCGACCACCCATGCGCGCCAGCCGAATTCCTCCGTGACCGTGCTGATGACGAAAGCAAGCGTCGAGGTCCGTTGATGGTAGGAGCTGACGAACCAGTCCCACGTCGTGCGGCGAAAGTATTCGAGGTAATTGTCTTGGTCGAGCAGCGTGGACACCTCGCGCGGGCTCGTCGCCATCAGATACAGAATGACCAGTGCAATGGCGATATAAGCCCAGCCGCTCGGCGTCGCGAAGAAGTTCGGCGCGCGATGCCCCGTGCGAGACGCCTGCGCGTCGTTCAATCGCATTGCCCGTGCTTTCATCTAAGGATTCCCAAGGAATATCGGCCTAACGCGAGCGTGCGGCGGCGCACGCATCGAGTCTGTACGTTGTCACACAACGCGCGGATGGCGCTACCTCACGAGCCGCAGGTCCGTCACGACGACCGCGGGACCGCGCTTGTCGTAGTCCACGTTCTCGACCGACGCAAGCCGGGAATTCACCCATGTGGGCGCGCGGCTTTCCACGCGGCCCTTCACGATCCAGCCTTTCGTATCGAGTCCTGAAACACTGAACGCGTTATCGGCCGAATTCTCGTCGCGATGCCCGGTGATTCGAATATCGACATTCTTCGCGCGCGGACCCGGCAATTGCGCGAGAAACACGAGAATGCCGATCTTGCAGCGGCGCGTGACGGGATCGACGACGCGGATGTTTTCGAGCACGTCGCGATTCGAATTCGGCTCGATATCCAGTCCCGCAGAAGGGGCCGTGCCGCCGATGTCTTCCCATACGCCCCGCTCGATGGTGATATTGCGGCCACTGATGATCGACACGCCTTGTCGCCGGCAGCCGACCGCGCGGTGATCGACGAGACGAATGCCATCCGGCGCGGTGGCGCTCGGGCGGTAACTGTTCGCGATGTACACGCCGTCGCCCCAGCAGCCGATAGTGGTCGCCGAGCGAATCGTCACATTGGCGCTGCCCGCTACCGAAATGCCCATGCCGTAGCCCTCTTCGTGGCGCTTGGCGGGCGCGGCATTCAGTTCCTTGCTGCCGTCGAGCATGGCGCCTTCCAGCACCACGTCGTTCACGTCCCAGATGCGGACGATCTGATAGAACGGCGTATCGTGCCGCAGCAGTTTGATGGATGCGCCGGGCCGAAAGCGCACGCGCGATCCGCTCCTGAGTTCGATGCCGGCCGCGTCGATGCGGCAGCGGCCGCCGATCACGAGCGTCTTGCCGACCGAAGCGTCGATGGCTTTCTGAAGCGCGACGCGATCGTTCGTCGTGCCGTCGCCTTTCACGCCGAAGGTGGCGGCATCGACCGTATCGTCGGCCCACGCGAGCCGCGGCGCGATGCTGTTCAAAAGAACGCCCGAAGCAATCAGCCGTATCGCGAGTCTTCTGTGCATACCATTCAGGCGCAAGCGCGCTGCAGATTGAATAAGTCGAACGAAATGTGAGTTCTCACACTTATTCGCCCGCTCGACGCCGTTAGGCTACGCGGCAACGGCCGCCATCTCCGCTCTTCAACTCACACGACGAATCAAGCAATGAAGCCCATCGACCTTATCAGAAGCGATCTCTTCCGTTACGCCGGATCGCTCGGTGCCGGCGTGTTCGTTCGCAAGTTCGTTTCTTCCGAAGGATTCAATTACTCCGTGTGGTTTCGTCTCGCATCGGGGTATTCCCGCGGATTGTCCGGTGTACTCCTTAGAATCATATTGCGCCGCAAGCAACGTCAATTCGGCATCATCATTCCCGCCGGAACGCGTATCGGACCGGGACTCTACATCGGCCATTTCGGCACCATCGTCGTGAATGAAACAGCGGTGATCGGCGCCAATTGCAATCTGTCCCAAGGCGTCACCATCGGATCGAATCACGGACAAGCTGCGACCATTGGGGACAACGTATATATCGGGCCGAACGTGTGCATCGTCGAAAACGTATTGATTGGCAATTCGGTGACCATCGGCGCGGGCAGTGTCGTGACGTCGAATGTGCCTTCCAACGTCACCGTCGCGGGCGTGCCTGCCCGCGTGGTCAGCGACGACCTCGCACGCAGGCGGGAAGGCCGTTATATCGTGCGCCGCTGGGTCGCCAAAGACATCGCATGACCGTTCGGGTGTCATGACGGCGACATGAGATATGTCGGCAAGGTCGCTAAAGCACAAACGAAGGCTTTTGCGGCCCGCCAATTTTGGATCAATACGCGGTCTAGCTAACATTTCGTCAACGAAAAACATAGTTACCAAAACGGCTGTCCGCGCGATGATATTCGGACTCCAAACGTCCGTGTATGCACGGGATTTCCCGGATTAATCATAAAAAAGGCTTTTCTATAAACGGGACTTCGGAGCCCTTATTTATCGGTGTTCCTTTTTCAGCCGAAGCGGGTCTGTTGCATCTGCTTGCACGCATGGCCGTGCCGTATCAATTCGAGGCCATCGCACGCAGGTGCAACATGTTCTGAACCGAATCGTCCGCACTGTTGACAAAATGAGTAAACGACAATGCTGAACCTTGCCCTCGGCTGCTTCACTTCGTTTTGTCTGACTCTTCTGATCGTGAAATACACGAGCCATGCGGGATCGAAATGGCTCGACAACGATCTCACGGGAGTGCAGAAAAATCATGCCTTTCCGGTTCCGCGTGTCGGCGGCATCGCAATCATCGGAGGAACGGGTATTACGTTTGTCATGGGCGGGCTATTCGGCGCGAATCCGCGCGGCGAGTCTCTCTTGCTGCTCGGATGCGCGGCGATTCCCTTCATGGCGGGCTGCGTGGAGGATCTCACCAAGCGCGTGAGTCCGCGCGCAAGGCTGCTCGCCGCGATGGCCGGCGCGATCGGCGGCGTGTATGCGTTGAATGCCGTGATCGGGCGCGTGGACCTGCCGATCGTCGATCGCGGTCTCGCGCTGATGCCGCTCGCCATCGCGCTCACCGTGCTCACGGTGTCGGGGCTCACGAATGCGATCAACCTGATCGACGGCATGAACGGACTCGCTTCGGTGTCGTCCATTCTCATCTTCGGGTCGATAGGCTTTGTCGCGCACCAAGTAGGCGACTGGCTCATCATGAGCGTTGCACTGACGATGATCGGCACCATCCTGGGGTTCGCCGTCTGGAACTATCCGGGCGCCGCGATCTTTCTCGGCGATGGCGGCGCCTATTTCATCGGCTTCGTGATGGCGGAACTGCTCGTACTCCTGATCGCCCGCCACCCGGCAGTCTCAGCGTGGTACGCCGCCGTGGTCGCGATCTATCCGCTCTTCGAAACCGTCTTCTCGATCTATCGGCGCAAGCTGGTGCGCGGGCGGCCGGTCAGCCAGCCGGACGGCGTGCATCTGCATACGCTCGTGTATCGGCGCATCGCGCTCAGGGGCGCCGATTATCGCGATGCGCGGCAGCGCGGACGCCGCAACGCACGCACGTCGCCGTATCTGTGGGTGCTGTGCTCGGTGGGCGTGGTGCCGGCGTCGCTGTTCTGGAACGAGCCGGTCGTGCTGTTCGCCACCGACCTCGTGTTCGTGAGCGTCTACGTGTGGTTCTACGCGTGCATCGTGCACTTCAGGACGCCGCGCTTTCTGGTCGGCCATTCGTCGATCACGCCGGCCACGTCGCAGGAGACGCGGCGCTGACGGAAGCCAAGCGGCGGCTCAGTTCGCCACTTCGGACGTGCTGTGCTCCGGCTCGTCCGTCCGATGATGGGCGGCGAGCGCGCACAGCTCTTCCATGTTCATCGACACGAATCCGTACTTGTCGCGCAGATGCGCGTAGTGGTCCGCGATGCGCTGCAGGAACGCGATGTTTTGCGCCGTGTCGCGCCCGAAGTTGTGCGGATGCCACCACAGATGATAGAGCCGCTTGTTGATGGCCGCGTAGGTCATCGCGTCGGTGATTCGCTTCAGACGAAGACCGTCGAGCCACGCCGTTTTGCGCTTGTACGGCCTCAGGAAGCTGCTCGCCGGGAAGTTGAACGGCATCGCCCGATAGCACTCGTCGAGCGCATACGTGTTGTGGCCTGAGAGGTCGATGTAAGCGTCGAGCAGGCGCGTCGCTCGCATGAGCCGGCTCTGTCCCGCCTTGTCGGACGCCGCATAGGCGTGCCCCTCTTGCGTGCCTCGATAGCACAGCACCCCGAAGCGGGTAAGCGAAGCGAGGTACGCGTCGTTGCACTGGTTGCGCGGAAAGACGATGCTTCGCACGTACACGCCCGCGCGTCGCGCCACTTCCACTGCACGCGCGAGATCGGCTTCGAATTCGCGCACGCCCTGCCCTTCTTCGAGGCAATAGTAGTGCGAATAAGTATGCGTGCCGATGGCCTGTCCCGGCTGGCGCGCAATGCGCTCGATCAGTTCCGGCGCGAAGTGATAGAGCGGATCGAGGTCGCGGGCGGCTTCGATGTACTCATAGGGCGATATGCCGGGGCGCGTATAGCGGGGCCGCGCATCGGGCAGACTGGCCTTGAGTTCCGCGACATCGCGATGAAACAGGAAGCCTACCGTCGCCCAGGTCGCGTGAATGCCGCTCGCGCCGAACACGCGCAGCATCTCCGGAATGGCGCGCCGCACGCCGCGCAGATTCTCTCCGTAGCTTTCGATGGTGCGCGTTTCGCGCACGCCCCATAGCAGCTCGAAGTCGAGAGAAACGGTGAAGACGCCGTGATCGAATGGCATGAATCGGTCTCCCGACGAATGTGCGCGGCTACGGGGATCAACGAGCCGACCGGGCCATCGCGTTTCGGTCGCGCAATGGCGTCGCGGCGGGCGTCTCGGGCACATCGCTGCGCGCGTCAGCGGCCGCGCCCGCGCGCTCGTACGCCAGCACGAGCGCAATGTTCACGCACAGGATCATCAGCAGGCCGACGATCAGCATGCTCAGATTGCGCAATTCATCGTGGAATCCGAACGTGATGAAAAGCGGCACGTTCACGGCGAGCGCAATCCATACATGACGCCGCAATACGAGCGGCAGCTTGCTCCAGCCCGAGCGCAGCAGAACAACGGCAATCACGATGTTGATGACGTTGAAACCCTTCGACATCACGACGCCATAGTTGTATTCGAAGCGCAGATAGCTCAACGGATGAATCAGAAAGTCGAGATTATGAAACAGGTGAAACTGCGCGACGTCGCCGCTATTTCCCGCATATTTCAGCTTGATTGCGAGATTGACCGCCGCCGCGATGGCGAGCAACACCGCCTGCACTAGTACAGCGCGGCGTAAAGAAAATCGTGCATGCAGGAATGGAAATAACGTGAGCGAGAAGAAGAGAAACGATTCCTTGTTCAGCGTCGCGATGGCCGTGAGCGGAATCAGCCATAACGCCCGGCCGGTCGCCGCGAGCCATACCGCGAGCATCATGAAAAGCAGTTCGGGGAAGTCGTAGAAATAGGCGCCGTCGGTCAATATGAGCGGGAATATCGCGGCCAGCGCCATCGGTGCGAGCGTGCTCGCGGTTCGATCCGCCTGAAAAGTCATGCAGACCGCGCGCATCGCGAACATCGCGAGAAAGAGCGCCGTGAACGACATGCCGAAGATCAGGTAATAGCGCAGCGCGTATTGCGGATTACGCGCATCGACGGCGCTCGGGTAGAACCACGTGATCGGATGATGCGTCCGGTTGTCGTCCATCAGAAGCGCGTCGACTTTGGTCCTCAGCTTTTCCGGCATCGCGCGTTCGACGCCGTTCGCCAGCATCGGCAATAACTGGCGATAGACAAAGGGACGATCGATCGTGCCGTCGAGCATCGCGGGCAACGCAAATTCCGGCGTCTGGTCGCGGAATTGCCACTTCGTGAAATAACCGTTGTACGATGCCGCCGCGACTAGGTAATACATCACGACGAGCAGCATCCAGCGTACACCGCGGCGCAGAACGGGTTCGTTGAACATGGCGATCTCCAGACGATGTGTCGACCCAGCCCCGCAGCTCGGCACGAGACTGATATCGGTCAGGCGACTGTTCCGGACAGCCTCGCGCATGTTCGCTGATTTTCCTCGCCGCGAAGGTGGGCTACCGCACCGTTATGCAAATGCAAGGCGTACTGAGCGAAGGTCACCGCGACTGTTCCGCGAATGGCGGCTGTGCGACATCGCGCGATGCGGATAGAGTGGCGCTACCGCAATTTCTTCGAGATCATGGATAACCAGACCTTCAGCGAATCGGAACGCAACGCCGTGTACCGCGCCATTCAGGAGCGCCGCGACATGCGCCATTTCGTGAGCGCTCCCGTCGCGCCGGCCGTGATGCAGCGGCTCATCGACGCCGCGTTGCATGCGCCGAGCGTCGGCTTCATGCAGCCGTGGCGCATCGTCCGGATCACGTGCAAGGACGTTCGCGCGCAACTCCATGCGGCGGTCGAGCGCGAGCGTCTGCTCACCGCCGATGCGCTCGGCGAGCGGCGCGATGCGTTCATGAAGCTGAAGGTGGAGGGCATGCGCGATTGCGCCGAGGTGCTCGTCATGGCGCTGATGGACGGCCGCGAGCGCCATGTGTTCGGCCGCCGGACGCTGCCGGAGATGGACCTGGCGTCGGTGGCCTGCGCCATTCAGAACATGTGGCTCGCGGCGCGCGCCGAAGGCATCGGCATGGGATGGGTGTCGCTTTTCGACCCGCAGGAAATCGCGGAGCTGCTCGCGATGCCCGCGGGCGCGCGGCCCGTGGCGATCCTCTGCGTCGGACACGTCGAGCGGTACTACGACGCGCCGATGCTGGAAACCGAGGGCTGGGCCACGCGCCGGCCGCACGAAGAATGCGTCTACGAGAACCGGTGGCCGGCGCGTTGAACGCTTAACAGGCCGTCGGCCTGACGCGTTCCACTTCCAGCCCGAACAGCGGGCGCAGGCGCGTGCCGAGCACGTTGCCGAAGAACGCCGCCACGAGCCACAGCCAGCCGTGCATACTGCCCGATACGATGCCGCTGAAGTACGCGCCGATATTGCATCCGTACGCGAGACGCGCGCCGTAGCCGAGCAGCAGACCGCCGACGATGGCGGCGATCAGCGAGCGCATCGGCACGCGCCAGACCGGCGCGTAGCGGCCCGCGAGCGCGGCGGCGAGCATCGCGCCGAGCACGATGCCGATATCCATCACGGACGTGACATCGTGCGAGACCGGCGCGGCGAGCGTCGCGGCGTTCGGCTTGCTCATCCAGTACGGCCAGCTCGCGACGTCGAAGCCGATGGCGGATGCCGCCTTCGCGCCCCACAGCGCGAACGCGGACGTGACGCCCCACGGCCGGCCCGACAGCGCGAGCGTGGCGAAGTTGAGCACCGCGAGCGCCAGCGCGCCAGCCAAGAGCGGCCACGGGCCATGCAGCCACGGCGACGTGTGCGCGGGCTGCACGTGCGCGGCGACGAGCTTGCCGTGCCGGCGCTTCTCGATGACGACCGTCAACGCGGCGATCAGCGCGAACACGATCCAGTTGACCGCGAGCGCGGGCGCGAGGCCCAGCGACTTCACGAGCGAGATGGGCTGCAACGAAGGCAGCGCGGTCCAGAACGGCATATGCGCGGTCGCGATCACCGATCCGACGATGAACGCGGCAAGCGTCACGATCATGCGCGTGCTGCCGCCGCCAACCGTATAGAGCGTGCCGGATGCGCAGCCGCCGCCCAGTTGCATGCCGATGCCGAACATGAACGCGCCCACGATCACCGACGTTCCCGCAGGCGACACCAACCCGGTCACGGGCATGCCGAATAGCGACCCGGCGGACAGCGCGGGAAAGAACAACGCGACGCCCACGGCCAGCATGAGCATTTGCGCGCGCAGGCCGGCGCCGCGGCCATCGGCAATGAAAACACGCCACGCGGAAGTGAAGCCGAATGCGGCGTGATAGAGCGCGACGCCGAGCAGCGCGCCGACCACATACAACGCGGCCTGACGCGCGCCCGCAGTCTGCGCGAGATAGAGCACACCGGCGAGTAGAAGAAGGCCGGCGACGGTCAACGGCTTGGGGTTGATCTCGGTGCGGCGGCGAAGAGGGCTGGCTAGGTCGGACATGATGAGTCGAGGCGGTGAATTTGCGTAAACCCCTATATTGTCGGCCTATTTCGGGGTTCTTGCTGGCGGCCGCTTCGTCGCCCGCTTAGTCGCCGCTTCTTCACCGCTTGGTCACCGCTTCCCTGCTTCGGCCTCCTTGCCGTAGCCCGTCAGTTCGAGATAGCCGCGTCCACCCTTGCCTTCCGCCTCGCCTTGGCCCGACACCGTCACGGCGCCTTCCCAGTACACCGCGCCGGTCGATTCGCGCGAGTCGAGTTCCTGATCGTCGATGAGCGGCGCGAGACGCCAGCGCATCGCGCCGACGCGCACCGTCATCGCAACCGGATAGCGCGTGTTCGTGCGTGGCGAGCGCCACTGCCGTTCCGGCGTGAACTCGACGTCGCCGGGGCCGAATTGCGTCGCGCGGCCATCGCGGTCGCGCAGCGCGGCGTGCGCCCAGACCGCGCGGCCGTCGCGGCTGCGGACCTTGAAGGCCATCAGCGCGGAACCGTCGTCGAGGTTCGCGCCGAGCCAGTCCCAGCCGGCGGCGTCGGCGGGCAGCAAGGTGCTCGACCACTCGTGATCCAGCCACGCGCTGCCGGTGACATCCACCGTATCGCCCGCGCCTTTCGCCGAGGGCCGCGTGACGCTTCCCGTCACCTGCAACTGCGGTTCGCTGTAGTAATAGCTCGCTTCTTCCGGCGACGGCCCCTTGCGCGAGTAACCGCCCTCGCCCTGAATCATCGGCGGCTGCGTCGGCGTGAATGTGAGATGCAGCGCGAAGCCGGCGGCATCTGCGCTCACGGTGTAGCGGCCATCCGCTTCGCGGACCATGCGCCATGCGTCGAGCTTGACGTCGGTGTTGCCGTTCGCCGCATACGCGAGCCCGAAGCCCTGCCGCGCGATGTCCTGATCGTGCACGAGCCGCCCGAACGCCGGATCGGAGAGCGCGGCGTGCGCGACGATGACCTGCGATGGATCGAACGCGCCCCCGCCGCCCTTGCCCGTGTTCGAGCGAAAGAAGGTGATCTGGAAGCCGAGCGGCTTCTTGTCCGGCGTTTGCAGCCAGCCGGTCGCATACCACCACTCCGTGCGGTACGCGGGGTGCGCGCCGCTGTCCTGCGGCCAGTCGATCGCCCGGCCCGGCACGACCACCGCGAACGGCGCATCGGCGGCGAGCGCGCTCGTCGAAGAGAACGCGGCCAGCGCCACGAGCATCGCGATGAAGAAGCCGAAGCGGCGCATCACCAGTCCTCCCGCACGGCGCGCACCGCATCGACCGATACGGCGCGCCGCCCCGCCAGCACCGCCGTCGTGCAGGAAGACACGAGCATCACCACGCCGATGACGACGAGCATCGTCCACGGCACATGCAGCGACATGGTCCAGTGGAACGATTGCGGATTGACCACGAAAACGAGGATCAGACTGATGGCGAAGCCGAGCACGCAGCCCATGGCAATGCCGAGCAGCGTCAGCAGGCCGCCTTCGGAGGCGAGCAGCGCGAGGATCTGCTTTCGCGTCACGCCGACATGGCGCAGCATGCCGAATTCGCGTGAGCGCGCGAGCGTCTGAACCGAGAACGTCGCCGCGACGCCGAACAAGCCGATGACGATCGCCACCGCTTCCAGCAGATACGTCACCGCGAAGCTGCGGTCGAAGATGGTCAGCGTGCGCGAGCGGATGTCGCCGGGCTGCGAGAACTCAAGCGCGTCGCCGAACGGCAGGCTTTGCAGCGCCGCGATGACCTGCCCCGCCCGCACGCCCGGCCGCAACGTGATGGCCACTTCGGTCGCGCCCATGTCGCCCGTCAGCCGCCGATAGTCCGCGAGCCGGAATTGCAGCGCGCCCGTCTGCCGCACGTAGTCGCGCCAGATGCCCGCCACGACGAAATGTTCGTCCGCGCCGCCGAGCGGCAGCGTGACGCGCTGGCCGGTGCGATAGCCGTACAGATCGGCCATCGCCTCGGACGCCCACACGGGCGTTTCGTCGGCGCGCCACGCTTCGGGCGGCAGCGTCGCGCCGGTCATTTGCAGCATCGCGCCGGGGTCCGCGCCGTTGATCTCGCGGGCGATCACGGCGACCGGCGGTTTCGAGGCATCGAGCGTCACCTGCGACGAGCGCGAGAACGCCGCCCGCGCGACGCCGCCGGTGGCCGCGATCTGCGCCTGCTGCTGCGGCGTGAGGCCTCCCGTATCGCCGGTGGATGCGAGCCGCGCATAGACATCGGCGGAAAGCAGATGCTCCAGCCAGTCCACCACCGATATCCGGAAGCTCGCCACCATGATCGCCATCGCGACGATCAGCGTGAAGCTCGACAGCACGCCGCCCATGGCGATCGACGCCTGGCCCGGCGCGTTCGCGAGCCGCGCGAGCGCGAGCGTGCCCACCGCGCTGCGGCTACGGTTGCGGCGCAGCCAGGCGTACGCCGCGCTCGCCGCGCCGAAGACCATCGCCGTGAGCCGCGGCATCAGCGCGATGCCGCCCACCAGCAGAAGCGCGACGGCGAGATAGCCCGCGATAGGCGCATCGTCGATGGGCGGCGCCTGCGTGAGCGCCGCGCCCGCCGCGAGGCACAGGAGCGCGGGCCACGGCGTCGAAAGCGGCGAGAGCGCGGCTTCCTCGCTGCCCGCTTTCAGTGCCGGCGCGGGGCGCGCGCGGACCGCTTCGAGCGCGGGAACGAACGTGCCCGCGAGCGCGACGCCCAAGCCGAGCGCGAGAAAGATCGCGGTCGAGACCGGCTCGAAATGCACACGCGGCTGCACGCCCGGGAAGTAGCCGCCGCCCAGATCGCTGCCGAAGAAGCGCAGCGCGAGTCCGGCCACCGCGAAGCCGAGCGCGATGCCCAACAGCGCGCCCGCCACGCCGAGCAACGCGCCTTCGGTCATGATCTGCCGCACGAGCTGGCCGCGCGTCATGCCGAGCACGCGCAGCATCGCGAATTGCGCGCGGCGTCGCACGACGCCCGCCGCCTGCGTCGAGAAGACGAGGAACGCGCCGGTGAAGAGCGCAACGAGCGCGAGCACGTTCATGTTGATGCGGTAAGCGCGCGACAGCCTGTCCGTGCGGCTTTCGGTGTCGCGCGTCTCCGCGACGACGAAGCGCGGGCCCAGTTCGTCCTGCAACGCGCGGCGAAACGCTTCGCGATCGACGCCGCGCGCGAGTTGAATATCCACGCGCGAAAGCCGTCCCTGCACGCCGAAACGCGACTGCACGGCGGCGATATCCATCACGCCGATACGCTGGCCGGGCAAGGCCCGCACGATGCCGCCCGCCACCCGCAAGCGCACCGGCGAGGTGGCGTTCTGCAATTCGACATCCGCGCCGACGCGCGTGTTCAGCCATTGCTGCGCGGCGGTCGAGAGAAAGATGGCGTCGTCCGACAAGACGTCGAGCGGCGTCTGCGGCGACGGCACGCCGGTCAGATCGGGCGCGATGCGCTTCGCGCGGAACACGTCGATGCCGAGCACCTTGAGCGGCGTGGTCTGCTTCGGCACCGCGACGTCGAGTTCCAGCACGGGGCTCGCCACGACGACGCCCCGGCGCATGGCGAGCATCGGATAAAGGCGCTCGTCGATGAACTGTTGCGCGCCGCGCACCTGCAAGTCCGCCTGCCCCGACAGGCTGCGCGCGGCGGCGGAGAACTCGTTGAAGGCCGCGCTGTTGATGAGTTGCACCGCGTAACCCAGCCCGACGCCGAGCGCGATCGTCAGCACGGCGACGAGCGCCCGCCCGCGATGACTGCGCCATTGAGCGCCCAGCAGCCAGCGCGCGAGCATGCGATGACCGGCGGCGCGCGCCGTCATCGTGCGCGCGACTCGTTGAACGCCGCCAGCGACGCGGCTTCGTGCAGCGTGCCGTCGGCGAGGATCAGCACGCGGTCCGCGAACGCGGCGGCGGCTTCGGAATGCGTGACCATGATCGCGGCCGCTCCGGTCGCTTTCGTTTCGGCGTGGAAGAGCCCGAGAATTTCGTGGGCGGTTTGCGGATCGAGATTGCCGGTCGGTTCGTCGGCGAGTATCAGCCGCGGGCGATGCACGAGCGCCCGCGCGATGGCGACGCGCTGAAGTTCGCCGCCGGAAAGCTGGCGCGGCAGATCGTTCTGACGATTGAAAAGACCGACGGCGGCGAGCATGCCGTGGGCGGGTGTCGTCGGCAGGCCGTTCAGAAGCAGCGGCACCGCGACGTTCTGCACCAGCGTCAGATGCGGCAGCACGTGGAACGCCTGAAACACGAAGCCGAGCTTCTCGCGCCGCGTCTTGGTGGCGGCTTCGTCGCTCATCGCGGAGATGGGGACGCCGTCGATCAGAATCTCGCCGCTATCGGGGGCGTCGAGGCCCGCGATCAGATTGAGCAGCGTGGATTTGCCCACGCCCGAGTCGCCCATGATCGCGATGAATTCGCTCGCGCCGAGCGTGAAGTCCAGCCCTGCAAGAATGGTTCTGCCGGGACCATAGGTTTTGTGAAGGCGGCGGCATTCCAGTGCGGGGCGTGTCATAGGCAAGCGCGCTCAGTATCCTCGGGGTGACGAGTATTATGCCTAAGGTGTTTCATCCGATGTGAAAGCCCGTTCGCGTTTCGCATTCGCCTGATGTTTGGCCGCGCTTGGGATGGTAGACGGCAGGTTCGTTAGGATAACTTCCGTTAAAGGCCGACGCATTCATTCGAAATGCGAACGATCCGAGCGGAGCGCCGACCGCGCCTCGCCCCGTTCCGCCGTCACCGCCCCGACTTCACCGGAGCGGCTTCGGCCGGCTTCTCCCAGCCGAACGCCTGCACCTCCGTCACCGCGCCGCCGACCGCCACGACGCCGCGAATTTCGCCGGGCATCGGCAGCACGACCGCGTGCCACGATGCATCCGCGCCGCTCTCGCTGCGTTCGGCGCGCGTCTTCGCGATACGCGCCGCATCCGCGAGCGCATCCGCCATAAGGCCCACTCCGACGCTCGCCGCGCCTACCGCGATCACGATCCAGATGCCCGAGTACGCGACATCGACATGCACGCTGCGTTCGCCGCGCGGATCGGTGGCGATGATGCGTTCGTCAGGGCCGTCCTCGACCTGGACTTCTTGCGGACGGCAGTCGAACATCTGCGAGACGACGAGCCGCAGCGTCGCGCGCGCCACGCCGAAACGCCGCCCGATGGCCGAATGCGGATGCAGCCGCGCGCGCCTGCGCTCTGCGACACTCAGCCAGCTTCCGACATTGGACGCCGACGCAAAACGGAATTCGCTCGTGACGAGCCAGAGGCACAGCTCGCCGCTCGCGGGCGGCCGGTCGACGGCGCGCGATTTGGCGAGGTCGTGATAACGCCACACGGCGTCATCGGCGAGTTTCAGCGGGAAAGAAGTGCAGACGCCTTGCATCACGCATGCAGGCTCGGTCGAAGGGCAAAGGAATGCGGCATGGCGGCCACCTCGCAGGTTGTTTTGTGGGGCGCCCGCGGGCGGGCCAACCTGCATTTTCGGGAACGGTTCCTTAACAAATGCTTAGGAGCCGGCCTTCATTTAGCATGCAATGCATGCGGGGCATCGTGGCGCCGGCATGCCGGAATATCGATTGCTGCCCTTTTCGACCCCCTGCTCTTCCGGAGAATCCTTATGGCACAAGCTGCTTTGTTCACTCCCACGCGCGTGCGCAACCTCGAACTGGCGAACCGTATCGTCATTGCACCGATGTGCCAGTACTCGGCCGAAGACGGCTGCATGAACGATTGGCATCTGATTCATCTCGGCCAGCTCGCGCTGTCGGGCGCGGCGCTGCTCACCATCGAGGCGACCGCCGTGCTGCCCGAAGGCCGCATCACGTGGGCGGATGTCGGCTTATGGAATGACGAGACCGAAGCCGCCATCGAACGCACGCTGAAGGGCATCCGCCGCTGGTCCGACATGCCGATCGCGATTCAGTTGAGCCACGCGGGCCGCAAGGCATCGACGGAAGTGCCGTGGGAAGGCGGCGCGCAGCTCGCGCCCGACCACGCGCATGGCTGGCAGACCGAAGCGCCCTCGTCCGTGCCGTACGAAGAGAGCGAAACGCCGCCGGTCGCGCTCGACCGCGCGGGGCTCGAACGCATCCGCGACGCCTTCGCCGCCTCGGCGCAACGCGCCGCGCGACTCGGCATCGACCTCATTCAGATTCACGCGGCACACGGCTATCTGCTGCATCAGTTTCTGTCGCCGCTTTCCAACCGGCGCGACGACGAATACGGCGGCTCGCTCGAAAACCGCATGCGCTTTCCGCTCGAAGTCTTCGACGCCGTGCGCGGCGCCTTCCCCGAGGACCGGCCGGTGACGGTGCGCGTGTCCGGCACGGACTGGGTGGAAGGCGGCTGGGATATCGAACAGACCATCGCGTTTGCGCAGGCGCTGGAGGCGCGCGGCTGCGATTCGATCCACGTGTCGAGCGGCGGCCTGCACCCGGCGCAGAAGATTCCCGTCGGTCCCAGCTATCAGGTGCCGCTTGCGCGCACGGTCAAGGGCGCGGTGAAGATGCCGGTCGTCGCGGTGGGTCTGATCACCGGCATCGAGCAGGCGGAAAGCATTATCGGAACCGGCGACGCGGACATGATCGCGCTTGCCCGCACCGCCCTCTACGACCCGCGCTGGCCGTGGCACGCGGCGGCGCAACTGGGCGCGCACGTGCGCGCGCCGAAGCAGTATCTGCGCTCGCAGCCGCATCAATATAGGGACTTGTTCGAAGAGGACTGAGGCTCCGCGCCAACGCCGCGGCGTGCTATCTTCAAGCCGTCGCGCGTCGCCGTGTCATGTGGTGCCATCATGAGTCAAGTCCGCTATCCGCTCGGACCCGACGACCGGGTGCATCTTCTCTGCTGGCTCACATGCGGCTTTCTCGGCGCGTTCTATCTCGAAGGCGCGTGGCCCGAACCGTCGTTTCAGGTGCGCGCCGCGCATCGCTGGCTGGATAACCACAACCGCGCCGCCGACTGGATCGAGACCGCGAAACTCTCCGTTACCGCGCAGGCGCTCGCGTCGCGCTTCTGTCCGCTGCTCGATACCGAAGCAGGCCGCAGCGCCATCGAAAAGATCATCGAAGGCGACGACCTCGACTACGAGAGCGAGCTCGTCCAGCGCATCTTCCACGCGTGCGTCGTTCAGCTGACGGACCGGCGGCGGCCCTCGCGCTGAAGTCGCGCAACCACGCGCGCGGCGTTGTTTTCGTCCGACAGAACGCCCTTTCGCCCCACGCTTATTTCGCTTGACAAGCCGGTTGCCAGCGCCTTGCAGCAAGCCTTCGACCGTGCGTATTTTTTCTGCGGCACCAATGTGCGGTAGCACACACTTCGGCGTTCGGGCGCGTTGCTAAATTCGTGCCGCCTGCTCGCACATCGATGTTCGCCCTCTCGCTAGTCGATGACGGCGCGGCTACACCGTCAGCGGCCAAACGAAAAACAAATCGACACAGTCCGGAGGGTGTATGCAGTGCAGCATCGGTTCTTTCAGTCGCGCCTCGCGGCTTCGGCCGCTCTCGGCCATCGTGCCGCTCATCGTCGGTCTTCACGCCGCGCACGCCGCGCCGCCGCTGCCGAGCGGCGGCCAGTTCGCCGCGGGCAGCGGTTCGATCACCGGCGGCGGCCGGTCGCTCGTGATCGATCAGACTTCGACGCGCGGCGTGATCGACTGGAAGAGCTTTTCCATCGGCAGCGGCCGCCAGGTCACGTTCAACAACGGCAACGGCGCGACGCTCAATCGCGTGACGGGCGGCGATCCGTCCACCATTCTCGGCCAGCTCACGGCGAGCGGCAGCGTGTATCTCATTAACCCGCAAGGCGTGGTGATCGGGCCGGGCGGCGTGGTCGCGACGGGCGGGCGCTTCGTCGCGTCGTCGCTGAACGTGAGCGACGCGGCCTTCATGAAAGGCGGCGACCTCACGTTTTCCGGCGACGGCCGCGGCGTCGTGGCGAATCTCGGCAAGATCGGATCGAGCGGCGGCGATGTGTTCCTCGTCTCGCGCACGGCCGCAGTCAACGCCGGCTCCATCGACGCGCCCAAAGGCAGCGCGGAACTGGCGACAGGCGCACAAGTGCTGCTGCACGATTCATCGAGCGGCCAGCAGATTTTCGTGCAGACGGGCAGCCAAGGCACGGTCGCGAACGCGGGCGTGATCCGAGCCGCGCAGGCGAGCCTTCAGGCCGCCGACGGCAACGTCTACGCGCTCGCGGGCAACAACGCGGCGATCCGCGCGACCGGCACTGCGAAGCGCGACGGCCACGTGTGGCTCGTCGCCGATCAGGGCGCGGTGCACGCGGCGGGCACGCTCGCCGCGACGAATGCCAACGGCAGCGGCGGCACGGTCGAAACCCGCGCGGCCACGCTCGACGTCGCGAACGCAAACGTTGTCGCAGGCGAGTGGTCGCTCGCGTCGCCGACGCTCGCCATCGACAGCGCCACCGCGAATGCGGTGTCGCGCAGCCTCGCCAACGGCACGTCCGTGATTGCGCAGTCCGGCGGCGATCTGACCGTGAACGGCAACGTGCGATGGAACGGCAACGCGTCATTGACGCTCGGCGCGGCGCATGACGTCACGGTGGCGCAGGCATCCACTATCGCGAACACGGGCGGCGGCAATCTCACGCTGCGCGCCGATGCGAACGGCGTCGACAACGGCGGCAGCGTGACCAATCGCGGCAAGATCGACTGGTCGGGCAGCACGGGCATCGTGAGCGCACTCTACGACATGAACGGCAGCTACGCGCCCGGCACGCTGCTCACGCACGCCGGCTGGACGGCCGCGCCGTATAGCGGCGTCGTCACGCAGATCACCGCGTACAAGCTCGTCAACACGCTCGCCGATCTCGGCGGCGTCTCGCAAAACCTCGCGGGCAACTATGCGCTCGGCAAGGACATCGACGCGAGCGCGACCGCGTATCCCAACTTCTTCACGCCGATCGGCGCGACGCCCGACACGCCGTTCACCGGCCAGTTCGACGGTTTCGGCCACGGCATCGACCGGCTCGCGGTCAGCGATTCTTCGTCGTCGGGCTATGTCGGCATGTTCGGGGTGATCGGCGCGAGCGGCGTCGTGCGCGACATCAAGCTGACGAACGCCAGCGTGGGCGGCGGCGCGCCCGGAACCTACGGCCTGCTCGCCGCGCAGAACAACGGCCTGATCACGTATGCGTCAACCTCGGGCGACTTGTCGTTCGGCGGCTTCGGCGGCGGAGGCAACGGCGGGCTCGTCGGCGCGAACAACGGCCGCATCGAGCGTTCGTCGAGCAGCGCGACGGTCGGGTTTCAGGGCCCGTCCGGCGGCCTCGTGGGCGTGAACACCGGAACCATCGCGCAGTCGTATGCGACGGGCAATGTGACCGGCGGCTCGCACGCATCGGTGGGCGGGCTCGTCGCCTTCAATAACGGCACCATCACGCAGTCCTACGCGACCGGCAGCACCGGCGGCCAGACCGGCGACGGCGGACTCGTCTACGACAACGGCAGCGCGGGCGTCATCAACGAATCGTTCGCGGTCGGTCAGGTCGGCGGCGGCGGACCGCCGTTTGCCGCGTACGGCGGCATCGCGGCGTTGAACGAGGGCGTGATCGGCAACAACGTCTACTGGAACCGCGACACGACGACGCGCACGAGCGCCGTGGCCGTCGACAACGGCACCGCGCCGGGCGACGCGAACGGGCTCTCGAACCCGCAAATGCGCGTGCCGGGCAACTTCGCGTCGTGGAACTTCGGCCCGGGCGGCGCGTGGACGATGCCGGCGAACGCGACGCATCCGGTTCTGAGCTGGGAGAAGGCGCGGCCCTGACGCGTCTCGCAGGAAGTTGAAGGGCGGGCAGCCGCCCGCCCTTCAACTTCCGATTACGACGAACACTTCGCCGAGCGGCGCCTTCGATCCGTTCGGCACGACCGCTTTCAGCGGAAAGCCGAACGTTCCCCGCACGCTGACGAAGCGCCCCATCTGGAAGCGAATGCCCGCGCCGACGCTCGCAAGCGACGCGTTGTTGACCTCGCCCGCTTCGGGAATGCGGTTCCACACGTGTCCGGCATCGAAGAATATGAACGGCTGCATCGCCGCGACGCCTAAGGTGAGCGCGGGCGCGCGCATTTCGGTCTGCACGTTCCAGCCGCGATCGCCTTGCGCCGCATACGGCTCGTAGCCGCGCACGGTCGCGTCGCCGCCTAGCCCGAGCTCTTCGCTCGGCAAAAGCGTGTTGCCGGTCCACTGGAAAAGCGCCCGCGCGGACACCGAAAACCCCGACGCGCCCAAGAGCGACTCATGCTGCCCCGACAGTTGGAAGTACTGATAACGCGGCGTCGCGCCGAGCCGCGCGGCATCGAAGGCGGCTTCGTTGTTGCTGCTGTCGAGACGGCCGGGACTCGCAAAGAGCGACGCGTTCAGATGCGTGCCGCGCGCCGGGTCGCTGTTCGTGAGATCGTAGGCCAGCACGAACTGGTGGATATGCGTGTTCGCGTTGAATACCTGAAAGCCGCCGAATTCGAGGTCGTTGTTCGAGCGCTTGAAGTCATAGCCGAGCTGAACTTGCTGCTGCCATGCGCCTGCGTTGTCGAGCGGCGCAAGCACGCGGTCGTAGCGAAAGCTCACCTGCGAACTGGTGCCGGTCTGTCCGTAACTGTCCGGCAGGCGCGGCGTGCTTTGCGCGAACACGCCGAATAGTTCGATGCGATCGAGCCACGGCAGCGGCGCAAAAAAGTTGAACGCGTGGGCGACGAAGCGCGGGCGGTCGGGGCGTCCTTCGATGTCGGGGTTGCCCGAAAAGAGGTCGTTGCTCGCCGTCGCCTGATAGCCGATGCGCGCGTCGATGCCGAACAGGTTGCCGTAGTCGAAGCCCGCGAGAAAGCGGTCGCGTCCCAGATCGCGCACGCCGTCGTTGTTATAGCCGCCGTAGACGCGCAGCGGCAGGCGGTCTTCGGTTTGCAGCACGACGTCGGTCGTGTTCTGCGCCTCGCCCGGCGCATAGATCACATCGACTCGGCGATACGGATTCGCGTTGAGCAGCGCGAGCCCCGCTGCGACATCGGCCTCGTGGATCGGCTCGCCGCTCGCAAGCGGCATCTCGCGCGTGAGCAGCGCATCGGAGAAATAGCGGTTGCCCTTCGCCATCACGCGCCCCGCGCGGAACTCGGCGACCGCGATGGTCACCACGCCGTTGCTCACGTCCTGCTCGGGCACGTAGACATCGACGAGCGGCTGGCCCGCGTCGCGATATCGCTGCACGACCGCGCGGCGGATCTGCGCGAGACGCGCGAAGGTGAGCGGCTTGCCGAGATCGGCAGCGAAGGTGTCGAGAAACGCGGCGTCGACGAGCGGAAGGTCCGTGGACGTGATCGCGCCCTGCGCGGCGGATTGGCGATTGCCCGATGCGGCCTCGCCTGCGCGCGCGAACGCAATGCCGCGCAAGTCTTCGATGGCGACGGCCTGCGACTCGTCGGCCGCTGGCTGCGGCGGCTGCGGCGCGCGCGGGCGCTCGGCGGCGGGCGGCGCAATCGGCGCGACATCGCGATAAGCCTGCGCGGCGGCATCGCCCATCTGCGCGCAGAAAGCCGCCACCGCGACGGCCAGCGCGCGCATCGGCGGAAAAAGACGCGTCATGCGCCGCGAAGGCGCATGGCCCGACTCTCGACGCGGCGGGCAGGCAAGCCGCGCCGCGCCGTGTCAATGTCCGTGTCAGCGTGTGTCACGCCGCCTCCGATGCTGTCCGTTGCTGGGCCGCCGACTATATATCGGCGGCGGTCCGGCCCGCCAGCGTGCGTCCGGCGCGAATGTGCGAAAGCGCACGGTAAGCGGACCACTCAGCTTACCCGCGCGCGACGCATCACGCGTTCACGGCTTCAGCACCACCTTGATGCAGCCGTCTTCCTTGTCGCGGAACGTTTTGTACATGGCCGGTCCGTCCGCGAGCGACACCGTGTGCGTGATGACGAACGACGGATCGATCTGTCCTTCCTGAATGCGCCTGAGCAGGTCGTCGGTCCAGCGGTTCACGTGCGTCTGACCCATGCGCCACGTCAGTCCCTTGTTCATCGCGGCGCCGAACGGAATCTTGTCGATGAGTCCGCCGTACACGCCCGGCACCGACAGCGTGCCCGCCGGACGGCACACGTAGATCATCTCGCGCAGCACGTGCGGGCGGTCCGTCTCCAGCATCACGGCCTGCTTCGCGCGGTCGTACATGGCATCGACGGAACGCGTGGCGTGCGATTCCATGCCCACGGCGTCGATGCACTTCTCCGGACCCTTGCCCTGCGTGAGATCGGCCAGACGTTCCAGCACGCTTTCTTCCTTGAAGTTGATGACGGTCGCGCCGCCCGCGCGCGCCATCGCGAGGCGCTCGGGCACGCAGTCGATCGCGATCACCTGCTTCGCGCCCAGGAGCACCGCGCTGCGAATCGCCATCTGTCCGACCGGGCCCGCGCCCCAGATCGCGACCGTGTCCGTCGGTTCGATATCGCATTGCACGGCGGCCTGCCAGCCGGTCGGGAAGATATCGCCGAGAAAGAGCACTTGCTCGTCGGTCAGGCCATCCGGAATCTTGACGTGCGTCTTGTCGGCGAACGGCACGCGCACGTATTCGGCTTGTCCGCCGGGATAGCCGCCCGTCAGGTGCGTGTAGCCGAAGAGGCCCGCTGTCGTGTGGCCGAAGACCTTGTCCGCGACATCCTTGTTCCGGTTGCTGCGTTCGCACACCGAGAAATTGCCGCGCTTGCACTGATCGCACTCGCCGCAAACGATCGTGAACGGCACGACGATGCGATCGCCCTTCTTGAGCGCGCTGTTCCCCGCGCCGACCTCGACCACCTCACCCATGAACTCGTGGCCCATGACGTCGCCGGATTCCATGCCAGGCATGAAGCCGTCGAAGAGATGCAGGTCCGAACCGCAGATTGCACACGTCGATACCTTGATGATGGCATCGCGCGGGTGCTCGATGACCGGGTCCGGGACTGTCTCGTAGCGGATGTCTTTCTTGCCTTGCCAAATCAGCGCCTTCATTGTTTACCTCCAGCGGGAGTGAAAGGTCGGGTCGCGAGTCGAATCGCTGAGTAGCAAGAGCGTCGACCGCAACGCAGGTGCAGCAACGCGTGTTCCGCCTTGCCGCACTGCGGATGTCCATGACACACGTGGGCATCGCGTGCAGCAGGTAAGCAATGCAACGACGCGACTGACGCAGACGTGCGATCGCCCTAGCCGACAAATGCCCCACGCTTGGGAAAACCGCCGCGTGAGCCGCGCCGCGCGTCGCCCCTATCGACGCGATTGGAAAAATCCAACGACCGGGGCGCGCCGTGGGAATACCCACTGCTAATCAATCCATGCGCCCATCCGGATCTAACCTTGGACGCTCGATGGCGCTTCCCCGCATCGCTTGTTTGGAACTCTCGCACTTTCATCGAAGGAGCCTGCCATGTTCATACACAACAAACGTCTGCAATACACGGTGCGCGTTGCCGCGCCCAATCCCGGCTTAGCCAATCTGCTCCTCGAGCAGTTCGGCGGCCCGCAAGGCGAGCTTGCCGCCGCCATGCGCTATTTCACGCAAGCAGTGACCGAAGACGATCCGGGCCGCAAGGACATGCTGTTCGATATCGCGACGGAAGAGATGAGCCACCTCGAAGTGATCGGCAGCATCGTCGCGATGCTGAACAAGGGCGCGAAGGGTGCGCTCGCCGAAGCGGTGGAGCAGGAAGCCGAGCTGTATCGCTCGATGACGGGCAACGGCAACGATTCGCACACGACCGCGATTCTCTACGGCGCGGGCACGCCGCTCACGAACTCGGCCGGCGTGCCGTGGACGGCGGCGTATATCGACACCATCGGCGAGCCGACGGCCGACTTGCGCTCGAACATCGCAGCCGAAGCGCGCGCGAAGATCGTGTATGAGCGCCTGATCAACGTGACGGATGATCCCGGCATCAAGGACGCGCTCGGCTTTCTGATGACGCGTGAGATCGCGCATCAGAAGTCGTTCGAGAAGGCGCTGCATTCCATTCAGCCGAACTTCCCGCAAGGCAAGCTGCCGGGCGTGCCGGAGTTCACGAGCGTGTACTTCAATATGTCCAAGGGCGACGACGCACGCGGTCCGTGGAACGAAGGCGGCGACTGGAAGTTCGTCGAGGACCCGCAGCCCGCAGTGGATGGCGGCGACGGCACGGCGAGCGTGACCGTGAGCGAGCTGGAGAAGGACGCGCTCACCACGATGGCGACGCGCACTGCGTCCGACCCCGCCGCCGACCCCGTGACGGGCGCGGACCTGGGCTCGGGCAAGGCAGTCTGACGCGCCCATCGCGCGACGACGCCGAATAAACAAACGGCCGCGATCGTTACGATCGCGGCCGTTTGCTTTGGTGAAGCGTTGGTGAAACTCAGTGCAGCTTAGAAGCGGTGACGCAGACCCACCGCAGCGGCGACCTGATTCTGCGAGGTCGACGGCGACAGCGTGTTGATGATCGCGACGTTCGCGCCTGCGTTGCCGAGCTGGCCGGACGCATGCTGATACACGCCTTCGACATAGACATCGGTGCGGCGCGACAGCGAGTAGTCGGCTTGCAGCGAGACGGTATGCCACTTCGGATCGCCCGTGCCGTTCGAACCGGTGAGCTTGCCGTCGGTGTACGTGTAGGCGGCGTCGAGGTTCAAAGCCGGCGTCAGCGCATAGCGGCCGTTCAGCTCGAAGTTGTTCAGATGCAGGTTCGTGCCGGTCGGGAGCGTGAACGACGCGCCGCCCTGCGACGCCGCGATCAGGCCGTCATAGTGCGTGTTCGTCCACACGAAGCCCACCGTCGCCGGACCGTAGGCGTAGTTCACGCCTGCGCCGAACGTGCGTTGCAGGTCCGCCGTCAGGTTGCCCTTGTTGCTCTGCCCCGCCGATACCGCGCCGCCCGAATTGAAGTTGCGCGAGTTGTTCGTTTGCAGGTAAGCCGCCGCGAAGTTCAGCGGGCCGGCCGTGTACGACGCGCCGGCGCTCCATGCGCGGTTATTCGAGAACTGGCCGGCGTCGTTGCTGAAGCCATACAGACCGCCGAACTTGAAGCCCGCGTAATTCGCGCTGCGATACTTGACCGAATTCTTGATCGAGAACGAGTTGTCGAGATTGTCGTTATCGAACGGATGCGCGCTCAGGTTGTTGCCATAGCCCGCGCCCGCTTCGGAGATCGGTCCGAGAAAATCGACCATCGAATCGTATTGACGGCCCAGCGTGACAGTACCGAACTGATCGCTTTGCAGACCGACATACGCTTGACGGTTGAACATGCCGGCCTGATTGAAGCCACCGTTATTCAGGTTGAAGCCGCTCTCCAACTTGAAGAGCGCGTGCAACCCGCCGCCCAGATCTTCGCTGCCGCGCAAGCCGAAATACGTATCGGAGACGGAACCGCTGCCTTGTTGCCAATTGCTGTGGCCGCCAGCGTTATTGGCGTACACGAGGCCGGCGTCCAGCATGCCGTATAGCGTGACGCTGCTTTGTGCCTGTGCCGAAGCCGCAAAGGCGCCGAGCACGCCCACAATGAGGAGATTTCTTTTCATGGTTGCTGTGTGTCCTGATTTAGAGCAAAGGCTTCCCGGGGCGATGCGCCTTGTCCCCGGAAGGCTCGACACACTTTAAGCAAAGCGCTCGCATACGTCGCGTTATTCGGCGCGTTTTGCCGGGTAAGAAACTATTGCTAAAACTGGAATGAGCACGCTCGAGCGCGTGTTAATGCTTTGCGGTCAATTGCTTAGTGTCATCGAAACTTAACAGTCGATGATTTGGATGTTGCACACGGACCACGTTATTCATGCGCCATCTGGAGAGGTGCTTTGCAGATGAGCGCGTTGATTGACGCAATCGCGCTCGTTAATCTTTCGAAGGTCTAAAGTCTTTGACACGAGTTGCAGTCTGAGGACACGGGGCGGTTTCGCGAGAGGAGACCGCCCCGCTTTTCACATCGCTCGTCAGGCGGCGGGATCAAGCAGCGGGATCGAGTTTCACCTTGATCCATCCCGGCTGGCGCAGATCGAATGCCTTATAGGCGTCGATGACATTCATCATTGGCTCGCGCGTCGTCAATACGCGAAGCGGATCGAACGAACCGTTGCTCACGCGCTCGATCAAGGCCGGCGTGATCGAGCGATGGTTGCAGTTGCCCATCTTGATGGTGAGATTCTTGTTCATCGCAATGCCGAGCGGGAAGAAGCGGTCGTTCGGCGGATACACGCCGATCACGCCCAGCGTGCCTGCCTTCGCGAGCGCGGCAACCGCCCAGTCGAGCGCCTGCGTCGGCGCATTGCCCGGCGTCCAGTTGTTGCCGTCCTGATTGCGCTCGGGCGTGACCGTCCGGCTTTCCTGTTCCGCCTGTTTGATCTTGTCTTCCGACGCCGCCGGCCCGCCTTCGGGATGCACTGCATCCACGCCGACCGCGTCGATTGCACGATCCACGCCGATGCCGTTCGTCAGTTCCAGAATCGCCTGCACCGGGTCTTCCTGATCGAAGTTCACCGTTTCCGCGCCCTGCGCGCGCGCCATGTCGAGACGATCCTGCAAGCGGTCCACGGCGATCACGCGGCCCGCGCCCAGCATCCATGCGCTTGCAATCGCAAACTGGCCCACCGGCCCCGCGCCGAACACGGCGACGGTATCGCCCGGACGCACTTCCGCCAGTTGCGCGCCGAAAAAGCCGGTCGGGAAGATATCGGAGATGAGAATGGCGCGCTCGTCATCGACGTTCTCCGGCAGCTTGATGAGGCTCGCGTTCGCGAGCGGCGTGCGCGCGAATTCGGCTTGCAGGCCGTTGATGGGACCGGTGGCTTTCGGTCCGCCGTAGAACGCCGTGCCCGCGGACGGACCGTTCGGGTTCGCGAGGTCGCATTGCGCGGTGTAGCCCTGCCGGCAGTACCCGCAGCAGCCGCACGAAATGGTCGACGGAATCAGCACCCGATCTCCGCGCTTCAGGTTGCGCACGCCCTTGCCGATCTCTTCGATGATGCCCACGCCTTCATGGCCGAGGATCGTCCCCGGCACCATGCCGGAAAACGTGCCGCGCACCATGTGCAGGTCCGTGCCGCAGATGGCGCTCGCGGTGAGCCGGACCACCGCGTCGTGATCGTGCTGAATCGTCGGGTCAGCAACGTTGTCGAGCGATATGTCGCCTATGCCGTGAAACACGACTGCTTTCATCGTCTGACTCCCGGGAAGGTTGATCGAACGACGATTCAGCAACGCCCGCGCCCGTAAGCTCGGGCATAACCGTTGCGACGAACCATGTGTTGAAACCGCTAATCCCGAAAGGAGAGTCACATGAACAAGGACACGACCGAAGGCATCAAGGAACAGGTGAAGGGCTGGGTGGATACGGCCATCGGCACCGTGACCGGCGACGAGGACCGCAAGTTGAAGGGCGATGTCGAGATCACCAACGGCGCGAACCGTAAGGACTACGGCGATCAGAAGGACAACATCGAGAAGGGCGTCGAAGATCCGGGCGAGCCGACCAACACGTAAGCCCTCTGCTCTCCGTCACGCCGCGCGCTTCACATAGCGCGCGATGAAGGTGCGCGTCTCGTCGTCCGGGAAGCGCACCGCCACCCGATCCGCACTCACCATCTCCACGACGCCATCGCCATAGCGGCGCACGCGCACGCGGTCGCCCTGAGTGAACGTCGGTGCGCTGCGCTTCGGCTTCGCTTCTTTCTCGTGCTCTTCCGACAGCGCCTGTTCGCGCACTTCGCGCGGGCTTTCCTGCACTTCCGGCGGATGCAGGCAGTTGTCGCAGGAACCGCACGCGCCGCCGCCGAGTTCGTCGTCGGGCGCGCGATAGTTCACTTCCTGCTTGGCCGCGGACGGCTGCGCAGCGTCGTCGTCCACGTCGTCGGCGAAGTAGTCGAGCAGCATGCGCCAGCGGCAGCGCGCGCTCTGCGCATAGGTGATCATCCGTTCGAGCACCGCGCGATCGCGTCCGGCCCGCGCGGCGTAGCCCTGGGCG
The DNA here is from genome assembly GCF_023631105.1 of Caballeronia sp. AZ10_KS36. Lineage (NCBI taxonomy): Bacteria > Pseudomonadati > Pseudomonadota > Betaproteobacteria > Burkholderiales > Burkholderiaceae > Caballeronia > Caballeronia sp. AZ10_KS36. The sequence goes on along the minus strand of NZ_JALQDQ010000037.1, from coordinate 34,978 downwards.
GCATCGTCCAGTTGCGCGATGGCCGCGCCGTCGTCGATCAGCTTCATACCGCCGCGCCGCGTGCGACGCGTCACGCCCATGTCGTTGAGCAGCGTGGCGGCCACGCGCAGCTTGTTGACGCCGACATGCGGCAACGCTTCGCGCAGTCGTTCCAGCGGCTTTTCGAGCGTCTGGCTCGTGTTCTCGCGCGCGAGGTCGCGCACCGTCTCGGCCACGCGGCGTATCGTCTCCGCACTCGGATAACGCCCGCCGAGAAAGAACTGCTGAACCTGCTTGTCCTTCAGTTCGAAAAGCAGGATGCACTGCGCCGGCTCGCCGTCTCGGCCCGCGCGCCCGGCTTCCTGATAGTAAGCGTCGAGGCTGCCCGGCACCTGCGCATGCAGCACGAAGCGAATGTTGGGCTTGTCGATGCCCATGCCGAACGCATTGGTCGCGACCATCACCCGCGCTTCGTCGGCCATGAACGCGTCCTGCGCTTCGGACCGCGCGTTCGCCGCCATCTTGCCGTGGTAGCGCTGCGCCACGACGCCCGCCTCGCCGAGCGCGGCATGCAGCGCATCGCATTCGGCCACCGTCGCGCAATAGATGATGCCGCTGCCTTCCAGCGTGCTCGCGAGCTCGATGGCGCGCCGGCGCTTGTCTTCGGGATTCGTCAGTTGCTCGACCGAGAAATGCAGGTTGTCGCGATACACGCCCGTATGGATGACGTTGGCGTGCCGCATCTGCAATTCGCGCACGATGTCCTCGATGACGGCGGGCGTCGCCGTCGCGGTCAGCGCGAGCACGGGCGGGCGGCCGAGCGTCTTCACCGCGTGGATCAACTCGACATAGGCCGGGCGGAAATCGTGGCCCCACTGCGAGATGCAATGCGCCTCGTCGATGACGACGAGCGGCACCGACGGCATGTCCTTCGAAGTGAGCGTCGCGGTGAACTCCGCGTTCACGAGCCGCTCCGGCGTGACGAAGAGAATGCGGACCTCGCCTTGCGTGACCGCTTGCATGGCTTCGCGCTCTTCTGTCGTGGACAACGTGCTGTTGAGGACCAACGCCGCTACACCGGCTTCGGTCAGCTTTGCGGCCTGATCGCGCATGAGCGAGATGAGCGGCGACACGACGACCGTCATGCCGTCCAGTTGCAAGGCGGGCAGTTGATAGCACAGGGACTTGCCCGCGCCGGTAGGCATGACGGCGAGCGTGTCGTTGCCGTCGAGAACGCTGCGGATCACTTCGTCCTGCCCCGGCCGCAGATGAGGAAAGCCGAAGACTTTGCGAAGGGCGGTTTCGAGTTCACGGTCGAGCGGTTTGCGCGCGCGGGTGGCGATGCTGCGGGTGGTGTCGTTCATGTCGATGGGTTCGAGTGGCGCGCTGCGCGGTTCGCATCCGGTGGATTCGGTAAGGAGGGATGGCACGCGGCGAAAGGAGCAAGCGCCAGACCCACGGCAAACGTTTGAAGAAACCACCATGCCGTGTGTAAATCTTTTCGCATCGGTCCGTGCGCTAGCCGACGCACCGGTGCATTTGGCGTCGGATGCATCGGCCATATTCGTCCAGACGAATAAGGGTGAACGCTAACACTGGCGGGCCTCGGCGCACGTCCGTTTCATTTCGAAACACATTTATCGGTGAGAAAAGCTGACGAAGGTACGCACCTTGCTCTTGTAGTTGCTTTCCGAATTCACGCTGGACGCTTCCTTATGACACGAACCCTTGCCGCCGCCCCCGCCTTCCGACAGCGTCGCCCGGCCCAGCTCGCAGAGCGAGAACTCAAACACCTCGAACTGATCCTGGCGAGTTTCGTGGAAGGCAGCGCCGCACCGGGACGTCTGCCGACGAAGTATTGGGACATGCGCGTCGCGCAACTCGACAGCGACTACGAACTCGTGCCCTCGCAAAGCCAGCGCGTCGCCACGCTGCAACGCAAGCTGGCTTTGCTCGATTCGGCGCTCGGCTCCGCCGCCGCCGATGCTCAAGAGAAGCAGAACCGCCGCGTGGCCGCCTGAACCGTTTGAGCCGTCTGGGCCTTCTGAGCCATCCGACGGCCGTAGTTTCCCGCCTATCGACGCACGCTCTGCCAGCGGGCGTCAGCCAAGACCGAATGGACCAAGCGGCGCTTACTTAGCCCGCCGGATCAGCGCGCGCGCCACATTGGCCGCGAGATCCGCGCGGAGCTCGGCCCACTTGCCGAGCAGCGACGCATCGTTCGTGAGGAAGTAAGGCGCTTCCGCGAAATCCGTGTTCTTGCCGTCCGGGCTCGCGACTTCGAAGACGCGCATGTCCATGTCATCGCACGTGCCCATGCTCACGAGCTCGCCGAACGAATGCACGCCCGCGATGGCGACATTCTGAATACCGACGCCGTGCACGACCGCAATGACCGTCTTTCCCATGCGCCAGGCGGCTTCGCGGCTGTCGGCCATGACGAACGCGATACCCTCGACAGGCGCTGTCAGCGTCACGCGAAAGAGCCGTGATTTGCATACGTCACTGAGTTGAGTGGTCATGGTGGCCGCCGGCGGAAAAAGGGACTCGATAAGCGCGAAGAGCGACATGGTAGCAAGTCACGCTCCCGCTTAGCCATCGCTTCGAGGGCGATAGCTTGGCGGGTTCCACCGACATACGACAACCATTCACAGCTCGGGCCGCGCGAGATCGGCCTGTACGACCTCATCGCCGCGCCGCTGCGCCGCTTCGATCGCATCCGACTTCGACGCGTAGGGCCCAAGCGTGTCCGCGCCTTCGAACGGAAACAGCAATCGCCCGTCCGTTTTTCGCACGACCTTCAAGGTGCCGTAATAGCCGCTTGCCGCACTGCCGCGGTAAGACGCGTAAATCTGGAAATCACTCTCACTCGCGCCAGGCGTCGGCGCGACGATGCGGGTGGGGAAATAAACTAGCTTGGGGCGTCTGCCACTCGAATACGTCACGAAAATCACCGGTTGAACGCGCGTGAACCTATGCGTTCGTTTCGGGCGAGTCAGCGCGGCGCGGCTCGTCGCATCGCGATGCGATCCACGCTGCACCTGCCGTCGGAAACGAACGTAGGAAAGAAAAGGCCGCTGCGTTTACAGTGAGCAATTGCCAAGCCGGATCGGCTGTCCAAGACGCGCGCTTCGGCTATGCGCGCGGGTCGTCGCAGAACACGGTCGTCGCGTGCTGCCGTTCCACGGTCAGGTTCACCGAGCGCGCGCCCATCGGACGCGTGCGATGGCGCACGCCCGCCGGGACCGTCAGCAGCTGCCCGGCGTGCACGTCTATCGAGCCGTCTTCGAGTTCGATCACGAGCGTGCCTTCCGTGACGATGAACGTCTCGTCCGAATCCGGATGCAGATGCCATTCGTATGGCGAGGTCATCACGCTTATGTGGACTTCATGATCGTTGACCGTGGCGACGATGCGATTGAGATAACCGTCGTTGGGCGTGTGAACGATCGTCGTCAGATCGATGGGCGAGATCATTGCGACTCCTTCGTGCAGTGAGATCGTTCACCGAGCCTAGTCGAGCGTGAGCGCACGGCGCAAACGAATCGTTTTCGCTTCGTTGCGAAGCGGGCTCACACAATCAGTCGCACTCGCCGAAGCCCTCGGCGCTCGTCGTGCTCAAGACGCGCGAATCGAGCCGCAAACATAGTTGGGCAGCAGAGGAAACGGAACGAATCGTCACACGCGCCGCCCCATCGCCCGGCAATACAGTTACGATAGCTCGCGAGCACTGCGCGTCCATCGCTGCGTGCGCGAACCTGACGCCGGTCCACAGCCGACCTTCACTTAAACACTGCGACTCGCCACACCATGCGTCGAATCACTGTCCGTACATCGCCCGTTCATGGCCGGGGCGTCTTCGCCCTCGCGGATCTGCCCGCGGGCGCGCTGCTCTTCGAATACAAGGGCCAGCGTCTTTCGTGGAAGGAGGCGCAGCGCATGTACGAGCGCTCCAACGCCGAGGACGGTCATACGTTTCTTTTCGGACTCGACGACGGCCGCGTGATCGACGGTGCCCGCGGCGGGAATTCCGCTCGCTGGCTCAATCACAGTTGCGCGCCGAATTGCGAGGCCGAGCAGGACGGCGAGCGCGTCTTCATCCGCTCGCTTCGCCCGATCGGCAAGGGGCAGGAGTTGTTCATCGACTATCGGCTCACGGTCGAAGGACGGCGCACGGCGGCGCTCAAGCGCCTCTACGCGTGCCGCTGCCTCGCGTCCAATTGCCGGGGCACGATGCTCTCCGACGAACGCTGAGCAAGCGCAGCATGCCGCGCTTGCTCAGGATTGCCGCGCCGCCGCCGTAAACACAGGCTCACGTTCCCCGCGCGCCGCGCGTCAACCGAATGAGCCTCATGCAGCCCGACAGTCCGCTCAAAGCCGCGTTTCTGCGTCACGAAGCATCGCTCGCGCCGTCCGGCCGCGCGTTCGGCGAAGAAGACAGCGCCGTTTATCGCACGCTGCTCGAATCGACAAAGGCGATCCCGTGGAAGATCGACTGGGCCACCATGCAGTTCAGCTACATCGGGCCGCAGATCGAACGGCTGCTGGGCTGGCCGCCGTCATCGTGGAAAACGGTCCATGACTGGGCCGAACGCATGCATCCCGACGATCGCGATGCGGTCGTGAATTTCTGCGTGTCCCAATCGAAAGCGGGCGCCGATCACGAGGCCGATTACCGCGCCCTCACGCGCGACGGCGGCTACGTCTGGCTGCGCGACGTCGTGCATGTCGCGCGGGACGCGCACGGCAATGTCGAGGCGCTCATCGGCTTCATGTTCGATATCAGCGAACGCAAGCGCACGGAGGAGCAACTGCTGCAATTGCAGGCGGAACTGGAGCGCCTGTCGTTCAGCGACAGTCTCACCGGCGTCGGCAATCGCCGCATGTTTGACAGCGTGATCGCACGCGAATGGAAGGCGGCCCAGGCGACGGCGCAACCGCTCTCGCTCGTGTTGACCGACATCGACTTCTTCAAGTCTTACAACGACTACTACGGCCATGTGCAAGGCGACGAGTGCCTGAAGCGCATCGCGCCGGTTCTCGGCGAGGCGGCCGGGCCCGCGCACTTTCTCGGACGCTTCGGCGGCGAGGAGTTCGTCCTCGTGCTCGCCGATACGGACGCCGATGCCGCGCTGGCCGTGGCGGAACGGTGCCGCGCGCGCATCGCCGAAGAAGCCATCGCGCATCTGCGCTCGCCGCATGGTCAGTGCGTGACGGCGAGCTTCGGCGTCGGCACGGTGCTGCCGCGCGACGGCATGGATATCACGGCCTTCATCAATCTCACCGACGCGCAGTTGTATCAGGCGAAAGAGAACGGACGCAACCGGATTGCCGCCGTGGATCGGGCGGCGATGCGCGGCGAGGGCTTCAGGCAGCACTCGCGTTAGTCGAAGGCGCGGCGCGCGGCATCGGCCCGATACAAGCGCGCCAGTTCGAAGGCACGCTGTATGAGCGCGTCGCGGTCGGCGCTCAACGCATCGCGCATGGCGGCTTCGAGTTCGTCGATCGACACGGCGCCCGGCGCGTTCGCGTCGTCCCAGGTCCTCGCGTAGGCGGCCTGCTTGCCGGTTCGCGCCGCTTCGTCCGGATGAAGCATGTTGAGGCGAGGCAGTCCATACGCCATCGCGACGATCCGTCCGTGCAGGCTGCTGCCCGCGTACCCCGCGCTCGTCGCGATCAATGCGCAGATGTCCCAAATGTCCAGCGACCGAAAGACGAGCGCGCGATGATGCATGCGGGCCGCGAGCCCCTCGTATGCGTCGATGTCGTCGTGCCACGGCGCCGCGCCCGCGCGAAACAGCACGATGCCAAGGCCGGTCGATGCGGCGAGCGCATCGAGTTCGCGCGCCAGTCGGTCGAGCGTGGCGTCGTCGCCGAAGTCGGCGCTGAACTGCACCGCGAGATAGCCGCGCGGACACGTCCGTCGCACATCGGCCACCGGGCCGTGGCGGGCGCGCGAGGCGATGCGTGAATCGAAGAGCTCCGCGATCATCGTCACAGGGTCCGGAACGAGCCTCGCTTCGATGCCCGCGGCACGCAGCGTCGCTTGCGTGTGCGCGTCGCGCACGCTGAGATCGTCGGCGCTGCGCAGTTTGCCCAGGACCTCGTTGCGCAGCGCAGCCTCGCGCGCGTCGAGCGACACGCCGCCGACCGCGTTGAAGCGAATCGACGACGCCTGCAGCCAGGTCTCGCGGCCGACGACATAGGGCGCGAGCGCATCCGAATGCAGCACCGAGCGCGCATACGCCGAACGCTCCTCGGCCCGCGAGCCGTATCGCGCGATGGTCGCCTGCGCATCTCCGGGTTCGTCGAGCATCACGGCGGCTTCCCACGCGTCGCAGGTCAAGAGTTCGCCGCCCGCATGCACGAGCGTGACCGGCGCATCGCGCAAGCGTCCGGCGAGCGTGCCGAGCGCCGCGACCGCGTGGCCGCCGTATCGGCGCAGGTCTCGCGCGGCCAGTCCCGCGAAAACCGGTTTGGCCTCGGGCAGACGTTCGGCAAAGAGGCGCTGCTCGACATGCGCGAACAACATGTCGCCGAAGTTGTGGCGGTCGAATGCGCCGAAGATCACGACGGTGGCATTGAGCAATGAGCTTCCTCTGTGTGTCCGATCTTCGTTCGCTCCTTCGTTCGCTTCTTGGTTCGCTTGACGCGCCGCACTGCTGCGCCTATACAGGACGTTCCCGCTTCGAGCACGCGAGGCGGCCGACCGCGACCGGAGCCTTCGATGACGAGCACGACACGCGCCGCGCTGTTCCCTGCCTCGCTTGCCCTTTCCTTCGCCCTGTTCTTCGCCGCCTGTTCGACCAGCCCGCCGCCCGCCCCGCCGGCGCAAGCCGTTACGACGACGCTGCCATCCGGCGGCGTCTACAAAGGCACGCTCGGGCACGCGGACGCCACCTTGCTCGTGCTCTTCGACGGCACCGCCTACCTCTTCTATGCGAGCGGCAGCGCGGGCGTCGGAGGCGTCGTCATTGCGACAAACGGCTCGCAGACGAGCGACGGACGATTCGCAAGCGCGACCGCATTAAATTACCGCATCGGCGAAGCGCCGCCGTCGCCGGTGTCGTTCACGGCGGACTTCGCGCATGCGCCGGCCGTCGAAGGAGCCATCACGCGGGACAACGGCGGCGAGCGCCAAAGCTTCTCCGCGACGGCGGCGCCGCTGCTCGACACCGCACCCACGCTCGCCAATGCGGGCGGCCTATACAGCGGACGCGGCATGGCGCTCGGCGGCTCGACGACGACGCGCATCACCGTCGCCGCCGATGGCTACGCCGCCGGCACGACGAGCGCCGGCTGCATCTTCAAGGGGACGCTGCGCCCGCGCCCCGGCGTCAACGCCTACGCGGTGTCGGCCACCTTCGGCCCCGCGCCCTGCCCGCTGCCCGACGCGACGGTGGACGGCAGCGCCATCGTCGACGGCGCGCGTCTTCTGGTCGCGCTGCCGAGCCCGGACCGCTCCAACGTCTTCATCTTCGATGGCCGGAAGTAGCGGCGGCACCGACTTTATTCACGCGCCGCTTACATACGGCGTTTCGTGTCCTAACATTGCTTTACCGGGCCAGCGGCGCGCTTCTAATCGAGGGCCGGGCGACGAAAGTCGTGTCGTTGAACACCATCTTCCGATGCCGTAAATAATGGAGACAACCGGATGAACGCAACGCTCAAGCTCTTGCCATTGGCCGTCGGCGCGATGCTCGCCTGCATGCCGCCCGCCGACGCAGCGCAGGACAACGTCGGCACGCTGTCCAACTTCCGTCAGACCGGCAATACGCAGCCGCCCGAGACGGTCCCGCAAACCGGTCAGACGGCGGACGCGCTTCGCGAAAATCTCAAGCAGATCAAGCTGCCGCCGGGCTTCAAGATCGACCTTTATGCGGTCGTGCCGGAAGCGCGGCACATGGCGATCGAGCCATCCACGGGCGTGGTGTTCGTCGGCACGCGCAAGAATCGCGTGTGGCAGGTGACGGACAGGACGAAGCAGCGGGTCGCGAGCGACGTCGTGCAGTTCGCCTCGTCGGTGTCGTTCAAGGTGCCCAACGGCGTGTGCTTCTCGCCGGACGGCATTCTCTACGTGGCCGAGCAGAACCGCGTGCTCGGCTTTCCGGCCGCGCAGTTCTTCGGCGAAGGAGGATCGGACGTTGCGGCGGCGGTCGTGGTGCCGCAAGGCAAGCTGATTCCGACGCAGTTCGAGAGCTTCAATCATGGCGCGCGTGCGTGCCGCATCGGACCGGACAAGAAGCTGTATATCGCGCTCGGGCAGCCGTGGAACGTGCCGCCGAAGGACAAGCTCGCGGAACTCGACCGCAACGGCATCGCGGGCATCATCCGCATGGATCAGGACGGCAAGAACCGCGAAGTCTATGCGCATGGCGTGCGCAATTCGGTGGGCCTCGACTTCAATCCGAAGGACAAGACCTTGTGGTTCACCGACAACCAGGTGGACGGCATGGGCGACGACACGCCGCCCGGCGAGTTGAACCACGCGACGAAGGCGGGAGAGAACTTTGGCTTTCCGTGGTACGGCGGCGGCAAGGTGCGCACGGTGGAATACAAGGACCAGAACCCGCCGGCGGGCGTCGTGTTTCCGCAAGTGGAGTTCGCCCCGCATGCCGCCGACCTCGGCATGTCGTTCTACACCGGCAAGATGTTCCCGCAGAAGTATCAGGGCGGCATCTTCGATGCGGAGCACGGCTCCTGGAATCGCACGAAGCCGATTGGCGCGCGCATCATGTACACGCCGATCAAGGAGGACGGCACCGCCGGTGAGACGGAAGTCTTCGCGGAAGGCTGGCTCACGCAGAGCGGCGAATACATGGGCCGCCCGGTCGACGTTCAGATGCTTCAGGACGGGTCACTGCTCGTCTCGGACGACTACGCCGGCGCCATTTACCGCATCTCGTACTCGGGGGCCAAATGAGGCGCGTGAAGCAGACGGCGGCGCTCGCGGCGTTGGTGACGATGCTTGCGGCAGTATCGGACGCGTCGCTCGCGGCGGGCGATCTCAAGGCGGGACGCGCGAAGGCGGCGCAGTGTCAGGCGTGCCACGGGCTCGACGGCATGTCGAAGCTGCCGGAAGCGCCGAATCTCGCGGGCCAGACGGAGGAATATCTCGTGAAGGCGCTCAACGATTTCCGCTCGGGCGCGCGGCAGAACGAGATGATGTCGGTGGTGGCGAAAGGCTTGTCGGATACGGACGTCGCGAATCTGGCGAGCTATTACCACAGCCTCGGCAAGCAGTAAGGGCGTTCGATTTTTCGAAACGAACGCTTGACTTGGCGGACTAAGGGTTTATACTAGCTCTTGTCTCCTCCATGTCTCAACCGATGTGGATTCAAGCCCGCTCTCTCGAGCGGGTTTTTTTTTGGGCTTTGCGGCAAGACTATCCACAGAAACCGGGGAAAAGCCTGTGGACAACGCGCTGACGAATGGCCTAAACCGTTGACCCGGAAGCACTTACCACCACCGCTTCACAACGCACCCGCTCACTTCCCATCGCCGGCGCACGACAAAACCATCGCCTGAGCGCGGCTCACGTCGGCGGCGAATATCGCCTGCGGCGCGGTCGCGATGCTCAACTCTTCGGCAGCCGACCCCGGCAGCGCGTAAAGGATCGTGCCCGTCGCGACCAGCGCCACGATCATCGATAAGAACCACGAAAAGACGTACATCGCCGGCACCTCGCCAAAGAACGCTTCGTCGGGACAGGCGCGTCGAACGTCAGCGCCTGACGCGCAGAGTAAAGCGTCGGGGCGGGTCGCACAGCCCCACGGAGGGAGGGACGTGAAGGAGGGAAGCGCCCGGTCAGCGCGTGTCCGGCGCGGGCACCGGCGAGACGCCTTGCGCGCGGGCGGCGGCGTCCTGGGCGCGCATCGCGCGGATGAAGCCGTCGCGTTCGCGCAGCCGAGCCCAGTAACGCGCGACCGGTTCGGCGAAGCGCGCGCTCAAGTCCAGATGCTCCGCCAGCATCAACGCATAGCCGACCGAAATGTCCGCCGCCGTGAAGCGGCCCGCGCATAGAAAGTCCTGGCGTTCCAGAAGCGGCGCGAGCGCGCGCAACCGCGCGTGGAACCATCGCGCGTAGTCTTCAGCGACTTGCGGCTGCCGGCGCTCGGGCGGCTCGAAATGCGTGTAGCGCAGCACGAGCGTCTGCGGGAACGTGAGCGTCGCCTCGCCGAAGTGCAGGAAGTTCAGATAACGGCCGAAGTCGGCCTCGTGCGCGGCGACATCGAGCACGCCGGGCGAATAGCGCGCCGCCAGATACTGGCAGACCGCGGCGGATTCGGTCATGAAGAGCGCATCGTCGGAGAATGCGGGCACCGTGCCGAGCGGATTCACGTCCATGAAGGCGCGCGCCATCATTCGCGGCGGAAACGGCAGCATCTTCAGTTCATACGGCAGACCGATTTCCTCGAGCGCCCACAGCGGCCTGAACGAGCGCGCGCTGACGCAGTGGTGGAGCGTGATCATCGCCGCGCTTCCTCGCTCAGGCGAGCCACGACGGCTTGCGCTTTTCGAGGAAGCTGCGCACGCCCTCGCGCCCTTCGTCCGATGCGCGTATCCGCGCGATGCGATCCGCCGTGTCCGACATGAGCGTCTCGTCGATGACGCTGCCCGCCAGATCCGCGACGAGCCGCTTGCATTCGCGCACCGCGTTCGGGCTGTTCGCGGCGATGCTCGCGGCGATTCCGTCGACAGCGGCGTCGAGCGCATCGGCTGCGACGACCTGATGCACGAAACCGATGCGCAGCGCCTCGGCCGCGTCGAAGCGCTCGGCCGTCACGAAATAGCGGTGGGCTGCGCGCGCGCCCATCGCGCGGATCACGTAGGGCGCGATGGTCGCGGGCATCAGGCCGAGCTTGGCTTCCGACAGGCAGAAGTGCGCCGTGTCCGCGCTCACCGCGATATCGCATGCGGCCACGAGGCCCACGCCGCCCGCGTAGGCGTCGCCCTGCACTCGCGCGATGACCGGCTTCGCGCTCGTATAGATGGTGTTGAGCATGGTCGCGAGACCGAGCGCGTCGGCGCGGTTCTCCGCGTCCGTGAAGCTCGCCATGCGTTTCATGTAGTTCAGGTCCGCGCCCGCGCAGAAGGCCGGGCCGTTCGCGGCGAGGATGATTGCGCGCACGTTGGCGTCGTCGTTGAGCGCGCGGAACGCGGCGGTCAGCTCGACGATAGCCGCGTCGTCGAACGCATTGCGCACGTCCGGCCGATCGAGCGTCACGCGGGCAATCGGGCCATCGACGGCGAGTTTCAGGCGTTGCAGGTTCATTGCATCGCTCATGTCTTGTCTCCTCGTTTGCCGCAGCATGTGAGTAGCGCTCATTTCTCACGGGCGCGAACTCGCGCCATGCGGCACAGTTTCCTCGATAACGGTAATCGCGGTCAATCGCTTCCTGTGAGGCAGGCTCACACAAAGCCAGCGCCCGCTCGACCCTCATCATGTCACGAACGCGCGTCATATATTCGGCTATATTACGCAGGCTCGTCCGGCCAAAGACGCCGCGACACACCAACACGACCACGAACAGGAGCCGTTACGTGAACACCCGTTTCATGCGCGCGATGCTTGGCACGTTGCTTCCGCTGGCAGCCGGCATGGCCGCGTCCGCTGCGTTCGCCGGCGAAGTGCAAGTCGCCGTCGCCGCCAATTTCACGGCGCCCATGCAGGCCATTGCCGCCGACTTCGAGAAGGACACGGGCAACAAGGTCGTCGCCTCGTACGGCGCGACCGGCCCGTTCTACGCGCAGATCAAGAACGGCGCGCCGTTCGAAGTGTTCCTCGCCGCCGACGACACCACGCCCGCCAAGCTTGAAAGCGAAGGTCTGACCCTGCCGGGCAGCCGCTTCACTTACGCGACGGGCGCGCTCGCGCTGTGGTCGGCGAGGAAAGGCTACGTTGACGACAAAGGCGAAGTGCTGAAGAAGAACCAGTTCACGCACCTCGCGATAGCGAATCCGAAGGCCGCGCCCTACGGACTCGCCGCGACGCAGGCGCTTGACAAGCTCGGGCTGACGCAGGCCGTCGCGTCGAAGATCGTGGAAGGACAAAACATCTCGCAGGCGCAGCAGTTCGTGGCCACGGGCAACGCGGAACTCGGCTTCGTCGCGCTGTCGCAGATCTACAAGAACGGCAAGATCACGGGCGGTTCGGCGTGGATCGTGCCCGCCTCGCTGCACGAGCCTATCAAGCAGGATGCGGTGATCTTGAGCAAGGGCCGCGACAATCCGGTCGCGAAGCAGTTCGAAGACTATCTGAAGGGTCCGAAGGCTGCCGCGGTCATCAAATCGTTCGGTTATCAGCTCTGAGCGGACCATGCCGATCGATACCGCCGACCTTCAGGCCATCGCGCTGACGCTGGAACTCGCCTCGCTCGCGACGGTGCTGCTGCTCGTCATCGGCACGCCGGTCGCGTGGTGGCTCGCGCGCACCGCATCGCGCATGAAGGGCCCGGTCGGCGCGGTCGTCGCGCTGCCGCTCGTGCTGCCGCCGACGGTCATCGGCTTCTATCTGCTCGTGCTGATGGGGCCGAACGGCATGGTCGGCAAGCTCACGCAGGCGGCGGGCATCGGTCTGTTGCCGTTCACGTTCGCCGGGCTCGTCGTGGGTTCGGTGATCTATTCGCTGCCGTTCGTCGTGCAGCCGCTGCAAAACGCGTTCGAAGCCATCGGCCGCCGTCCGCTCGAAGCCGCCGCGACGCTGCGCGCGGGTCCGTGGGACACGTTCTTCACGGTGGCGCTGCCGCTCGCGCGGCCGGGCATCGTCACGGCGACGATTCTCGGCTTCGCGCATACCGTCGGCGAATTCGGCGTCGTGCTGATGATCGGCGGCAACATTCCGGGGCGCACGCGCGTGGTCTCCGTGCAGATTTTCGATCACGTCGAAGCGCTGGAATACGGGCAGGCGCACTGGCTCGCGGGCGGCATGGTGCTGTTTTCGTTCGCCGTGCTTCTTCTGCTCTATTCGACTCGACGGACGGCGGCGGTTCATGTCTGAACTCACGTCATCTTCGCTCGGGGTCGACGGCGCACGCAGCGGCGCGACGCACGCGGCCATCGAAGCGCGCTTCGTCGTCGAACACAGCGGCTTTTCCCTCGATGTCGATTTGCATCTGCCGGGGCGCGGCGTCACCGCGATCTTCGGCGAGTCCGGTTCGGGCAAGACCACACTGTTGCGCTGCATCGCCGGCCTCGCGCGTCCGACACGGGGGCGGCTCGTCGTGAATGGCGACGTATGGCTCGACACCGAGCGCCGCGTTTTCCTGCCGACGCATCGGCGCGCGCTCGGCTACGTCTTCCAGGAAGCGAGCCTTTTTCCTCACCTGAGCGTCGAAGATAACCTGCGATTCGGGCTCAAGCGCGTGCCGCCCGCGACGCGCCGCGTCGATCTCGCGCACGTCGCGGAACTGCTCGGGATCGCGCATTTGCTCGAACGAATGCCGGCGGGTTTGTCGGGCGGCGAGCGGCAACGCGTGGGCATCGCGCGGGCGCTGCTGACGAGCCCGCGTCTGTTGCTGCTCGACGAGCCGCTCGCCTCGCTGGACCACAAGCGCAAGCTCGAAATCCTGCCGTATCTCGAACGCCTGCACGACGAGCTCGATATTCCGATGCTTTACGTGAGCCACGCGCCCGAGGAAGTGGCGCGACTTGCGGATCATCTCGTGCTGCTCGACGCGGGTCGCGCGCTGGCAAGCGGTCCGATTAGCGAGACGCTCGCGCGGCTCGACTTGCCGATCGCCCTCGCCGACGATGCCTCCGTCGTGCTAGAAGGCACGGTCGCTGGCTACGACGCGCGGTATCGGCTGCTGACGCTCGCGCTGCCCGGAGGACGCGCGACGCTGCGCGTGCTGCATGATCCCGTCGCGCAAGGCAAGCCGATGCGCGTCGCGGTGAAGGCGCGCGACGTGAGCCTGATCACTGGCGAGCACGATCATGCGCAGAGCACGGTGCTGAACGTGCTACCCGCGACGGTGAAGGCCATTGCCGAAGACGCCAATCCGTCGCAGGCAGTCGTGCGGCTGGACGTGGACGGCTCGCCGCTGCTCGCCCGCGTGACGCGGTACTCGCTGGATCGCTTGCAGATCGCGCCGGGCATGCCGGTGTGGGCGCAGGTCAAGGCCGTGTCGCTGCTCGCCTGAGCGCGAGATACTGCAACAGCATGATCGTCTTGCCGTCCATGATCTCGCCGCGTTCGATCATCCCCATCGCTTCGTCAAGCGGCGGTTCGATCACCTCGATTTCCTCGCCCTCGTCGATCACGCCGCCACCGTCGCCGACGCGCATCGCGCCGTCGTACTCGCCGACATAGAAATAGAGCTTCTCCGTCACCGATCCGGGGCTCATGAACGCCTCGAAGATCTTCTCGATGTGACCCACGCGGTAGCCCGTCTCCTCCTCCACTTCGGCGCGGATGCGGGCATCGGGCGTCGCGTCGTCTAGCAATCCGCCGGGCGCTTCGATCAGCATGCCGTCATGGCCGTTGACGAACGCGGGCATGCGGAACTGGCGCGTAAAAAGCACCGTGCCGGTACGCGGGTTATGCAGGAGGATGGTCGCGCCATTGCCGCGGTCGTAGGTCTCGCGGCTTTGCCGCTGCCAGGTGCCGTCGCGGCGCCGGAAATCGAAGATCACTTTTCTGAGCACGTACCAGTCGTCGGACAGCGTGACTGTCTCGACAACGCGAACGCGTTCTTTCGTGCCGCCTGCATCCGTCATGGTCGCCTCGGTTTCGGGTGTTCTTGACACGCATTATTACCGGGTAACACGCCGAAAGAATGCGGCGCCGTGCCGTAATTGAAATTCTTCCGCGACTGGAATAGCGTAGAAGAATGCACGCGTCGCGGCCATGTGGAAGTCGGAAGTTTCCTGCCCCGAAGCAACCAAGCAAGAATTTTTTTGGAGAAAGTCGTGAATCGCCTGAAGGCTTTTATCGCGATGTCGGTGCTCGCTACCGCCGGTGTGGCGACAACCGCGAGCGCGCATGGCGGCCGTGTCGGAATCTGGTTCGGCGCGCCGCTGTATTACCCGGTGGCGCCCGTGCCGTACTACTACTATCCGCCCGCGCCGGTGGTCGCGGTGCCCGCCGCGCCGACCACGTATGTCGAACAAGGACAGGCCGCTCCCGCGCAGCCGAGCGGTTCCTGGTACTACTGCGACGGATCGCGCACGTACTACCCGTATGTGAAGGAGTGCCCGGGCGGCTGGCGCGAAGTGCCGGCGCAACCGCCCCCGCCGTCGAATCAATGATGAAGTGCTAACGAAGTCACGTCCATGAACTACCGAAGGCTCGTATTTCTTCTCACGCTCACCGGCCTGTCCGCATGCACCGTCATGCCGAGCGGGCCGAGCGTCATGGCGCTTCCCGGCTCCACCAAGACGTTCGACCAATTCCGCGCCGACGATGCCTCGTGCCGTCAATTCGCGCTCCAGCAGGTCGGCGGCGTCAGCGCCGATCAGGCCGCGACCAACAGCGCGGTTGGAAGCGCGGTCGTGGGCACCGCGATCGGCGCGGCGGCGGGCGCGGCGTTCGGCGGCGGCTCGGGCGCGGCCATCGGCGCGGGCGCGGGCCTGCTGACAGGCAGCGCGTTCGGCGTCGGCGCGGCGCAGTCGTCCGGCTACGGCGTGCAGCGCAGCTACGACTACGCGTATCTCCAGTGCATGTACGCGGCGGGCGACAAAGTGCCCGTCAGTGGCGCTGTGCGAACCGTCCCGCCCAATGGCGCTTACACAACTCCGCCGCCACCACCGCCGCCCGGCATCCAGCCGCCTCCGCCGCCTTCGACCTGAGTCGAATCAACGGCGTCGGCGCCAGCTATCGTCGGCGGAGCGTACGTGCGGATTGAGCGGAGCGACCATCCCGGGCGCGACCAGCAGTCCCGTCACCCAGCCGATGTAGAACCGCAGGTCGCTCCAGAACTCCGCGTTCGTGTAGATGCGAAAGCTCTGCACGTGAGCGAGCCACAGCGCGACTTGCAGCGCGCCGGTCAACGCGAGCCACGTCACCGCGACGACAGCCGTCGCGCGGGCGCAGCGGCGAAACGTGGACGGGTCCCATTGCTCGCGCACGACCACGGAACCCGCGATCAGAATCAGCACTGAAGGAATCAGCGTCGTCGCGATGACGCGCCCGCCCCACTCGAACGTCAAACCGCACAGATAGCCGATCACGACCGCGAGCAATGCCGCCGGCCATGCCGTCCAGCGCGGCCCGCGCGCCGTGAGCCACGCGAGGGTGATGAAGAAAGGCATCGCCGCCCATTGAACCGCCTGCGCGACCGCTTTCGCGAGATTCTCGCCGGCCTGCTCGTTGGAATGGCTCGCGGCGACATATACCGCGATCGCCTCGTGCACGCACACGGCCACGACGGCGAAGCTCAACGCTTCGCATGCGGCGAAGGCGGGCGACTTGTCGGACCGTCGATGCGTCGCATCCTCGCCGAGTGCGCGCACGCGCTCCAGCACCGGATCGACGAAGAACGCGAGGATTGCGCCGATCAGAAGCGCCGCGGCGGCGTCGGTCAGCGAGAAGTGTCCGACAAGCGAAACGAGTCCTTGCCACAGAAACTCGGGCGCGGCCGCGCAGACGGCGACCCACAGCGCAAAAAAGAAGCCGTTCGATGCACGTCTGAGCGGCATGGCCACCTCGATGCGGTTGAAACGGACAGCGACCAGACGCTCAACCTGTCTCGGGCAGCGAAGCCAGCGCAAGACGCGCGGCGAGCGCATCGCAGACGCGCGCGTGAAGGTTGGCGGGAATCTCGAAGCATTCGTACGCGAGCGCCTGCGCGACGGTGACCACTTTCATCTCCTGATAGCGACGTCCGCTGCCGATGAGCGCTTCGAACGCGTTGGCGCGCTCGTTGATCTCGACCGGGTCGGCATTCACCAGCAACACGGCGTGGGCGAGCACGGCGTAAAGCGGCGTATCGCGCTCATCGGATGGTTGCGGCGCGCGCCGCCAGTACTGCGCGGTGCCCGCGATCTTGCGCGCATCGTTGCCGGGCCCCCACGCCAGATTGAAGCGTCCGTCGCAGAAGGAGCCGTCCACCGCCTGATAATGCGTGAGGACGCCGAGTGTTCGCAGCGCGTCGGCCAGAATGCCGCACAAGTGCAGATAGACCGTCTCGGCGAGCGCGCCCATCGGCGCGCGCACGGGATACGCGAGGCTCAGGTTCACGATGCCCGGTCCTTGGGGCACCAGGCCGCCGCCCGACAGACGCTGCCACACCGGACAGCCGCGCCGCGCGAAGCTCGCGCGGGCATCGGCGAGCGCCGGGTAGCGTTGATAGCTGCGCGGCACCGAGAGCGAGAGCGGCGCGGTCCAGATGTGCGCGACGGCATCGCCCGATGCGGCGCGCGCAAGAAGTGCTTCCTCGGCGTCGAGCGGATCGCCGGCAAGCATGGCGGGATCGAGCAAAACGAAGGACATGGGGTCACGTGAGGGCCGCGCCGGTATCGACGCCACCGGGAGATGGTAGCGAAGATCGGCGGCGGCGGCCAAATGCGTGCAGCGGCTTCGCGTTACACCGGTTCGGACGAGGCGGCCGGCGCGATTGGCACAAGCCGCGAGCATTCGAACCGCGGGTAAACCGCCCCGCGCGCTTCATCGTTCAGGCCATATGATGTTCGAATCAGTCACGCGAGACATACGTCGGCTTGCCGAAGCCGGCGATAAGAACATCGAGAAGGAGACGACCGATGACGAAGATCGCCTACGAAGATTTCGAGCGGCAGGTAGTGCAGCATCACCTGATCAAAGGCAACGTGTACGAAAACGGCGCCGCGCTCGTCGAACGCGCGAACCGGTGGATCGCGGAGAATCGCATCGACGTGTTGAACGTGGAAAGTCTCTCCACCTTCGGCGCCGGTGACGATACCAGCGTGAGCCATTGGTACTCGGGCATTCGCGTCTGGTATCGCACCGAATAGCGCGTCAGCCGCGGCCGACGAACGGCATCTTGGTCGCCATCACGGTGTGGAACAGCACGTTCGCTTCGAGCGGCAGGTTCGCCATGTACAGCACGGACTGGCCGACGATTTTCACGTCCATCATCGGCTCGACGGCGATCTCGCCGTTCGCCTGCGGCACGCCGCGCGACATGCGCTCGGACAGTTCGGTGAGCGCGTTGCCGATATCGATCTGGCCGACCGCGATGTCGTACTTGCGGCCATCGAGCGATGCGGATTTCGTCAGGCCGGCGACCGCGTGCTTCGTCGCGGTATAGGCAGCCGAATTCGGACGCGGCGCGCTCGCGGAAATGGAACCGTTATTGATGATGCGCCCGCCCCTCGGTGACTGCGCGCGCATCGTGCGAAACGCCTGCTGCAGGCAATAGAACATGCCGTTCAGATTGACGTTGACGACGCCCTGCCACTGCTCCGGCGTCCAGTCCTCGAACGGGCCGGGCGGATTGCTCACCCCCGCATTGTTGAACAGCAGATCGACGCGGCCGAAGCGCTCCACCGCCGCCTGAAAGAGCCGTTCGACCGATTGCGGATCGGCCACGTCGGTCGGCACGGCGAGTCCGCGCTCGCCCGCGCCGGATTCGGCAATGACCGATTCCAGCGGCGCGGCGCGGCGGCCCGCCAGCACCACCGACCAGCCATCGCCGAGCAGCGCGAGCGCCGCCGCGCGTCCGATGCCGCTACCCGCCCCGGTCACAACCGCGATCTTCGAATTCGTGTTGGCTGCTTCAGGCATGTCTCCGTTCTCCTGTCGACCGGAGTGGGCGCGCGAGCGTCGTCCTCCGGTTCCTTGTGTGGAAGTGTTGGGTGGCGCGCGACAGTGCGCGCGTCGTCGATCAGGGGAACATTATCGGCGATATGCCTTGCAACGCCGTTTCAATGACTGCTGGTCGTGTCGGTTGCGACCGTGCCGGCCGTGTTGCGCATCGGGCTGCCGTTGCAGAAGATGGCGGTCATGAGCATCGGCACGACTTCGTGCACCACGGCCGTGCTGCCTGCATCGCGCACGCGCGCCTCGACCGACTCCTTCGATCCGACCACGACGACGCCGTACGCCGAATCGTTGATCGGCTCGCCCTTGCCCTGCTTGAAGAGCGCGTCGCCGTGTTCGTAGCCCAGCACGGCGTAGACGCGAAAACCGTACGCGGTGAGATCGCTGCCGTGCGTCGGCCGGAACGCGTTGACGGAGTTGGCTTCGACACGCATCGGGCTGGCGTCGATGTACTGCTCGTCGCGCAGCGGCGCGATGAATCGATGGGCGCTCGACTTGCAGTCGAGTTGTTGTTCGAGCGGGTAAGCCTGCGACACGCTGGGCAGCAATCCCCCAGCCACAGCGGCGAGCGCGGTAAGCGTTGCGAGAGGAACGGTTTTCATGGCAGCGGCAAGGCAGCGGTTGAGGAGTCTGGTCGTTGAGATCCCGGCTGTGGGCGCCGGTCTTCGTCGGGAAAGCGTGGCGAATGCCGCAATTTCCGAGCCAGCTTTTGGGAGCTGCGGCACGGCGAGCGTTGCGGTGCCATGGGAAAGCGCCATCCGCGCGCTTCTGCGTCGCGTGGTCGAACTCGCTATATTGAGCGATTCCCATCGAACAGGACCCGCCATGCCCGCGCTCTCCGACTTTCCGATCACCCGCAAATGGCCCGCGCAGCATCCCGACCGTATTCAGCTTTACTCGCTGCCGACGCCGAACGGCGTCAAAGTGTCGATCATGCTGGAAGAAACCGCCCTGCCCTACGAGCCGCATCTGGTGCGCTTCGATACGAACGATCAGATGTCTGCGGAATTCCTGTCGCTGAATCCGAACAACAAGATTCCCGCGATCATCGACCCGAACGGACCCGGCGGTGAGCCGCTCGCGCTGTTCGAGTCGGGCGCGATTCTGATCTATCTCGCCGATAAGTCCGGCCAGTTGCTGCCCGAAGACCCGGCGCGCCGTTATGAAGCGATTCAATGGCTCATGTTCCAAATGGGCGGCATCGGTCCGATGTTCGGCCAGCTCGGTTTCTTCCACAAATTCGCGGGCAAGGACTACGAGGACAAGCGGCCGCGCGATCGCTACGTGGCGGAGAGCAAGCGTCTGCTCGGCGTGCTCGACGCGCGGCTCGCCGGCCGCGAGTGGATCATGGGCGACGACTACAGCGTCGCGGATATCGCGGTCTTTCCGTGGGTGCGTAACCTGGTCGGCTTCTACGAGGCGCGCGATCTCGTTCAGTTCGACGCGTACGCGCATGTGCAGCGCGCACTGGATGCCTTCGTCGCACGGCCGGCGGTGCAACGCGGGCTCGACATTCCGAAGCGCGATTGAGTCCTAGTAGCGACGATGCGCTGAGATCGTCGCGCGACGCATGATTGCGCGACGTCTGGGGAAACGCGTTGAGCATCAACAGGTTAGCCGCTCGATGCTCAGGATATCCACATGGTTGACCACTGAAATTGTGGACAACGACATTGCGTCTTCGTGGGAGCCGATCGAAAGACACGAGAGCGAACGCGCTTTTTTGAACCGGTCCACAATAGCCGTTTCACGCGCGCATTTCGCACGACGGGTGAAACACGTTTCGCATCAACGCGTTGGCTCGGCGATGCTCAGGATATCCACACGCTTGTGCACGGAAACTGTGGACAACGCGGTGCTTTGCGACAGCTATCGATGAGCCCGGCGCGCCAGTCTCGATACGATGCTCCGTTGGATTGCGACGCCATGAACACTCTTCGCTTCTTCCATCTTCGTAGGCGCTGCCCGCGAACGCTCGCCGTCGTTGCGCTCGTCGGTTTCATGTGCGCGGGCGCGCACGCGCAGGCGGTCGGTCAATGCCCCGGCTATGTCGAGACGGATGGCGGCAGCGCATTCGACGTCGCCGCCATCGTGAAGGACAGCGGCTCGCCGCAATCGGCGCTGGAACGGGTGCGCCGCGCGGTTTCGAAAATCGACGCGGGCGGGGGATGTTCGATCTTCGCCAACGTTCACGCTTGCGAAGAGACGGTGACGCTCGCGCGAAAGGCGATCGTCGCCCTGCAGGCGTGCGCGGCGGCATCGGCGCCGAAGGGCACCACGCGCGGCTGAGCGGCGCAGGCGAAAAAAAACGCGTGCCGTCCATGGGACGGCACGCGTTTATGGCCCTACTCGACCTGCTTGTTCTAGCTTAGCGATCCAGGAACGGACGCAGCTTGTCCGCGCGGCTCGGATGCATGAGCTTGCGCATCGCCTTGCTTTCGATCTGGCGAATGCGCTCGCGCGTCACATCGAACTGCTTGCCGAGCTCTTCGAGCGTGTAGTCCGACGCCGTGTCGATACCGAAGCGCATGCGCAGAACCTTCGCTTCGCGCGGCGACAGCGCGTTGAGTGCGTCGTCGATCGCGGCGCGCATGTTCGCGTGCACGGCGGCATCCGCCGGCGACGCGGCGCCCTGATCTTCGATCATGTCGCCGAGCGTTGCATCGGCGTCCTCACCGACCGGCGTTTCCAGCGACACCGGCTGCTTCGCGATCTTGAGAATGCCGCGGATCTTCTCCTCGGGCATTTCCATGCGCTCGGCGAGCACCGACGGATGCGCTTCCTGACCGGTCTGCTGCAGAATCTCGCGCGAGATGCGGTTCAGCTTGTTGATCGTTTCGATCATGTGAACCGGCACGCGGATCGTGCGAGCCTGATCAGCGAGGGAGCGCGTCACGGCCTGGCGGACCCACCACGTCGCATACGTCGAGAACTTCCAGCCACGGCGATATTCGAACTTGTCCACCGCCTTCATCAGACCGATGTTGCCTTCCTGGATCAGATCCAGGAACTGCATGCCGCGATTGACGTACTTCTTCGCGATCGAAATCACGAGACGCAGGTTCGCCTCGATCATCTCGCGCTTCGCCTGACGCATCTTCAGCTCGGCAGCCGTCATCTGACGGTTGATCTGCTTGAGTTGCTTGAGCGGCATCGCGACTGCGGCTTCGATGTCGATGAGCTTTTGCTGCTCTGCCTGAATGGCCGGCAAACTGCGTTCGAGCGATGCACCGTATTGCTTGGCGCTTGCCGCCGTGCGAGCCGTCCATTCGAGGTCGGTTTCATGGCCCGGGAACGACTCGACGAACTTCTCGCGCGGCATGCCGCAGCGATCAACGGCGATCTGCAGAATGCGACGTTCGATCTCGCGAACTTGCGCGACTTGCTGCTGAACGTTCGCGCACAGACGGTCGATGGTCTTCGCCGTGAAGCGGATCGACCCCAGTTCGCGCTGGATTTCCGCGCGCGCACGTTCGACCGCCTTGGTTGCTGCGGCGCCCGAACCTTTCGGATGACTGGCTTGTTCGGCCAACTCGCGCACGCGAGCGAAAATTTCGAGACAGTCCGCTTTCAGTTGCTTCAAACGCGCTTCGTTCGATGCACCGGCGTCCCCGCCTTCGATGTCGCCGTCGTCGTCTTCGTCGCTATCCGATTCTTCGGCGTCCGTATCGATGTCGGTCGATTCCGTCACTTCGGATGCCGAAATTTCTTCTTCCGCTGCGTCGTCTTCCTTGAGACCGTCGACGAGTTCGTCGATCTTGAGCTCTCCGGATTCGACCTGCGCGGCGTCCCCCAGGATGCTCGCCACCGTCGACGGGCACGCGGCGATCGCCTGGATCATCTCGTGCAAGCCGTCTTCGATGCGCTTCGCGATAGCGATTTCGCCCGCGCGCGTGAGCAGTTCCGTCGCGCCCATCTCGCGCATGTACATGCGAACCGGGTCGGTCGTGCGGCCGAATTCCGAATCGACGGTCGAAAGCGCGTTTTCGGCTTCCTCTTCCGATTGCTCATCGGTCACCACCGTCGGCGCGTTGTCGCTCAACAGCAGCGTTTCGGCGTCCGGCGCTTGCTCGTAGACGGCCACGCCCATGTCGTTGAACGTGCTGACGATGGTTTCCATCGCCGCCGTCTGCGCGAAGTTGTCGGGCAAGTGGTCGTTGATCTCGGCATGCGTTAGATAGCCGCGCTCCTTGCCCAGTTGAATCAACGCGCGCATTTGACGCTGCCGCTCTTCGTCCTGCTCCGCCGTCATCACGACATCGGGCTGCACGTTGCCGGTCTGGCCCTTTGCTTTGCCTGCGCGTCGGCCCGGCGACTTGCGCGCCGGCGCGACGATATCCAGCTCCGAATCTTCCCGATCAAAACTTGCCATACTTTCTCCTCGACGGGTTTGCTCGGCGATGACAGGTCCCCGGAAGCGAGCGTACGGCCCGCATGGATATCGAATGACTTTCGATCACGGACGGCTTGCTGAGAATCGCATCGAGCAAAGCGCGCAAACCGGCTAGTCGCGCAGCTTGCGTATTTCAATCGCCTCTAGAGGCGGAACCTTAGAGTATATCAGGGTTTGTTGCGACGCAGCAGGTTTTTCATAAGGTCTGCGCGTTGCGGCGAAACGTCAGACATTGCGGGGCGCTCCGGTGAGAGACCGCTCGCGCGCATGCGTCCGGACTTCTCGCTTGAAGACGATCTGAGGGCGATGCCGCCCGTTTTCAACTTGAGGAAGCGCTTGAGTTCATTAACATGTGTCGTGCTAGGCCACGGGTGCTGCGCGACTGCGACGTCGCTCCGATCGGCCGCAGTGCGACGCGGTAACGCGGCCGCGGCGTTCGAAGCGGTATCGGCAACGGGCACGATGCGGCCGGCATCCAGTGCGGCGACGAATTCGCTGGCCCAGGAGCCTATGCGTATGCGAGGACGCGCTTCATCGCAGTGATGCGCGGTCAATTCTGTTGCGTCGGCGGACACGAAATAGCGCGTGAGCCCGTCGCTGCTTGTGAACGCTTTGCCTGCGATCGCCTTCGCGGCCCGATGGACGTGCAGGTCGTTCAACTCGCGCGTTTCTTGTTCGGCGGATTCAGCGCGATGCATACGAACTCGATACGCGTAGTCGACGGGCTTTCGCAGCAGAGCGCGAAGATAGCTGACGGGGTGCTTGGCTCGCTTGAGATGGTCCCAGGTCGTTTCTACCACGTCGGAAAGACGCTTTCCGTGTTGGCGAGCTTCGCCCATGAGTTTGAAGATAAAGAATTCACGAAATCCGAGGAGGCGCAGGCGCGTGAGGTCGGCGGGGAGGCGTCCCGGTTGTCTCTTTTGATTAGTAGGGGATAGATCCTTATATATAGCACCGTCTGCCAGGGTGACAGACGGTGTAGCCAACGAAACTTCGCGTTGGCTATGCGCAGGGGCGCGTCGCGTCTCGTGCGAAGAAGTGGACGCGTCTTGTGGCTTCTCAGTCAGGCCGAGCAGGTCGGCCGCTTTGGCTGTTAGGTGGAGATAGGCGCGACCAAAAAGACCAGCGCTCCCGTACCTTGCTTGCGGGGGGCGGGTAATGAATCCGGCTGCTTCGAGATCGTCGAGGCTGCGATAGAACGTCCGCATGGATTGCAGTGCTCGCCCTGTCAAAAGCTCGCGTCGGGCGAATATGGCTGCGAATGGGCGCGCAGCATCGACTGTCCGCGCCAGAGCGGCGAGGACCGCCCGCGCGCGAGCCGGTAGCGCGGACAAGTGATTCGCGCGATGTGCCGCACGAAAGACAACCCAAGGGAGGTTCGACCGATCACAAGCGTATTCGTCCAGCGCCTGTTGGTCTTCTGGTCCGCGGAGGATTTCATGGTGTTGCAGACGAGAACTACCCTCGCCAGCAACGGAAAGTTGCGCGATATGCATGTCAAGTGCGTCCATTTCGAGAAATGGAGGGGCAAACGCTTGACTGCCGATCGCGATCCGCTAAACTTCGAGATGTGCACTCGTGACCCGATTGGCGTCGGGAAGCGAACCGGGCGAACAGCAGTTAAGCCCGAATTCAAAAGCCTTCGGTTGGCGCCGAAGGCTTTTGTCTTTTATAGGGTATTGGTTACATGGCTACCTCGGCCAAGTGATGTGCTGGTACTGGTCCGGAAGGGTGTTAATGTTTCGGGGCTAGTCAAACGCTAAGTCCTTGATTTCTAACGAGTACCTAGTAGGTCACTCCTCCCCGGCTTCTTCAGTAAGCGACTTGCTGATGAAGTCCGCAATCCGCTGCCCCCAATCGTCTGCCGCATTCGCGTCTTTTTCGAAGAACCGGACTCCCACCACCCCGTTCCGGCTTGTCACTTCACAAACTTTCCGCCGCCCGGCGCGAACAACCGTTGAGTTCGGCGGGGTCGCCTTCGGTTTATCTGCGACCAGTGCAACCGCTTTGTCCTGCGTAAAGTTCTCGTCGTCGACGAGGCGCCGAACTGCTTCGACAACCTTCTCGGCCTTTCCCGCTTCTGCCAGGGCGGCAAGCTTCTGGGCAGCATTGCTTCCGAGTCGCTCCGGCTTCGTCGCCAGAACTTCTTTGGCTGCGTCCGGTAACGCATCGAACGAGAAAATCCGGCTCACGTGGCTTTTACTCAATCCGGCGCTGTCGGCGATCTCTGTCCGCGAGAGTCCGCTCAACTCCTGAAGCCGCTTGAAATTCCAGTACTTCTCGAAATCCGTGAGGGATGGCGATAGAAGGTTCGAGAAAAAAGCGGCGAACTCGATCTCACCTTCGTCGATGGATGCCACGTTAGCGCGGATACTGCTGCGCCCCAGTTCTCGGTAAGCCGCGACCCGATTGTGCCCGGCGACGATTTCGTAACGCCCGTCTGCGATGGACCGGATGAGTATCGGTGTGGCCAACGCGTGCTGCGCGAGGTTACTCTTCAGTTCCTGAAACTGTTCGGCTGTAAGCTTACGGCGGCGCCCCGGCACTTCCACGAGCGCGTCGAGCGGCACTTCAAGCGCCGCCCGCTCTTCCAGTTGCGATTCCAGTTCCTTGATGCGTGCCTGAGCCGTATTGATACGATGCTGCGCATCCATCAATCGGCCGGGCGATGTGCGCGGCTCGGTGTTCGCGGGCCGCTGCGCCGTCTCCGACGGCTTGCTCCCGACATTCGCCGTCTTCGCGAGGAGCCTGTCGCCAATCCCCATTTATTCCTCCTTCTGGTTCCATGCGCGCACGAACTGCGCGTCGAGGTGTTCTGCTAGCCGGTCGAGCGGCTCCTTGAATCTGTTGTAAGCGGCCGTGCTTCCGTCAGGCTTCGACAAGTCGTAGACCGTCGAGAGTTGCGCAGACGCGCCCTTAGGTACCGTGGACTCCGGAATCTCGAACGGCAACACGCGATCGCCGTAAGCTTTTTGCAACCAGCCCCGAACAACGCGGGAAACGTCGTCGGACTTGGCCTTCGTAAGAATGACATTCACGAAGTCGAACCGCTTCTGTTCGAGTACGCCCGGAAGCTTCTTCGCAATGTCCGCGAATAGATGCCAGAACTGGGTCGAACTCGCGAAGTCGAGCGCCTCGGGCGGGCAAGGCAGGAGAATGGCGTCGGACGCCAGCAGGGCGTTGATGGTCAGATAACTGAGCGCGGGCGGCGTATCGATGACGATCGCATCGTATTCGTCTGTCAATGGTAGCAAGCCCTTGCGGACGATTTCCCAGAACTCGAACGTACTGTCGTTGAGCACCTTCGCCGGTATCTCGAACTCTGCGTCGAAAAGCGAAGAGGAGGCCGGGATGAGATCCAGGTTATGCCAATACGTCTCTTGTACGGCATAACGCAGCGTCTCCTGGTCGCCATAGATGAGCGGCAAGAGCGTCTGGTCGTCGGAGATCTCGGCGTCGGGAGCCCACCCGCACAGCTGCGTCGTGGTGCCTTGGGGGTCACAGTCGATCACCAACACGCGTCGGCCGAGCAGCGTTAGCGCCTGCGCAGCCGAGACGGCAGTCGTGGTTTTCGCGACGCCGCCCTTGAAGTTTGCGACCGTCACGATACGTCCGCGTTTGCCCTCGGGGCGCCTGACGCGTTCCTTCGTCGCGCGAACCCACGTGAGCGTTTCCTCCAACGTGAACTCTTTGCTCCGTCCCGCGCCCTTCGACGTTCCCGCCGGCAGCTCACCCTTGGTCGTCAGATACTGAAACCGTTGCTTGTCGATGCCGCACAGTGACGCAACTTGCGCGCTTGTGAAAGTCGGCGCGCTCTTCCGAGGGTACGGCTCGAGCATCGCGTCGCGGATCTGATTGAGGATGTCAGTGGCTTGGGCGGCCACCCCCAGCAGCGTTTCGATGGAAACGGATTGATCGACTTCGGGAAGCCGGGCGCTTAACATGGAGTTCGCAGTCACTGGCGGGCCTGGGTAAGCAAATAATTCTTCGGTTTGTGGAAAACATACTGCAAACCGAAGAATAAACGCCCAACCGGTAAACCTCAAGTAAACTCTGAAGTCCTTCCCGAGCCCGCGCAGGCATTTTTACAACGTTCCGAACCCCCGCCGACAGCCTTAAGCGGATTCTGACGACGATCCGAGGGCCAAAGTCTCCCTCAGAAGCCGCTCGACGCCAAGTAAACGCCGCGAACCGCCGTCCTGCAAGTAGAGCGATGTGGTCGTGAGGCTTGCATGCCCGAGGCCCTTGCCGATCTGGACGATGTCCGCGCCCTGCGCCAGCGCATGCGCGGAATGCGTGTGCCGAAGCCAGTGAGTACTCGCGAGCGCAAGACGACGCCCTGACCCGGGAGCTTCTTTTTCGGCCGCAGCGGCGGCACTCGCGAAGATCGCTTTGAACAGCTTGCCGATGCCGTCGGGCGTGATCGACCCGCCGCTTCGCGCCTGGGCCAGTAGCGGCGTGCCTTCCGGGCAATCCAGCGCGCCGGGAAGTCCGCGCATGGCGAGGTTGTCTTGTAGCGCCTCGATCACGATCGGCGGCAGAAGTACCGAGCGGCTCCTCCTTCCCCGCGATGCAGGGCTGACGCTCAACCGCCAAACCGGCGCATCGACGCCCGCAAGACGCCCGACTGACAGCATGTCGGTCGTCGCGCTCGCCAACTCGCCGCGGCGCAATCCTGTGGCGTACGCGAGCAGGAGTGCGAGGCGGTCGCGGTGTTCCGTGAAGGTGTACTGAGGCCGGGTCACGGCGTCGAAAACGTACTTCCACTGCTCGAAGTGGAGCGAGCGCGTCTCTGCATCGAAAACGGGTGGCGTCGCCGCACGCTCCAAGCCACTGAACGGATTCGTCGCCAGATAACCGACTTCGACCAGCCATTGGCACATGGCGTTGAGTATCGCGCGCGCTGTCTCCCGGCTTCGGTCCGACAACGGCCCGGCGAACGGCCGCCAGCCGGCGAGGCAACGCTCGACACGCTCTTTCGCCACCCAACGCGCGGGGGGCGGGTTCACGAGAAACGTATGAACGTAATCGCAGCAATCCAGTGAAGTCAGTGACGACAGCGGCTTGTTCTGCTCGACCAATGCCCACAACAGCAGCCGCTCCGCCTCGCGTCGGTATGCCCGGCGTGTATGCTCACTTGCCGAACGCGCGTCGAGCCAGGCGGTGATCGCCTCGATATCCGTACGGAGACGGCAGTTCCCGCCACTGGCCCGATTCGTCCCGCTGGAGCCGTCGAGCGGAGCGGGGACGCGAACTGCTTCGAGCGGCGCGACGGCAACCGTATCCCCATCGGCAGCGGGGCGCGCGGGCGCATCCGCCGCCCACTGCCGTCGCGGCACCAGCGCCAGTTGCGAAAGTCTGTGCCCGAGCGCATCGGCGTGAAGCTGCAGCCAGTCGACGATCCGCTGCGCGCCCTTGGGACCGAGTCGCGGCACCGCCGTGTGCCAGCGATGCCCGCGGCGTTCGACCAACGCGATCAAATCCGAGATCGTCTCGATTCCAGCCGCCGCGAGCCGCGCCGCGACCGCCGGCTCGAACCATCCATCGACCGGATGTTCTGGCTTCGGATCGTGGACGAGCGTCGCTTCCATTCGCGCGAGCGCGTCCGCCTGACGCCGACGCAGGCGCATGTTTCGCGCGGTCCGCCGGTCCACGGCGGGCGACGCGTCCGCGGGATGCGCCTCGCGGTACAACGCGAGCAACTCGGCTTCACCGAATACACCATCCGGGTCGACGCGCTCGCGGAATGCCTCGAGCGAAGGCGCGCTCGCGGCGAGTTCGGCGGGCGTCGACGGAATGCTCCCCGGACGCAACCGAAGAAGATGGGCGGCTTCGATATCCTGCGCGCGGCGCGCGAGCACAGACAGCATGTCGCGCAGCGCAGCGATGAGCCGGCGAGTGCTGCGCACGTCGCCGCCCGAGTCGCCATACGATGCGTGAAGCTGCGCTTCCGACACGCCGTCGAGATACCCGCGATACAGGGCGAAATGCTGGCGCGTGAGTCGTTGCGACGCCGAGCCGTCGTGCAGCGGGACTTGAGAACGAGAAATTTTGTCTTTGATATCAGCCATTTGCGGCGAGGTTATCAACTCCGTCTGAAATTGACAACCTAAATCGCTACGTCTGATAAGTCGCATTATCAGCAGCCGACGTCGACGAACCGCCCGGAGCTTGTATCTTTTATCCGCCCGGCGCATATTCGTTCACTGACAAGCGCCTTACTGGAGGCACGTGCCGATGCGCGACCCTCGCCCCGCGTACAAAGATGCTCGACAGGACGATTTGCGCCCGAGTTTGCCGGAGGTCTACGCGTCGGTGCGAGTGCCTGCTGGCGGCAGCTGGTTTCGGCGACTCCTCGCGTTCGCCGGCCCGGGCTACATGATCTCGGTCGGCTACATGGACCCCGGCAATTGGGCGACGGACATCGCCGGTGGATCGCGCTTCGGCTACACCTTGCTCGCGGTCATCCTGTTGTCGAACTTGATGGCGATTCTGCTGCAGGCACTGGCCGTCCGGCTCGGTGTCGCGACGGGGCGCGATCTCGCGCAGGCCTGTCGCGATCATTACTCCCGGCCCGTCAATCTGGCGCTGTGGTTCGCGTGCGAAATGGCGATCATCGCGTGCGATCTCGCCGAGGTCATCGGCACCGCCATCGCGCTTAAGCTGCTGTTCGACATTCCGCTCGTGCTCGGCGCGCTGATCACGGCGCTCGACGCCTTCCTTCTACTGCTCCTCGTCAACCGAGGGTTCCGTTTCCTCGAAGCATTCGTCATCGCGCTGCTGGCCGTCATCGCGGTCTGCTTTGCGTTACAGATCGCCGCGGCGGCGCCGCCGGTCGCGCAGGTGCTGAGCGGCTTCGTGCCGTCGCCGCAAATCGTGACGAACCGCGAGATGCTGTACCTCGCGATCGGCATTCTCGGCGCGACGGTCATGCCGCACAACCTGTATCTGCATTCGTCGGTCGTGCAGACGCGCGCCTATGGCGCTTCGGTGGATGCGCGCCGCGACGCCATCCGCTGGGCGACGATCGACAGCACCCTCGCGCTGACGCTCGCGCTGTTCATCAACGCCGCGATCCTCGTCGTGGCGGCGGCCGTCTTCCATACGAGCGGTCACGATCAGGTGGCGGAAATCGCCGATGCGTTCCATCTCCTGTCGCCGCTGCTCGGTCTCGGTATCGCGTCGACCTTGTTCGCGGTCGCGCTGCTCGCGTCGGGTCTGAATTCAACGGTGACGGCCACGCTGGCCGGCCAGATCGTGATGGAAGGCTTCCTCCGGCTGCGCCTGCCGAACTGGGCGCGCCGCCTCCTGACCCGCTCGATCGCCATCACGCCCGTGATCGCCGTCACCGCGATCTACGGCGAAAGAGCTACCGGCCAACTCCTCGTGTTGAGCCAGGTGATCCTGTCGATGCAACTGCCGTTCGCCGTCGTGCCGCTCGTGCGCTTCGTCTCCGACCGCCAGAAAATGGGCGTCCTCGTGATCGGCCGATGGCTGGCGGCGCTCGCGTGGCTGGTCGCGGGCGTGATTGTCGTGTTGAATGTGAAGCTGCTTGCCGATACGCTGCTTTCCTGACCGACGATTCCGGAGACGCCTGACATGGCTGGGACTTTCATTGACATCGCCATCCGCGAAGGCAGCCCGATTCGCGCGTACGTGACACGCCCGGCGCAAGGCTCCGGACCGGGACTGATACTCTTGCACGATGCCGCGGGCCTCGACGACTTCGCGCAATCGACCGCCGAGCGCTTCGCCGAAGAGGGCTATGTCGTGCTGGCGCCGGAGTTGGCGGGGCGCGAGCTTCGGGGCGGCGGCGTGTCGATGGAAAACCTGGCGGCGGTCATCGAAGCCCTGCGCGCGCTGCCGGAACATGCGGGCAAAGTCGGCGCGGTCGGCTTCGGCGCGGGCGGGGGGCTTGCCGTGCAGGCGGCGGCGAACGCGGACATCGACTGCGCGGTGGCCTACTATCCCGACGACCTCGCCGCCTGCCTCGACGACCTGCGCACCATCCGCTGCCCGATGGTCTTCCATTTCGCGGAAACGCAAGCCAGCGACGCCTTCGCCGGCAAGCCTCAGATACAGCGCTATATATATAGCAGCTGCGCGCCCGGTTTCGCCGCGCCCGCCACGTCCGCCACGTCCGCCACGTCCGCAGAGTCGCCGTACGACAAACCCGCCGCGCTGATGGCCTACTCGCGCACGCTCGGTTTGCTGCGCGAGGTGCTCGGTCCGGTCTACGACCTCGACCGCCTGTGGGAACAGCACTGCTATTTCGAATTCGCGACGCGCGATGTCGACGCCGTCATGCCGACCATGGTCGCCGAGCCGTACGTCAACCATGTTCCGACGATGACGGGCGGCGTCGGCTACGCCGAGCTCAAACGCTTCTACCGATACCACTTCGTCCACTCGAACCCGGAAGACACGAAGCTGATTCCGGTTTCGCGCACGATCGGCGCGGACCGGATCGTCGACGAATTCGTGTTCTGCGCGACGCATGATCGCGAAATCGACTGGCTGCTGCCGGGCCTCGCGCCCACGGGCCGCTATTTCGAAGTGCCGATGCTCGCGGTGGTCCGTTTTCGCGGCGACAAGCTCTATAACGAACACATCTATTGGGATCAGGCGTCGGTGCTGGTGCAGATCGGCGTGCTCGATCCGACCGGCTTGCCTGTCGCCGGTCGCGAAACGGCGCGCAAGATGATCGACGAAACGCGGCCGAGCAACACGCTGATGCGCAACTGGGCATCGAGCGAAGGAAAGCCGGTCTGACACACAAATATATAAATAAGGAGACGAACTGATGACCGACGCAAACACCGCGACATCCGGGACGACACCGGCGACGCAATGCCCCTTCCATCCGACCGCGCCGAACGGCTGCCCGGTGAGCGCGCGCGCCGCGGACTTCGATCCGTTCAGCGACGGCTATCAGCAAGACCCGCCCGAGTACGTGCGCTGGGCGCGCGAACAGGAGCCGGTCTTCTACAGCCCGAAGCTCGGCTACTGGGTCGTCACGCGCTACGACGACATCAAGGCGATCTTTCGCGACAACCTCACGTTCAGCCCGTCGATCGCGCTGGAGAAGATCACGCCGACCGGGCCGGAAGCGAACGCGGTGCTCGCGTCGTACGGCTTCGCGCTCAACCGCACGCTCGTCAACGAGGACGAACCGGCGCACATGCCGCGCCGCCGCGCGCTCATGGACCCGTTCACGCCCGAGGCGCTCGCGCATCACGAGCCGATGGTGCGCGCGCTCACGCGCGAGTATGTCGATCGCTTCATCGACGATGGCCGCGCCGATCTCGTCGATCAGATGCTGTGGGAAGTGCCGCTGACCGTCGCGCTGCACTTTCTCGGCGTGCCCGAGGAGGACATGGACACGCTGCGCGAATATTCGATCGCGCATACGGTGAATACGTGGGGCCGGCCGAAGCCGGAGGAGCAGGTGGCGGTCGCGCACGCGGTCGGCAAGTTCTGGCAGTACGCGGGCAAGGTGCTCGACAACATGCGCGAGGACCCGTCCGGCCCCGGCTGGATGCAGTACGGCATCCGCAAGCAGCAGACACTGCCCGACGTAATTACGGACTCCTATCTGCATTCGATGATGATGGCGGGCATCGTCGCGGCGCACGAGACCACGGCCAACGCGGCGGCCAACGCGATCAAGCTGTTGCTGCAAGACGGCCAGGCGTGGCGCGACATCTGTGAAGACCCGAGCCTGATTCCGAACGCGGTCGAAGAGTGCCTGCGGCACAACGGATCGGTCGCGGCGTGGCGGCGGCTCGCGACGCGCGACGTGAAGATCGGCGGCATCGACATTCCGGCGGGCGCGAAGCTGTTGATCGTGACGTCATCCGCCAACCATGACTCGCATCAATTCGCGGACGCCGACCTCCTCGACATCCGCCGAGAAAATGCCAGCGATCAGCTGACGTTCGGCTACGGCGCGCATCAGTGCATGGGCAAGAATCTCGCGCGCATGGAGATGCAGATTTTTCTCGACGAACTCACGCGCCGCCTGCCGCACATGCGCCTCGCCGAGCAGCGCTTTACGTACGTGCCGAACACGTCGTTTCGCGGGCCCGAGCACCTCTACGTCGAATGGGACCCGGCGCTGAATCCCGAGCGCACGAATCCGTCGGTGCGCGAACCGCGCGCGACGGTGCGCATCGGCGAGCCGTCGTCGCATGCGGTGAGCCGCGCGGTGATCGTCGAATCGGTGTCGATGTGCGCGGATCGCATCGCGCGTGTTCGCCTCGTCGCGGCCGATGGCCGCGCGCTGCCGCGCTGGACGCCGGGCTCGCATATCGACGTCATCTGCGGCGACAGCGGCCTCTCCCGGCAGTATTCGCTCTGCGGCGATCCGGCCGATTCGGCCGCCTACGAGATCGCCGTGTTGCGCGAGACCGCGAGCCGCGGCGGCTCGGCATGGGTACACGACACCGTGAAGCCGGGCGCGCACTGGCGCATTCGCGGGCCGCGCAATCACTTCCGGCTCGATCCCGCTGCGCGCAGGGTCGTGCTGATTGCCGGAGGCATCGGCATCACGCCGATCAGCGCGATGGCGCGCCACGCGCGCGAGCAGGGCATCGAATACGAGATTCACTATAGCGGTCGCAGCCGCGCGTCGATGGCGTTCCTCGACGACCTCCGCGCGCTGCATGGCGAACGGCTGCGCCTGTACGTATCGGAGGAGGGCGCGCGCAACGACTTTTCGGCGCTTCGCATCGAGAACGACACGCAAGTCTATGCGTGCGGCCCGGCGCGCATGATGGACGCGCTGTCGGCCGCAAGCGCCCGGTGGCCCGAAGGCGCGCTGAAGATCGAACACTTTGAATCCACGCTGGGCGCGCTGGACCCGTCCACGGAGCACGCATTCGAAGTCGAACTGCGGGATTCCGGCGTGACGTTGACTGTTCCGCCCGATCAGACGCTTCTCACCACGCTCAGGCGCGCGAACATCGATATCCAAAGCGATTGCGAAGAAGGACTATGCGGATCGTGCGAGATTCGCGTGCTGGACGGTGAAGTCGATCATCGCGATGTTGTATTGACCAAAGAAGAGCGATTAACGAATACCAGAATGATGGCGTGTTGTTCACGAGCCAAAGGTATCAGACTGGTATTGGCGATTTAAACCTGCAGGGACAAATTGCCGCAATACATTCGCGCGTCATAAACGTGTTAGACGTTGCTGAGTCGACGCGGACAAAATCGTCTAATACTAAGTAGATAATGAATAGCTGGCATTGAATTGGTTCGGTGTTTCGGGGAAACGGCAGGCGCTTCGCGCGCCGCCGCCGACGGCTTCCCGCAGCCGACGGCGAAATCTTTCAAAAAGCATTCGTCAGACTATCCACGCAATTTCCCTTGCTAAACAGCAGCTGTATTGCACGTCCGTTCGACGTTTTCCCAATGTCGGCGTATCTTTCATGCGGCAGTTCTTACTGAGGCTAGGGTTATTACCTAGGAATATGCAAACTTTTGTCGCTAGTTTCCGTTTAGAATGACTTCTCATTGGTGCGGCGCACAAGCGTACGCACTGACTTACTTCCCCGGACCAGATGCCATTCACGCCTGCAACACCGCATGCGGTGAATCTGCGCTTGCGCATTATTCGCGCTTGAATGCACCGGGAGAAGGCCGCTGTTCGACCTGAGAGTCTATTAAAAGCCCATGTAAATGGGCTGCGTCGTTTGCATCGAAAGCGCGTGATTGAATGCGTGGACGAAGCGCATGAAAACCGTGATTCACGAGTTCTGCTGTTCAACGAGGATTGAAGATGAATGACGTAGTGATCGTATCGGCCGCGCGCACCGCGGTCGGCAAATTCGGCGGCTCGCTTGCGAAGATCGCAGCGCCGG